>CANFPJ010000086.1 GCA_947448885.1 Comamonadaceae bacterium
GTGCCCAACTCACGCAGCAAGGCGGTGTTGCGCTCATAAATCAAGGCGGCATCAGGAAAGGCCTGAACGGCGCGGGTCACGCTGTCTTCGCGCAGCAAATGCAGCGTGGGGTAAGGCGATTGGTTGGTGCGGTTTTCCACATCGTCGGGCGCAGTACCGGCAAACTGGTAGCCCGGGTGGAAGTCAGCAATCTGCAGGACGCCCTCCAAGTCCATGCCCAGCAACACAGCGTCACAGTCGAACAAAAACTCATTGAAGTCCACAAAGTCGGGTAGCAGATAGGGCGCAATCAACAAGGTGGTGTCCAACGTGTCAGGGTCGGCATCGACCAAGGTTTGCATCTCGCTTTGCAACAGCTTCAACACCTGCTCGGGTTCGGTGAGTTCGGTCACCACATAGCGCACCTGCCCTTTGGCCATCACCGATTTGGCAAAGGGGCACAGGTTCAAGCCCACCACGGCGCGGGTCAACCACTGTTGGGTGTCTTCGATGGCGATGCGTTCGGTATCGGTCGGGTCAGGCATGGAATGGTGCGGCCAAGGTTTTGCGCTCCAGCGCTTTTTGGATGCGCAGTGCCAGCAACGCACCCACTGTGGCCATGCTGAGCGTGACCACCCAGGTCCATTGCCAGCCACCCACCGCACCGGCCAACCAGGCGACCACCAAGGGGCCGATGAATTGGCCGGTGGCCGACCATTGCTGCATCCAGCCCACGGTGGTGGAGACGGTGTCTTCGCTCGGGGCCAAGCGCACCGCGCAGGCAAACAAGGTGCCGGGTATCAGGCCACCCACCGCCGAAAACAACACCACACAGGCGTAGCGGGCAGCAAAGGGCAATTGCCACCCACCCCAGTCCCAAAATGCCCCCACTGCGCCCAAGCCCATGACCACATATCCGGTGGCCATGGTTTGGCGTGCGCTCCAACCGCGCTGCAACAAGCGGCCCGACATCCAATTGCCCGAAAAATTGACCAGCGCCACCCATGCAGTGAGGACGCCGGTCATGCCCCAAGAAATTTGGTTTTGGGTGTACACCGTGGGCAAAAAGCCAATCACCGACATCCACTGCCCGGTGTAAACCGCAAACGCGAACGCCATCAGCCACGGCCCCGGGGTGGTGAGGGTGCGCACCAGTCGGTCTTGCCAACCGGCCACAGCGGCCAGCGTCTCCTGGGGGGCCATGGGTGGCGGGCGAGATGCAGGTCTTGGCACCACGGTCCATACCGCCAGCCAGGCCAAAAAGGACACGCCGCCAGCAAACATCCACCAGGTGGCCCAGCCCCACAAACCCATGACGATGGGGCCGAGCAACAAACCCAAAGCACTGCCAAATGACATGTAGGTGCCCCAACCGCCCATGCGCGCGCTCAACTCAGCGGGCGCCACGATTTGTCGGATCAAGCCGGGTGCGGGCGTGACCACCAGTAAAAAGCCCAAGCCTTCCACGCCCCGCAACACCAACAAGGTGGTGGCGTCGGGAGCCAAACCACCCAAACAGCTGGAAAAAAACATCAGGCTCAAGCCCATCAGCATGCATTTGCGCAGGCCCCAGTGGTCGGCGCTCAGGCCCACCACCAAGCCCAACAGCATGCCGGCAAACTGCACCATGGAGAGCATCAAGCCCGATTGCATCAGGCTCAAGCCCAATTCGAGATGCAGCAGGGGAATGGCTGGCGGGATCTTGCCCACATGCAAGGCCGCACTGATGCCGGCCCAAATCACCACTGTGGCTGGGCTCAATGCTTTGGCTGAGGCCGGGGTGCTCATGGCCAAGGTCTCGCCATCGGATGGTTGATGGCCGTGGCCGAGTTGGGACACAAGCGCGCATGCTCACGGGTGGCAAAACGATCGGTCATGCCGGCAATGTAATCGGCCACCGCCCGATGGCGGTTGGACCGCTCGCGGTGTTCGGGGGGCATTTCATGCGGCCTATCCAGGTAAACGCGAAACAACGCCTCCACCACGCTGCGCGCCCAATCGGTGGTGGCCATCACCTGGGGGTGACGGTAGAGGTTGTGAAACAAAAACTGCTTCAAAGCCAAGGAGCGCTCGCGCATGTCCGCGCCAAAGCCCACCACCGGGGGCGACAGGCGCACGCCATCTGCGCTGCGCTGCACCACCGTTTGCATCGCTGCACGGGTGTGCGCCATGACGTCATAGACCTGATCGCTGAGCATGCGCCGGATGGACTCGTAGAGCAAACGCCGGGGCGACAAGCTTGGGTATTCGAGTTGGACGGCTTGTCGATAGGCATCAAACAAGGGCACGTCTTGCAACTGCTCTAGGCTGATCAAACCTGAGCGCACGCCGTCGTCGATGTCGTGCGCGTTGTAGGCCATCTCGTCGGCCAAATTGCACAACTGTGCTTCCAAGCTGGGTTGGGTGCGGTTCAAAAACCGGGCACCCACACCATCAGGCTCCTCGCGTTCAAGGGCTTGGGCGTTGTTCGCCGAGCAATGCTTGAGGATGCCCTCGCGTGTTTCAAAGCACAGGTTCAGGCCGTCAAAGTCGGGGTAACGCGCTTCCAATCGGTCCACCACCCGCAGGCTTTGCAAGTTGTGCTCAAAGCCGCCGTGCGCAGCCATGCAATCGTGCAATGCGTCTTGACCCGCATGGCCAAAAGGGGTGTGACCCAGGTCGTGCGCCAGCGCAATCGCCTCCACCAAGTCCTCGTGCAACCCCAAGGCCCGCGCCAGGGAACGCGCCAGTTGCGCGACCTCGAGCGAGTGGGTCATGCGGGTGCGAAACAAGTCACCCTCATGGTTCAAAAAAACCTGGGTTTTATAGACCAGGCGGCGAAAGGCGGTGGAGTGCACGATGCGGTCGCGGTCGCGTTGAAAAGCGTTTCGCGTGGGGGCATCGGCCTGCGGATAGCGCCGACCGCGGCTCTGGGCGGGGTCGCAGGCCAGGTCACAGCGTGCGGTGGCCATGCGTTCACCCGCTGCCAACGGCGTTGCTCCCGCCATCACCTCCGGCAAGAGCGTGGCCACCCAACTCATGCGGCGCAACAGGCCTGCAACACGTCAGCCACCACGGCATCGGGCGCACCGCGCACCACAGCGCGCCCCGGTCCGTCGATGAGCACGAAGCGGATGTCACCGGCCTGGGCTTTTTTGTCCACCCGCATGTGGTGCAAATAGGTCTCCACGCCCAAAGCCGGACCCACCTTGGGCAAGCCAGCCCGCTCAATGATGCGGGTCAAGCGCTGCACAAAGGCCATGTCCACCAACCCCAAACGCTCAGACAAATGGGCGGCCATCACCATGCCACAACCCACGGCCTCGCCGTGCAACCACTCGCCAAAACCCAAACCAGCTTCGATGGCATGGCCAAAGGTGTGGCCGAAATTGAGGATGGCGCGCAAGCCCCCTTCACGCTCGTCTTGGCCCACCACCTCGGCCTTGATTTGGCAACTGCGCTGAACCGCCCAGGCCAAAGCGGCTGGGTCGCGGGCCAACAAAGCGTCCAAGTGGGTTTCGATCCAATCCAGGAAAGTCATGTCCGATATCGGGCCGTATTTGATGACTTCGGCCAAGCCCGCGCTGAGTTCGCGCGCCGGCAGGGTTTGCAAGGTATCCAGGTCGCACACCACCCGCACCGGTTGGTAAAAAGCGCCAATCATGTTCTTGCCCAAGGGATGGTTGATGGCGGTCTTGCCCCCCACCGATGAGTCCACCTGGGCCAACAAGGTGGTGGGCACTTGGACAAAGGGCACGCCCCGCATGTAACAAGCAGCTGCAAAGCCGGTCATGTCGCCCACCACACCGCCGCCCAAGGCCACCAACACGGTGCGTCGGTCACAGGCCTTGCCCAGCAACAGGTCGAAAATTTGGTTCAGCGCCTCCCAACCCTTGTGCGCCTCGCCATCGGGCAAGGCCAGCACATGCACCTGGGCAAAGTGCGCTGCCAATGCCGCCTGCACTGCCGCCGCATACAACGGGGCCACGGTGGTGTTGGTGACGATCAGCGCGCTGCTGCCGCGGGGCAAGTCGGCCCAGGTGCCGGGGCCCGACAGCAAGCCCGCGCCGATGAGGATGGGGTAGCTGCGGTCACCCAAATGGATGTGAACCGTCTCGATCGGGGTGTGGGCCATGGCAATTGCTCAGTGAGAGGGTGACGCAGGCGGCGCCATCGTTGGGGTGGTAGAGGCCCCAGGGGCAGGGTCAGATTCGGGCGAGCGCTCCAAATGTTGCAGCACACCTTGCACCATGGCACCCACCGAAGGCCGTGGGCTTTCGATCACATGGTGGGCGGCGGCACGGTACAACGGATCGCGCAAGGCGAACAGGTCTTGTAAACGCTTCAGCGGGTCGGCCACTTGCAGCAAGGGGCGATGGCGGTCATGGCGCAAACGGCGAAACACCTCTTGCGGGCTGGTGTGGAGGTAAAAAACCTGGCCGTTTTGGCGCAAGAGATCTCGGTTTTGTTCTCGCAACACCGAGCCACCACCTGTGGACAACACCCCTTGGCCTTGCTGCACCAGTTGGGTCAAGACCTCGGTTTCGATGTCGCGAAAGCGCTCCTCTCCCTGGCGCTCAAAATATTCGCGAATGGAGCAGCCCAAACGCTGCTCGATCGCGTGATCCGAGTCCACAAAAGGAATATCGAGCCGGCGGGCCAATTGACGACCCACCGTGGATTTACCAGAACCTGGCAGACCAACCAAAACCAACAAAAGATACTTTCTCAGCGTGCAGGTGCACTGGATTGAACCATTTTAGGGCTTATGAACACCATCAGCTCCTGCTTTTTAGAGGCGCGCAAACTGTTTTGGAACAACCAACCCAAGCCCGGAATGTCGGCCAAAAAAGGCACCTTGTTGCGACCATTGGTCTCATTGAGTTCGTAAATACCGCCAATCACCACTGTGCCGCCGTCTTCGACCAGCACCTGGGTGTTGATGTGCTTGGTGTCAATGGCAAAACCAGCGGTGGTGGACTGGCCCACGCTGTCTTTGCTGATGTCGAGGTCCAAAATGATGCCGCCGTTGGGCGCGATGTGCGGCGTGACTTCCAATTTCAAGTTGGCCTTGCGAAAAGCAATGGAGGTTGCCCCGCTGGACGTGGCGGTTTGGTAGGGCAGTTCAGTGCCTTGCTCGATGATGGCCTTGGTTTGGTTGGCCGTCACCACCCGGGGGCTGGACACCACTTTGCCCTGGCCGTCGGACTCCAAAGCAGAAATCTCCAAACCCAATAAGCGCGTCTTGGAGGCGTCGTAAATCGATACAGCCATCGTCGCCGCCCCCACACCACCGATGGCCGCCGCTGGCAAATTGACCAAACTGCCCGTGATATCGGTGGCCGCGGCAGTCACGCCAGGGACGCGCGCGTTGTTGATCACGGCGCCCAAGTTGTTGCCCACCCCAGTGGTTGCACCCGCCGCATCGATCGCACCCAAACGCACGCCCAAAGCTTTGCTGAAGGTATCTGTGGCTTCGACAATGCGCGCTTCGATCAAAATTTGGCGCAGCGGCACATCGATGCGCGCCAACATCTGGGCCACCTGCTCCAACCGTTCTGATACGTCGGTGACAAACAGCTGGTTGGTACGTGCTTCGGCCAAGGCGCTGCCGCGGGCGCTCAGGATGCGCGGGTTGCCGTTGTGGCTGGCCAAGGCACCGCCGGGGTTGTTTTGGGACAAGCCATAGGGGCCCCACGGCATGGCGGCGCCCACGGCTGCGGGTGTGTTGCCCAGCAACTGCGCCAGCACCTCGGTGGCACGCGCATAACTCAGCTCGAAGGCGCGGGTTTGCAGCGGCTCAATCGCTTGCATGGCCTGTCGCGCCTCGAGGTTTTTCTTTTCACGCGCGCTGATTTCGGCTTGGGTGGCCACCCACAACACCGAGCCTTGGCGCTGGTAGGCCAAGCCCTTGGCCTGCAGCAAACTGTCCAATGCCAACTCCCAGGGCACGTCCTTGAAGCGCACCGTGACTTGACCGGTGACCGAGTCCGACACCACCACATTCAAACCGGTGAAGTCGGCCATCACCTGCAAGGCGGTGCGCAGGTCGATGTTTTGAAAGTTCATGGACAAGGGCTGGCCTTTGTCCGCCACTGGGGCTGCTGGCGTGCTGTTGGCCGAGCTGGCAGTGGCCGTGTCTGCAGCCGGGCCCGGTGTGCCAGTTTCAGCCCGCGCACCAGCCAAGATGCCACACAACATCAACCCCAGCACCAGCACCTGGCAAGCCGATCGCCACCTGGGTGCCCAACAAAATTGAACTTTGAGCGGCCATGGGGCAGCTTGACACCCGATTGGGGCACCGATGTTCATGGCAGGTCCTTTGCTTTGGGCGGTGGCACTGAACCCTTGGACACCATGGGCCCCGGCGCGGGCCAACGGGTCAGGTTGGGCGCCCAAACGCCCTGTGGGGTGCGCAGCACTTCGCGCAAAACCAGGTGATCAGCGCCAATGTGCTCGACACGACCGTGATGGCGCCCCATGTGCCCGCCAATGGCCACCCGATGAACGTTGGTACCGGCCTGAACCAGGGCCACGCGCCGGTCCCCTTGTTCCAACCAACCAATCCAAGTCAATTGGGCCAACTCAAAAGCCTCCAAAGGTTCAGCGTTGCGGTTGATCTGTGGCCAGAGCCATTGCACCCGACCGGGTTGCGCCTTCAGCTGCGCCTGCCAATGGGCCCGCATGGGCGCGTCGTCCAGCAATGACCGCCAGTCGCGGGAAATATGTGGCCTAGGGGGACTGCCCTTGGGTGGCGCATCCCCCAACACCTCCCATGTCAATCGCCACTGGCCTTCTAGAGCGGTGCGCAACAATTCCACTGGCAAGGCGTGATCCGCCGCGGCAAGCTGGGCCAGCACCGAGGCCACCTCGCTGGCCTGGCCTTGGGTTTGCCCACGCCAGCGTGGGGCAGCGCTGGCACCCACGGGCGCTGGTACGGGGGTCCAAGTCACGGGTTGCAGCCACCCGACTTGTTCACCAGCGCTGTCGCGGTCTCGGCGTTCGTGCGCATCGCGCAAAGCCTGCACACGCCGCTCTAATTCGGGCAGTTCGCGCCACTTTTGTTGGCTGGTTTCATATTGGGCGGCCAAGCTTTGGTGGCTTTGTTGCAACGCACTCAAGGCCTCCCACCAAGGCCATAAAGAAGCCCAACAGGCCACCAGCAATACACACACCACCGCCGCAAGCACCCCCACTTGCTGGGCCAATGGCCAAGCCCAAGGGTGTTCCCACCGGAGGGCCGCCCAAGGCTGATTGGGTGCCGAGCGGTCTGGTGAGCCACTCATGGCCTGAGGCCCTCGGTCGTTGGTGATCGCCCGGGTGGCAGCATCGGTGCAGCGCCGGGTGCTGTGGGCTTGAGCGCTGGCGTGTCCCCAGCCACTTGGGCGCGCCAACGCCATTCCCCGTGCCACCAGGTGTCTGCCACGCCCTCTGGGTCCAAGGTCTGCTCGGCTTTCAACGACAAGGTCTGAACAGGCCGCCCGGGCCCCCAGCGTTGTTGCCATTGGGTCTGTAACTGGGTGGCCACAGAAGCCTGTAAAACTTGACCCGATGCGGTGATGCTCTGGCCATCCCAGACCCAGCGTTCCCAGCGCACTTGCGGGGCTGCCATTTGGGCCAAAACTTGCCAAGTGTGCCAAGGCTCGGGCTTGGCGGCTTGCAGGTTCGCTGACTGTTGCAGCGCGTCTTGCCATTGGCGCAGCGCTTGCAACAGGCGCTGGTGCTGCGCGCGCGCAGGGGCTTGCGCTTCAATCTGAGCCTGCAATTGGGCATTGGCCTCCACCCACTTTTGATGGTGCCAGGCCAACAACCCCGCCAAGCCAGCCCAAACCACCAAGGAGATGCCCAAAGTCCAGGTCCAACGCTGTCGCCACCAGCGCCTCTGGCGCTGCCACAGGCGTTCGCGCATGGGCAACAGGTTGATCGGGTTCATGCCACAAACCGGCGCAACGCCAGCCCCATGGCCAATGGACTGGCTTGCGCATTGGCGCGCCCAGGCACCAGGCGTTGGGCATGTTCGCTCCAGCGCTGCAAGGCTTGGGCATGCACATCGACCACCCACGGCATGAGGTTGGCCGCACGCACCCAATCCAGCATGGGTTGCAATTCGCTCAAGGGCACCGCACAAACAGCGTACGCCGCACCTGGGTTGTCAGGGGCATCGTGCCACGCGTAGTCCCAGCTCACTTGCGATACATCCCAGGGCAATTGATCGCGCAAGCGCAAGCCGATTTGAAAGTGCAAATCCTCGCCTTGCAAGCGTGCGTCCATGGCCATCACCTGTTGCCACACGCTGTGGTCTGGCACGGCCACCGCCACCCTTCGCACCCGGCTGGCACTGCGCCGCCAAGCACGGGCCAAGGCCGCACTGGGGTTGGCCTCACCTTGCCAGCTTTCTTGCTCGCACAGGCTCAGGCGCCAACCCTGGGCCGGGTGCCCGTCCACGGCCACCAAGCTCAAACAGTCGTCGCCCCAGTCGACTCCGAGCAGGGCTTGACGCCCAGCGCGCATGAAGGTTTTGCCCCAAGCCATGTGCACCTCCCTGATGTTTCACCACATCCTAACCATGAATGCTTTTAGTTTCAACAACCAGCACCCGATTCACGCCCGGGTGGTATTTTTTATAATCGGCGTTTTGTCTCACCGCGTCGGCCACACCGGCGCGGTTGCCCATGAACCGCAAATCCCCCCCCGAGGCAGCCGCCAACGACAGCAGTCCTTCCCAACTGGGGGCCTTGGTATGGGGCTTTCTCAAGTGGTCGGTGGGTTTGAGCGTGGCAGGTGTTTTATCGGTGTCGCTTCTGGTGGCCCTGGCGCTGGCGATGGCCTATCCCCAGCTGCCCGACATCTCTGACCTGGCCGATTACCGGCCCAAATTGTCGATGCGGGTGTACTCGGTGGAAGGCACCTTGATTGGCGAGTTTGGCGAAGAACGGCGCAATTACACCGATTTCAAAAATATCCCGCAGGTCATGAAAGATGCGGTCTTGGCCATTGAGGACGCCCGCTTTTATCACCACGGCGGGGTGGATTACATTGGTTTGGCTCGCGCCAGCTTGGCCAACTTGGGCCGGGCCAAAAGCCAAGGGGCATCAACCATCACCATGCAGGTGGCACGCAATGTATACCTCAGCTCTGAGAAAACCTTCACCCGCAAAATTTACGAGCTGCTGCTGACCTTTAAGCTCGAACACCTGCTGACCAAAGACCAGATTTTTGAAATTTATTTGAACCAGATTTTTTTGGGCAACCGCGCGTATGGCTTTGCCGCCGCCTGCGAGGCTTATTTCGGCAAACCCCTCAAGTCCATCACCGTGGCCGAGGCCGCGATGTTGGCAGGTCTGCCCAAAGCGCCATCGGCCTACAACCCCATCAACAACCCCAAGCGCGCACGCTCGCGACAGCTCTACATCATCGAACGCATGCTCGACAACGGCTTCATCACCCAAGCACAAGCCGATCAGGCCAAAGGCGAGGAGTTGCAGGTGCGCAATGCCAACTTGGGCTTTCGCAACCACGCCGACTATGTGGCTGAAATGGCGCGGTCTTTGATGTTCGCGCAGTACGGTGCGGACGCCTACACCCGAGGCTTGAAGGTCTACACCACGGTCCGTGCCACTGACCAAGAAGTGGCCTATCAGGCCCTGCGCCGGGGCATCATGGACTATGAAAAACGCCAGCACTACCGTGGCCCCGAAAAGTTCATTGACCTGCCCGCCAATGCACGGGAGCGCGAAGAGTTGATCGACGACACCTTGATCGAACAAGGCGACAAGGGCGACTTGCTGGCCGCCGTGGTGCTCGATGCCTCACCGAAATTGGTGCGGGCCGTGCGACAAAACGGTGAGGTGATCGAAGTCACCGGTGAGGGGCTCAAGCCGGTGCAATCGGGCTTGGCCGACAAAGCACCGCCCAACATCAAACTCAGGCCGGGCGCAGTGATTCGCATCGTCAAAGGCACCCAATGGGAGATCACCCAATTGCCCGAAGTCGAGGGGGCTTTTGTCGCCCTGGACCCGCGCGATGGCGCGATTCGCGCGTTGGTGGGCGGCTTTGATTTCGACAAAAACAAGTTCAACCACGTGACCCAGGCTTGGCGCCAACCGGGATCCAGCTTCAAGCCCTTCATTTACTCTGCCGCACTGGAAAAAGGTTTCACCCCCGCCACCGTGGTCAACGACTCGCCCCTGTTTTACGATGCCAGCGTGACTGGCAGCCAAGCCTGGGAACCGAAAAATTACGACGGCACCTTTGAAGGGCCGATGAGCTTGCGCAAAGGTTTGGCCAAGTCCAAGAACATGATCTCCATTCGGGTGCTGGAAGCCGTGGGTCCGCAAAACGCCCAAAACTGGATCGCCCAATTTGGCTTTGACCCGCAACGCCACCCCGCCTACCTGACCATGGCGCTGGGAGCGGGATCGGTCACCCCGTTGCAAATGGCCACCGGTTATTCGGTGTTTGCCAACGGTGGTTTTCGCATCAACCCCTACTTGATCACCAAGGTGACCGACGCCATGGGCAAGGTGCTGTCGGACTACACCCCGATTGAACAAGAAGAGTCGGTGCGCGCCATCAGCGCCCGCAACGCGTTTGTGATGAGCAGCCTGCTGCAAGAGGTGACCCGCTCGGGCACCGCGGCCAAGGCCCAATCCACTTTGAAGCGCAATGACATTTACGGCAAAACCGGCACCACCAACGACTCGATGGACGCATGGTTTGCCGGCTACCACCCCACCTTGACAGCCGTGACCTGGATTGGCTACGACACGCCGCGCAAACTGGGTGACCGCGAAACCGGTGGGGGGCTGAGCTTGCCGGTTTGGATCCAATACATGCAAGCGGCACTCAAAAACACGCCCATCGCTGAGATGAGTGCCCCACCGGGGGTGGTCTATGAAGCCGGGGATTGGTTTTTCACCGAGTTTTCGCGCGCCACGGGCATCATCGGCCTGGGCTTGGACAACAAGTCAGGCAACAGCGAGTTGCCTGCGGCCGACGAAAAAAAGAAGATCCTCGACCTGTTCAAGAACTGAAGCTGAGCGGCATGCCCGCTTGTGCGCTGGCATCTTGGCCCAGTTGCACCCAAAAATCGCCTGGGCCTTTGGTGTCCATCCAAGCCTGGCCGTTGTGGCGATAGTGGTAACCGCCACTGCGGGTGGCCAGCCACACCTCGTGCAAAGGCTTTTGCAGGTTGATCACAATTTGGCTGCGGTTGGCAAACACCAAGGTGACCATGCCACCCACGCGTTGGTTGTCGATGTCGACATCGGTGGATTCGTTGATGCGGTCGCAATGTTGTTCGACCGAGAGCAGCAACGCCTCGGCCAGGTTCATGAATTCGTTATCGGTCATACAAAGGCACCACAGGCGCTGGCTACAATTTCAAGATGAAACACAGACCCATTCTATTCAGACGGTTTGTCCTTGCGATGGGTGTGGCCGCCTTGGCCTCGGCCTGCGGCCAGCGCGGCCCGCTGTACCTGCCCACAGACGTACCGCCCGATCAACGCAGCCCCTTTCCGCAAGTGATGGTGCCTGGCATGGGTCAGCCCAGCGCCCCTCCCTCCACCACTGCACCGACCCCCAGCTCGGCAACACCCAATGCCCCAACGGCGACCCCACCATGACCATGCCCCCCATTGATTTGCCCGGCGCGCCGTTTTTATCGCAACGTCAAGGCCACTTATGGGTGGAAGAAGTGTGCTTGTCTACCTTGGCGCATCAATATGGCACACCCTTGTTTGTGTACTCCAAAGCCGCCATGCTGGGCGCTTTGGCCCCTTACCAAAAGGCTTTTGCGGGGCGAGACGCGCAGGTGCATTACGCGATGAAAGCCAATTCCGCCTTGGGTGTGTTGCAAGTCTTTGCCCAAGCGGGTTGCGGCTTTGACATCGTCTCGGGTGGCGAACTCAGCCGTGTGCTGGCTGCCGGTGGCCAAGCCAACAAAGTGATTTTTTCGGGCGTGGGCAAAACCCGCGCCGAGATGCGCCAAGCGCTGGAAGCGGGCATCGCTTGCTTCAACGTCGAGAGCGAAGCCGAGTTGGATGTGCTGAGCGCAGTGGCGCTCTCATGCGGCAAAGTCGCGCCGGTGAGCATCCGCGTCAACCCCAATGTGGACCCGCAAACCCATCCCTATATTTCCACTGGGCTCAAGGGCAATAAATTTGGCATCGCCCACGAAGACACTTTGCGCGGCTATCTGCATGCGGCCTCTTTACCGGGCTTGAAGGTGGTGGGCATCGATTGCCACATTGGTTCGCAAATCACCAGCGCAGGCCCTTATCTGGACGCCCTCGATAAGGTGCTGGACTTGGTAGAAGCCATCGAGGCCGCTGGCGTGCCCATCCCCCACCTCGACTTTGGCGGCGGTTTGGGCATCAATTACAACGGCGACACACCGCCTGCGGCCGATGCGCTGTGGGCGCAACTGCTGGCCCGCTTGGACGCGCGCGGTTTTGGCAAGCGTCGCTTGATGATCGAACCCGGGCGTTCGCTGGTGGGCAATGCCGGCGTGTGCCTGACCGAGGTGCTTTATTTGAAACCCGGCGAGCAAAAAAACTTTTGCATCATTGACGCCGCCATGAACGACTTGCCACGTCCGGCCATGTACCAAGCGTTTCACCACATTGTCCCGCTGGCGCAACGCGGGGGTGAAGCCACGGTGTATGACGTGGTCGGCCCCGTGTGCGAAAGCGGCGACTGGATTGGCCGCGACCGCTGGCTATCCGTGCAAGCAGGTGACCATTTGGCAGTGTTGTCCGCAGGGGCTTATTGCATGAGCATGGCCAGCAACTACAACACACGCGGACGTGCCGCCGAGGTGTTGGTGGATGGCGACAAAGTCCACGTCATTCGCGAGCGCGAAACACTGGCCGATCAGATGCGGGGCGAGCGTTTGATCTGAACTTCTGTTTCGGTTTTTGGGGTTGCTGGGTTGTGCGCGTGGCCATGGACTCCCCCTCCAGAACCGCCATCTCGGGGTATGCGCGCCTCCTCCAGTCCCTGCGCTCCA
>CANFPJ010000087.1 GCA_947448885.1 Comamonadaceae bacterium
GCCAAATGTCGCGCGGCTTGCGCCCCACCAACTCTTGGCCTTGCAGCGTGATGGCGCCTTGGTCGGCACGCAACTGGCCATTGACCATGTTGAAAGTGGTGGACTTGCCCGCGCCATTGGGGCCAATCAAGGCCAGCAACTCGCCGGGCGCCAAGTCAAAGCTGATGCCGTCCACCGCTTTGACGCCCCCAAAGGACTTGCCCAGGTGGCGCACTTGAAGCAGCGCGCTCATGGTGCGGCCCCCGCGGAAGACGCCGCTTGGCCACGCCAGCGCAACCACAGCATTTGCGCCGAGCCGGAAATGCCTTGGGGAAACAGCAGCACCAACAACAAAATGACCGAGCCCAACATGGCGCGCCAGTAGTCGGTGTTGCGCGCCACCACATCGTGCAGCCAAGTGAAACTGAAGGCACCGACCACGGGGCCGGCCAAGGTTTGAATACCGCCCAACAGCACCATGACCAAGCCGTCCACCGACTTGCCCACGCTCATCGATTCGGGCGAAATGCTGCCCTTGGAAAACGCATACAAAGCCCCCGCCAAACCGGCCACGCCGCCAGCCAGCACAAAGGCGAACCATTGCAAGCGCTTGACATCGATGCCAATCGCATCGGCGCGCAGCACCGAGTCGCGGCCCGCACGCAGCGCATAACCAAAGGGCGAAAACAAAACCCGCCGCAGCCCCAGCACGCCGGCCACCACCAGCACCAAGGTGAGCCAGTAATACATGCGCTTGTCGCTGAACAAGGCCGACGGCCACACGCCGGTGAGGCCATTGCTGCCGCCGGTGAAGCTGTCCCACTGGAACGTGACCGCCCAGGTGATTTGGGCAAAGGCCAAGGTCAGCATGGCCAGGTACACGCCCGACAAGCGCACCGCAAACCAACCAAACACCAAGGCCCCGAAAGCCGCCACCCAGGGCGCCACCAGCAGCGACACCTCCATCGACAAACCCAAAGCGCGCACCAGCAGCGCCGCGCCATACGCGCCCAAACCAAAATACGCCGCGTGGCCAAAAGAATGCATGCCCGCCGGCCCCATGATGAAGTGCAAGCTGGCGGCGAACAAAGCGGCGATCAACAAATCGATCATCAGCACCGTGGTGTAGGGTGAGTTGGGCGTGAGCCAAGGCATGGCCACCAAGACCACCCCCAGCAAAGCCGCGGCCCACACATAAACCGGGCTGGCCGCGCGCAAAGGCTCTTCGCGCAAACCCACATAGCGGCTGGGGGCCTGGGGCTTGCCGAGCAAGCCCCACGGCCGCCACACCAAGACGATGGCCATGACCAAAAAGTCCACCACCAAGGTGAGCTTGGAAAACGATACGGCCACCCCAAACACCTCGACCAGCCCCAACCAAATGCACACGGCCTTGACTTCGGCGATCAGCAAGGCGGCCAAATACGCCCCAGGGATGGAGCCCATGCCGCCCACCACCACCACGACAAAGGCCGCGCCAATGATGTTCAAGTCCATTTCCAAATTGGCCGGCTCACGCGGCAACTGCAAAGCGCCGCCCAAGCCCGCCAACATGGCACCCAAGGCAAACACGGCGGTGAACAACCAGGCTTGGTTGACGCCCAAGGCACTGACCATTTCGCGGTCTTGGGTGGCGGCGCGCACCAAGGTGCCCAAGCGGGTACGGGTGAGCAGCAGCCACAGCAGGGCCAAAACAATCGGGCCCGCCACGATCAAAAACAAGTCGTACATGGGGAACTGACGCCCCCCAATCAACACCGACCCGGCCAAGCCTGGGGCACGGGGCCCGAGCAGTTCTTCCGGGCCCCACAGCCACAGCACCGCGTCTTTGATGACCAACACCAGGGCAAAGGTGGCCAGCAGCTGAAACAACTCTGGCGCTTTGTAAATGCGGCGCAACAAGAGCATTTCGATCAAGGCACCGAGCAACCCAACGGCGACTGCGGCCAGGGCCAAGCAGGGCCAAAACCCAATGCTGCCGCTCAAGCGTTCGACCACGGTATAGGCGATGTAAATGCCGGCCATGAAAAACGAACCGTGCGCGAAATTCACGATGCGGGTGACGCCAAAAATCAGCGACAAGCCCGCCGCGACGAAAAACAGCGATGACGCCGAGGCCAGGCCATTCAAGAGCTGAACAAAGAATCCGGAAAAACTCATGGCCAATCAAACATCCAGGGTCCAGGGGTCACCACATCGCTGCCGCCATGGCGGTCAGCAACGTGGCGCGACCATCGTCGTGCCAACACCCAGGCAACCATCCTCGCGTGACGTGCGCTGGCAAGGATGGCCTTGGCGGGGTTGGGCCCACAGTGGCAAGGCTTCTCAGTCGGCCGCGCGTGATTTCTTCACTTCGGCCGCCGATGGCTGGAACTGCGCGCCATCGAGGTAGCGTGCATCCACCATCACGCCTTTGCCGCCATCATTTTTGGTGCGGCCCACAAACGCGCCCATGGTGGATTGGTGATCCTCTGCGCGGTAAGTGATCTTGCCAAACGGGGTGTCCACTTGCAGGCCGCGAAAGGCCACACGCAGCTTTTCAGAGTCGGTGCTTTGGGCCTTGACCACACCGGCCACGACCGACTTGATCATCGCGTAACCGACCACCGAGCCCAGGCGCGGATAGTCTTTGAACTTGGCTTGGTAGGCTTGCAAGAACGCTTTGTGCTCGTTGGTGGCGATGTTGTTCCAGGGATAGCCGGTGACCAACCAACCATTGGGGGTTTCGTCTTTGAGCGGGTCCAGGTACTCGGGCTCACCCGTCAACAAGCTGACCACTTCGCGGCCTTGGAACAAGCCACGGGTATTGCCCTCGCGCACAAACTTGGACAGGTCGGCACCAAACAAAACGTTGTAGATGGCATCGGGCTTGGCATCGGCCAGGGCTTGCACCACGCTGCCGGCATCGAGCTTGCCCAAGGGGGGCGCTTGCTCGGCGACGAACTCGACATCGGGTTGGGCGGCTTTGAGCAAGGCCTTGAAGGCGGCAACCGCCGATTGACCGTACTCATAGTTGGGGTAGACCACGGCCCAGCGTTTTTTCTTCAGCTTGACGGCCTCGGGCACCAGCATGGCCGCTTGCATATAGGTGCCGGGGCGCAAACGGAAGGTGTAGGCGTTGCCGCCTTGCCAAGTGAGCTTGTCGGTCAAAGGCTCGCCGGCCAAGAAAAAGGCTTTCTTTTGCTTGGCAAAGTCGGCCACGGCCAAGCCGGTGTTGGACAAGAAGGTGCCGGTGAGCACATCGATTTTTTCGCGCGAGATCAGCTCTTCAGCCACGCGCACGGCGTCACCCGGGTTGGCGTTGTCGTCGCGGGTGATGAGTTCGTATTTTTTGCCCATGAAGCCACCCGCGGCATTGACCTCGTCAATGGCCAACTCCATGCCTTTTTTGTAGGGCTCCAAAAAAGCGGGCTGCGCTTTGTAGCTGTTGATCTCACCGATCTTGATGGTGTTTTGGGCCTGGGCGGGAACAGCCGCCCAAGTCAGGGCCGCCAGCGCGATGGCGCGGCGTAGGGTGTTGACAGCTTTCATGGTGGGTCTCCTGTGGTGGTTTGAAACGAAAAATAGGTTTGCGTTTCAGCGCAAACCGTCCTGACCTTGAATCTCTTGGACTTGCAAGCCGCCAATGCGCGGCAAGGGGCGGCCACTGTCGGTGACGACAACGGCGACGACGATTTCTGCCGCGCGCGGCGCGTCGCTCACGCGCGCCTCCATGGCGTCAAAGTGGCTGCGCACAAAAGCGGCGTCTTTGTGGCCCAAGGGCACGTCAATGGCCGCACCCATGCCACCACGCTTTTTGGCCGACGGCACCAAGGCTGCGCCTTTTTCAACCGCTTGGCGCAAGGGCGCGCCCAGCTTGGGGTGCAAGATGGCGGCCGCGTGTTCGAGTTCGCCGTCCTCGCCCACGATCGCGGCCTTGCCGTAACTGTGCGCTTGGCCGGGCGTGATGCCCAGGGCTTGCACGCACTTTTGGCCCAGCAAAGCGCCCAACTCTTCGCCGATGGCGATCAGCTCATCGAGGTTTTCGCTGTAGCGACCGGCATAGGGGTTGGCAATCACCGCCATGGCCAAAGCCCGGCGCGTGGGTGGCGACACGGCGCGGCCCATCTCTTGCCGAGTCTCTTCGACTTGGACCACGATTTTTCGAATGTGGGCGGGCATGGTTCGCGTCTCCTGGGATTCTGAGGTGTCGGGTCTTCGGTGTCAGTGGTTCGAATGGTTTGTGTCGTTTCAAGCCAACGCCAAAGCATCGTTGGCACAGGATACCTGCTCGCCATCCACAGCGCCGCCCAGGGTCAATGCCAACGACTGACCTTGGCACACCAAAAACGCGGCCGCGATCCAGCCCTGCGCTTGACATTCGCGCGCACATTGCCAGCCGGCTTGCAAGGCTTGTTGCACCAAGCTGGATGGCAACTGAGGCACATCAACGGTGACGGCCAGGTCGCCCAAATCGGTCATGTCGCGCAAGCTGTGGGCGGGTTGGCGCACGATGCCGGGGTGGTCCACGTTGACCGCATTGGCAATCATGCTGGCCGCTGCATCGGCTTGCGCAGCGGTGGCCGCGAGCACGGTCACGCTGTCGGCGATGCCAAACGAAAAACTGCGACCGCGCCAGCCGCTGGTGGCCACGCCGCGCACGGGCATGGCGTGGGTGACTTCCAATGCGCCGTCCAATTGGATGCCTTGCCCCCACCCGTGCGCAGGCAAGCGCGCCAAGTCGGCATACAAACCCACGCGCGCCGACTGACCAGGCGTGAGGTGCAGGGCAATGTCGCCACCGTTGTTGACCCAGGCGCGGGCCACGCCAGGCCGGTCGTAGCTGGCGATCAAGCTTTGCGCCACGCTGCCGGCCACAGCGGCCATGGGCGTGATGAAGTGTTGGTCCGCCCAGGGCAAGCAAGCCTGCCACATGCGCCGCGCCACCGCGCCGTGCAGTGGACAGGGCCGATGGGCTTGCACGGGCAAACGCAGCACCGGCCACTCTTGCATCAACCCGTCAAGCAGGGGCACAAAGCACGCCCAAGCGCTTTCATGGGCATCCTCCACCGCCGCTGGGCCATGGAGGCCCACCGGATCGGCACCGATCACGATGTCCATTGGGCCATGCTGAAAGTGCCAGCGGCCATCGGGTAAAAGTTGTCGCGAAGCGGTCACGTTGCGCGCCTTATCCGAGCATCGGGTCTTGCCCGAGCGGCCAGGGGTTGGCTTTGGGCTGGGCCGCCCACTTGAGCGCGGTGGGCGCGCCTTCGTTGTGCCAGGCGCCGTGTCGCAACACGTCTTCCAGCGAGCGCACATGGTCCATGTGCCCACCCAGGGCTTGGTAGTCCGACAAGCGCATGCTGAATTCAATCGGCGCAATGATGGCCGGTGTGGGCACGGTGCCAAAGCTGTTGTCGGGCATGCGCAGCACATCGCTCATCACGGTGATGCCGCCGCCGGGCCAGACAAACGCCGGGGCACCGCCACAGGTCACATTGACCAAGGCTTGTTTGATGGCCCGGGTGAGAAGCACCGGGTTTTCTGTGACGCCAGCGCGCAAACTGCCACCAGCCCCACCCAAAAACATCACGCTGCACAGAGACGGCTCGCAGTTTTCGCCAATCCGGTCCACGATGGTGCGCACCTCGGCGGGCATGTCTTGTTGCACCGCTTGAAGCTGGTCGTTGAGCACATACCAAGCCGCATGCTCGCCGGTGGTGGAGGTGACCAACAAACGCAAACCGGGCCAAACCACTTGGGGGTCCCAGCCTTCGATGATGGACAAGGGGTCCACGATGTCGGTGCCGCCCCAACCGTTGCCGGGGTTGGCCACTTGAAAGTAACGCCCGGGCGTGGACTTGCGGCCCAACACCGCAATGCCCGAGGGCCGCATGTCCAGGCAGCGGCCGGCTTGGTGTTCGGTCAACACACCGGTGATGTGGTCATCGAGCACCAGCACCTCATCGGCCACGCCATGAAACTGCCGCGCAAAAATGCCCACCACGGCCGAGCCGCAGCCCACCCGCATGCGCTGTTCTTCCACACCGTTGACGATGGGTGCACGCCCGGCCTGAATGACCAATTGCGCGCCACCATCGATGGTCAACGACACCGCCTGTTTGTTGCCCAAGGCCTGCATCATCTCCACCGTGACGCGGCCTTCTTTTTTGCTGCCACCGGTCAAGTGGTGCACGCCACCCAGCGACAGCATTTGAGAGCCGTATTCGGCGGTGGTCACATGGCCCACCACCTCACCTTTCATGCGCACATTGGCTTGCTCGGCACCCAAGTAGCGGTCGGTGTCGATCTTGACCTTGAAACTGCAGTAACTGAAGATGCCCTCGGTGACCACGGTCACCATGTCCACGCCGTCCACTTTGGAAGACACGATGAAGGGGGCGGGTTTGTAATCGGGATAGGTGGTGGAAGAGCCCACGCCGGTGACAAAGACTTGGTCGGCATGGACCAGGTCGCCATTCCAGGGCGCGGGTGCGGCATCTTCGCCACGCGCCACAAAGGGCACCAATTGGGGCTCGGTTTGCGCCAGTTCGCGGCGCAACAGCACCACCGGGTCCAAGCGCACCAAGACCCCATCGTGGTTGGCGTAGCGGTCGCAAGCGCCAACACGCCCCACCGATATTTGGCACAGCACCGGGCAGGCATTGCATTCGATCTTGGCGCCGCTCATGCGCTCGTTGCGCAACTTGGCGCGCGCCTGAAACTCAGGGGCGGCGGGCGCTTCGATGCTGGGCAAGCCGTCGGTTTTCGAGTGTTCCGTCATCACCAGTTCTGTTCTTCAGGGGTCTGCGATGCGCTGTTGCACAGCAGCCGCAGTTTGTGTAGCATTCACCACACCAAAATGTTGTGATCGCTACATGAAACACCAATATAGCGCATCCTTTTTTGTCGCGCAAGCATGGTTTTCCCAGACGGCGCCCAGGCGTGTGGGCCGCACCGACCACACGGGTTTTCACCACCGGTGGCGGGGCGCGTCCGTGCACACCCCCGTCACCCCCGAGACTCACGCCCGCTGATTCATCGACCAATAATTCACCATGGTCACCACCGCACGCCAACCCAAAGCCCGCATGGCCAAGCCAGGGGGCAAACGCACCACAGGCGTTCGCGAGCAAAGTGCACAACAAACCCGCGAGAGCATCTTGCGCGCGGCCATCAAGGTGTTTGCACAACATGGCTATGAAGGTGGCAGTGTGGAGAAAATTTCACGCTTGGCCAAGTCGTATGACCGGATGATTTACTACTACTTCGGCAGCAAGGAAGGCTTGTTTGTCGAGGTGTTGGAAACCATTTACCAGCGCATGAATGACGCCGAGGCCGAGTTGGCGCTGGATGTGGGCCAACCGCTGCTGGCGCTCGAACAAATGGTGCACTTTGTGCTGGACTACTACCGCGCACACCCAGAGTTTGTCACCTTGCTCAACACCGAAAACCTGCACAAGGGCCGCCACATCGTCAAATCGCTGCGGGCCAAGGAATACTCGTCACCTGCGATCACCGTGATTGGCGACATCTTGCAAGCAGGCGTGCAGCAAGGGTTGATGCGTGCCGATGTGTCGCCGCGCGATGTCTATTTGCTGATTGCTGCCACGGGCTATTTTTATATGTCCAATCGCCACACCTTGACCGCCTTTTTGGGCGAGAACATCGACGCCCCGCCAGCCGTGGCGCAATGGAAACGTTTTGTGCTCGACACGGTGTTTCGTGTCGTCAACCCTGCGGTTCAACCCGCTCTTTGAGGAGTCCCCCCATGGCCGACATCGCCGCCGCTGGCGCATCTGGAAAAGTCGTGATCAAAAACATCGGCCTGCTGCTGTCGGGCGATATTGATCAGCCCATCTTGCACGCCGACACCATCGTGGTCGACAACGGCTTGATCGTTGCGGTGGGGCGTGAGAAAGATTGCGACCTGTCGGGTGCACAAACCGTCATTGATGCGCACCACACCTGTGTCTGCCCCGGCCTGATCGACAGCCACGTTCACCCGGTGTTTGGCGACTGGACGCCGCGCCAAAACCAAATCGGCTGGATCGACTCGACCATGAATGGCGGCGTGACCACCATGATCTCCGCCGGGGAAGTGCACTTGCCGGGGCGACCCAAAGACATCGTGGGCCTCAAAGCCTTGGCCATCACCGCCCAGCGCGCCTTTGACAACTTTCGACCCGGTGGTGTGAAGGTGTTGGCCGGTGCGCCGGTCATTGAAAAAGGCATGACCGAACAAGACTTCAAAGACCTGGCCGATGCGGGGGTGACCCTGTTGGGCGAAGTCGGCCTGGGCTCGGTCAAGGCCGGCTACGAGGCCAAAGAGATGGTGGCCTGGGCGCGTAAACACGGCATCCAAAGCACCATCCACACCGGTGGCCCGTCGATTCCAGGCTCGGGCATGATCGACAAAGATGTGGTGCTGGAAGCCGATGCGGACGTGATTGGCCACATCAATGGCGGCCACACTTCGCTGCCCGAAGCCCACGTGTGCGAGTTGTGCGAAAAATCATCCCGCGCCATCGAGATCGTGCACAACGGCAACGAGCGCGTGGCCATTGCGGCGGCCAAGGCTGCGCTGGAGCTCAAATGCCCGCACCGCGTGATCTTGGGCACCGACGGGCCGGCCGGCTCGGGCGTGCAACCCCTGGGCATCTTGCGCATGGTGGCCCTGCTCTCGAGCCTGGCCGACATCCCCGCCGAATTGGTTTTTTGTTTCGCCACCGGCAACACCGCGCGCATTCGCCAGCTCAACTGCGGCCTGATCGAGGTCGGTCGCGCAGCCGACTTTGTGTTCATGGACCGGGCCCAACACACCGCTGGCAAAACCTTGTTGGAAAGCGTGCAATTGGGCGACATCCCCGGCATTGGCATGGTGATGATCGACGGCATCGTGCGTTGTGGGCGCAGCCGCAACACACCGCCCGCACAAGACATTCCGGAAGTCGTCACTGGTCACTGAAGGCCGCTCTCAAGCATGGATTAATATCCAGCCATGCAACCATTCCATCTGGCCTTTCCCGTCACGTCTTTGGCCAAGGCGCGTGCTTTTTATGGCGAGTTGTTGGGCTGCCCGGAGGGGCGCTCATCGGACGAGTGGGTGGACTTCAATTTTTATGGGCATCAAATCGTCGCGCATTTGAGCCCCAACGAGGCCGGCCACCACAACACCAGTGCCGTCGATGGCGACAACGTGCCGGTGCGCCATTTCGGCATGGTGCTCGACATGCCCGAGTGGGAGCGCATGGCCGCCAAGCTCAAAGCCGCCAACATCGCATTTGTGATTGAGCCGCACATCCGCTTCAAAGGCCAAGTGGGCGAGCAAGCGACCATGTTCTTTTTGGACCCGTGTGGCAATGCCGTCGAGTTCAAGGCCTTTGCCGATCCGTCTCGGCTGTTTGCCAAATAAGCTGCGCATCCCCTCGCTGAAGCGGGCCTGACGCCCCCTGAAAGCAGGCCGCAAACCTTTGTCCGTTTCTTTTTGGAGGTTGCCATGTGCAGATGGGTTGCCTATGCAGGTCCAGAGATTTACCTGGAAGACTTGGTCTTTCACCAAGAGCACTCGATCGTCAGGCAAAGCCTGGCGGCCACCCAATCGGCCTGGGTGACCAACGGAGACGGCTTTGGTGTGGCGTGGTACACCCAGCGCACCACCCCAGGCCTGTTCAAAGACATCCTCCCGGCTTGGAACGACAGCAACTTGCGCTCCTTGGCCGCGCATGTTCAGGCGAAGCTTTTTTTCGCGCATGTGCGGGCCACCACGGGCACGGCCATCTCCAGAACCAATTGCCACCCCTTCATCTGGAAAAACTGGACCTTCATGCACAACGGCAAGGTGGGCAACTGGCAACACTGCCGCAAAGATGTGGAAGACTTGATCGACCATGTGCACTACCCGCACCGCGAGGGCACCACCGACAGCGAGGCCTTGTTTTTGGTGGCACTGAGCAAGGGCTTGGTGCACGACCCCGTTGGCGCGATGGCGAAAACCTTGCAAGATGTCTCGCGCATCATGGACCAACACCATGCCGATGAGCCCATGCGCATTTCCTGTGCCTTGACCAATGGCCACGACATCTGGGCCTTTCGCTACTCCAGCGATGACCAATCCCCCAGCATGTACTTTGGCGCGCCCCACACCCGCGCATCCACACCGGGCGCCAACCCCATCCACACGATTGCATCGGAGCCCTCGGACTCCGATGCCTCCCATTGGTTCAAGGTCGATGAGCGCCGTGGCGTGCATTGGACGCCCCAGGGCCTGGAAGACTTCCAGTTTTCTGTGTGACCGGCGCTGGGTGCAAGCCCCATTACCCCACTGGCGTCAAGGCTTGCGCGGCGCAGCCTGAACCGCGGCCCACAACTTGGCCGGCGTGAACGGCATGTCCATCGGTGGCGCGCCCACTTGGCGCAACGCGTCCGTGACCGCATTGGCCAAGGCCGGCAATGAACCCGAACAACCCGACTCGCCCACCCCTTTGGCACCCAGCAGGTTGAGTTCGGTGTGCACCGCATGGGTCTCGTGGTGGAAGTGGCGCAGCAAACCACCGGCGCGGGGCATGGGGTAGTCCATGTAAGAGCCGGTCAACAGCTGCCCGGTTTCGCGGTCGTAAATGACGTGCTCGCCAAAGGCCTGGCCCATGCCTTGCACCACACCGCCATGCACCTGCCCCAACACCTGCTCGGGGGAGATGACCAGGCCCACATCGTCCACCGCCCAATAGTGCGACACCTCGGCCACACCGGTGGCGATGTTGATTTCCACCTCGGCGATGTGGCAGCCATTGGGAAAGGTGGCGCCCGAGGCCGCTTCGCCCACCGCTTGCACCTGGGCGGCTTGCGCGCCCAAGCTGGCGATCCAATCGACAAAGCGCAAACGCCGTTTGGCGCCACCCGCTTCTTGCCACTCGCCCTTGCTGTGGCTGATGTCGGCGGGATCGCACGCCCACAAGGCCGCAATGGCCGGCTTGGCTTGTTCCATGAATTGCTGGCACAGGTTTTTGATGGCGCTGCCCGCACCGTACAAGGTGCGCGAGCCGCCGGTGCTGTTGCCCACCAAGCCTTTTTCCGGCTCTCCGGCCAGGTAGCGCACGGCACTGGCGGATAGGCCGATTTCGTTTTCGACGATTTGCGCAAAACTGGTTTCGTGGCCTTGGCCGGAAGCGCCCGTCAAGGCGCGCAATGTCAACACGCCTTGGGCATCAAAACTGCCGCGCACCTGGTCTTTGGCCGCGCCACCGGGGCCCGAGGCTTCCAAGTAGTAAGCCAAACCACGCCCGAGCAAGCAGCCGCGTTGCAAGGCGGCGGCGCGGCGCTGGGCCAAGCCTTGGGGTTCGCTCATGCCGATGGCGTGGTCCATCACCGCCTCAAAATGGCCGCTGTCGTACACGGTTTGGTTCGCCGTGGTGTAGGGAAACGCTTGGGGTGAAATGAAGTTTTTGCGCCGAATCGCCACCCCGTCGAGGCCATGCTGTTGTGCGGCGTGGTCGATCAAGCGGTCAATGGCATAGGCGATGTCGGGTCGGCCCGCCCCCCGATACGCCGACACCGGCACGGTGTTGGTGTAGTAAATGTGCGAGGCCATGTGCAAGGCCGGCACTTGGTAGGCACCGCCCATGGTGATCGACAGGTTGCGCGCCCCAATGTGGGTGCTGAAGTAGGCGTTGTAGGCGCCGACATCGACCTGGTTTTCAAAGCGCATGGCCAAAATATGGCCTTGTGCGTCCAAGGCAATGTGCCCATGCAAACGCAGCGCACGGCCGTGCCAGTCGCTGACAAAAATCTCTGAGCGCGAGCCCACCCAGCGCACCGGTCGCTTGAGCAAGCGCGTGGACAGCATCACCAAGGGGTGTTCGCTGTAGGCCGTGGCGCGCAGCCCAAATGAGCCGCCCACATCATGGGTGTGGACCTCCATGCTTTCAGGGGACCAGCGCGTGATGTGGGCCAAAAAGCCCGCCATGCCGCCGACCCCTTGGGTGGGGGTGTGCACATGGGTGACGCCCTTGGCCTCATCGTGCCAAGCCCACACCGCACGAGGCTCCATGGGCGAGCCCACCAAACGCTGGCTGTCAACGGCGATGTCGCTGACAAAGTGCGCTTGGGCAAACGCCGCATCCACGGCGGAGCGGTCGCCCGCTTCAAATTTCACCGAGGTATTGCCGGGCGCTTGCGGGTGCAGCTGCACCGCGCCAGGCGCAGTGGCATCGGCATAAGTGACCACCGCGTCCAGGGTGTCGTAATCAATTTGCGCCAGCTCGGCCGCGTCTTGCGCTTGCAAGGCGGTATCGGCCACCACCCAAGCCACCGGTTGACCCACATACAACACCTTGTCCCGCGCCAACACCGGCATGGTGCACACGGTTTGGGGCTGGCCTTGTGGGTCTTTGACCTGCGCCACATTGGGCAAGTCGGCAAAGCCCACGTCCTGGATGTCTTGTGCGGTCAACACCTGGTGCACGCCAGGCGCGCTGCGCACCGCGCTCAAGTCCATGTGGGCAATGCGCGCATGGGCATGGGGTGAGCGAATCACGTGACCATGCAACAAGCCCACGGCTTGGGCATCGGCGCTGAACTGGCCGGTGCCAGTGATCAGGCGTTGGTCTTCTTTGCGCAACAGCAGGGCAGACAGGGGTGGATTCATGGTGCCTCTCCTGACATCGCTTGGCTGGCTTGTTGCACCGCGCGGATGATGTTGACATAGCCGGTGCAGCGGCACAGGTTGCCGGACAAGCCTTCGGCAATTTCATCCGGTGTGGGCTTGGGAATGCGGCGCAGCAAATCCACCGAGGCCATCACCATGCCCGGGGTGCAAAAGCCGCATTGCAAACCGTGGCACTGCGAAAACGCCTGTTGCACCGGGTGCAAACCATTGGCGCCCAAGCCCTCGATGGTGGTGACGGTGCAGCCCTCGGCTTGCATCGCCAGCATGGTGCAGGACTTGACCGCTTGACCGTCCAGATGCACGGTGCAACA
>CANFPJ010000088.1 GCA_947448885.1 Comamonadaceae bacterium
ACTTTTGACTTGGCTTCATCCACCGTTGCTTGAGCCTGGGCCGTTAAGTCATCGGCTTGCGTCTTGGCACTGGCAATGGATGTGTTCATTTCATCGTTGCCACGTTTCAGTTCTGCAACGAGCTCGACTTGAGAGGCATTCACTTGATCCGCAGCCGATTTCATATCCGCGAATCCTGGTTCCAAGGATTGAGATAAACCTTGGACCTCTTGGCTCAACCCCTGGCCAATGGACGCGGCATCCGCACTGGTTTTTTCCAGAGACACCTGGGCTGTTTCGGACGCAGTGACAGCTGACTGTCCGGATTGCACCGCTTGGCGTTGGGCGTCGTTCAAGCCAGCCTCGAGTTGGCTGGGCAACCCCTGGAGCTGTTGAGCACTGGCGACCGTTTGTTCCGCCTGAACCGACAGACTTTTAGTTGAACTTTGAACGTCATCCGCGGCGGCTTGAACCAGCGCCATTTGTCCGTTCAATTCTTTCGACATCTCTCCGCTGGAATCAAGGGTCTGGCTCGACCACAGATCCATTTGTTGGTCATGCTGTGCGGACACAGAATCCGCCAATGCGGTCACGGGCCCAAAATCGGCGGCTTCTGCTCGGCTGATGCTCACGGCCAGCCACCCTCATGGGAAGTGTTGCAAGGGAACCAAGAACATGCCGTCATGTGGCGGCCCATTCAACGCCGATTTTTTCGGCGACTTGGCTCAACGTTTGGTTGATCACCTCTTCCAAATATGCGCTGGTTTTATCAACTTGGGCTGAGGCCTGGGCCTCCAGATCTTCCCAAGACTTCTGAATCGCATCGATTGGCAGGTTAAAAGAGTCCCCCGCGCTTTGCCCCACTTGATCAGCCGCGTCGATCAAATCCATCAGTTTTTCAATCTGCAGATCAAATGAATCCACCGAATCGGAAATTTGTGTTTTTGCACTCGTCACAAAACCCGCAATGGCGCCGGTTGATTCATCCAATTTCTGATGTGCGGAGGCAAAAATGGGCTCAGAAAAATCATTGATTTTTTGCACCAATCGATCCACGGTCACTTGAATTTCAATTTGGGATATGAATTGCTCCGCCTGATCTTTGACCGATTCCAATAACCGATTCATTTGCTCACGAAGACCATCCACTGCCGTCGAAAGTTTTTCAAAAAGTGCGTCCAACGCATCTTTGGCAGCAACAATGCCTTGTTGCAACTGGGTCAGCAATTCCACCAAGGCATCGATCGCCTCTTGCAGTTTTTCCAAGACCAAATCCAGCACCGGGTTGAGTGCCAACACCACAGCTTGGGCTTGATCCATCAAGTCATCGGCTGTTTTTCCGGCTTTTTTGACCAAATTTTCTGCAGACTGAATCGACGACTTCACCGTTGGAATGCTGGATTTGATCCCAACATACAAACTTTTCGCGATGGCCAAGGGGGGCGCGATGGCCATGTGCTTGGTGCACACATCGATGGCGGTGTCACACAAGCCTTCTGCTTGATCAAGGTGACCGCTGGCGACGCCCAAAACATCCAAGGCTTGCCCCACAAAACCCGAGATCTGCGATCGGATGCTTTGCACCTCATCCACTGCCGTGGCAATGAATTCGCGAACAGGTTCAAACCGCTGGGGCAGTTCCTTCAAACTGGATTTGGTGTTTTCGGCTTCCAAGGAAATGTCATCGAGCGCCAGTTTGACTGCATCCACTTGCTCACCCACCACCACAACCACATGGTCAATGGCATCCATACAGGCATTGGCGGTGTCATGCAACACATCCAAGGGCTTGATGGACTGATCTACCAGCTTCTGGACATCTTGACCCGCTTGATTCAAGGTCTCGCCGACTTCATTCAAGCTGGTGCGCACCGATTCAATGACTTCTTTCAGTTCGGCGACAAGCTTGACCATGGCTTGGTTGGATTGATCGAAAAGATCGTTGCAGTGATCGGCTTCTTCCTGAACCTTGACTTGAAAAGCGATCACTTGCCCCTTTCCAGCTTGCAAAGGCAATAGGCCTTGCGTCACCACCGATTGAACTTGCACCTTGGCTTCGATCAAACTCGACATCAAGTCTGTTTCAACCGCTGAGACGAGGTTTCGCATTTCGGTCACGTCGCCCATCAATTGGTTTTTCAGCGACAAAAGCTGCTGTTGGAGTTCATCGAATTGATCGCCAATTTGTCGCTTCAAGTCAGACTCACGTTCACGCAAGGGGGAAGTGATCGAATCACTGCTCACCCCGTTTTGCGCCAGTTTTTGTAACGCCACCGAAATGCTTTTCAATTCGACCGTCAATGGGGTGACTTGAACCAAAAAATCAGCCGCCATGCTTTGACAGCCATCGGCGCGATTCAAGGCCAACGCGGCCATACCAGACAACTCACTCAATGGCTGAAGTTTTTCCGGCACAGCTGGCACCAAACTCAATAACTGATCTGGCAGTTCCACCAAGGCTCGGATGGCATTCGACACCGCCTCGGAGACGGGCTCAACATCAGCGACCTGTTCAGCCAGTGAGACAGGAATTTGCGCTGCCTCTGAGCAAATGCTTTTGATTTGCTCAAAAGTTTCAGTGATTTTCCCCGGCAAAGGCGCCACAATGGGCTGGGGATTCAGGATGTCGGGTATCTCGGTGAGTTTGACGGCAATGGCCTCAAAATCCTTGGCCATTTCAGCCAACAAATCCGCCACCTTTCCAGGCAATCCCCCCACCTGTGACGCGATTTCAGCGGCCGCGTCCTCCAGGGCCTGCTCAATTTTTGCTGAGCCCTCCGTGATCGTGGTCAATGAATTCGTGATCAGTTTCAAGCGTCAACCTGGCTTTCACATCGAAGACAGTTTTGCCTGCGCATCACTGCCGGCTTTCGACATGGCACTTTGAATGTCCAATACCTTTGCCGGTGCAGGCGACAGGCTGATGGAAAAATCAGAAATCTCCGAAATGGCCGCTTGAATTTGCTCAATGGCTTGATCAACCTCAGGGAGCACTTGCGCCCCATCGATTTGCAATGCCGTCAAATCGGGCATCAACATGGACGGTGCGGGTATGGACGTTAAATTGGCCAGGTCGGCCAAGGATGTCAAAGAGGCCAGTCCGCTGGCAGCAGATGGCGCCACCATTTTTCCCAAAAATTGACGCTTGGCGGTTTCTTCTACCGCCACCAAGGAACCACTTTGCATGCGATGGGCCAAAACCTGGAGCCATTGGTCTGGCCCTCCTCGCGCACCCGAAAGCGCAGGTCCCGTTTTATGCAGCAGCCATCTGAGTTCAGAGACCGCTCCTGGGTCGCCCATCCAATAGCGCAAATAAGACATGGCCTCATCGACATGGAAAAAATGTCGGCGAACACCCACCGGGGAACCAAATGTCAGGCCAGAAAAATCAGCCTCCGTCGCATCTTTGGCGGAAAGTGCATCGTAAAAAGTCACTCGGGCGTGGTGGCGCCATAGACTGATCAGTGGTTGCAACATAACGGTACTGCAGAGAATGGACCCCCGTGGGCCCAATGTGGGTGTTTCGATGGAAGGAAGAATTCACTGGCCCCGCCAGTTCAAATTCTTGCGCCGGCCATTATGCGACGCGCCCACATTGTGCCCTTTGAAGGCATGACCGCCCGTCAGGTTCAAGCCTCGACAAGCATTTCGGTCAATTCAGTGACAGGGGTCCGAATCAAATGATCAAATGCACTCAGCGCCGCTTTGGCACCCTCACTTGCTGCAATGACAATTTGCTTGTAAGGCACAGTGGTCACATCGCCAGCAGCAAAAACACCTGGCAGATTGGTGTGGCACTTGGCATCCACCACGATTTCGCCGAAGTGGCTCAACTCAACCGTGCCCCTCAAAAACTCGGTATTGGGCACCAAGCCGATTTGCACAAACACCCCTTCGAGATCAATGGCATGTTCCTTTTCTGTGACACGGTCTTTGTAGCGCAGACCATTCACTTTTTGACCATCGCCCGTGATTTCAGTGGTTTGAGCGTTCACCTGAATGGTCACATTGGACAGGCTTTTGAGCTTGCGCACCAACACAGCATCGGCCTTTAAGGCATCGGCAAACTCGACCAAGGTCACATGGGCCACCAAGCCTGCCAAGTCGATGGCGGCTTCGACGCCAGAATTACCCCCACCAATCACGGCGACTCGCTTGCCTTTGAACAAAGGACCATCACAGTGCGGGCAGTAAGCCACACCCTTGTTTTTGTATTCTTGCTCACCGGGTACGTTGACAGGTCGCCACCGCGCACCGGTCGATAAGATGAGGCTGCGTGCGCTGAGCACCCCGCCATTGGCCATGTGCACCTTGGCCAAGCCACCCCATTCTGTGGCCGGAACTATTTTTTCAACCCGCTGCAAATTCATGATGTCCACGCCGCAGTGCCGCACCTGCGCTTCCAAGGCCGCAGCAAACTTGGGGCCATCGGTTTCCAAAACTGAAATGTAGTTTTCAATGCCCATGGTGTCGTTGGTTTGCCCCCCAAATCGCTCTGCCGCCACGCCCACACGAATCCCTTTGCGCGCCGCATACACCGCAGCGGCTGCACCTGCTGGGCCACCACCAATGATCAATACGTCAAAAGGTGGCTTTTCGCTGAGCTTGATGGCCTCACGCTCAGCGGCATGGGTGTCCAGCTTGGCCAATATTTCTGCCAAGCTCATGCGGCCAGATCCAAACACCTGATCGTTGATGTAGACCATGGGCACAGCCATGACTTGACGCGCCTCTACCTCGGCTGGGTTCAAGCCGCCGTCGATCACGGTGGTTTGGATGCGGGGGTTGTGAATGGCCATCAAGGTGGCCGCTTGCACCACGTCGGGACAGTTGTGGCACGACAAGGACATGTACACCTCCAAGCGCATGTCGCGGTCCAATGCCTTGATTTGCTCGATCAGCCCGGGCTCTACTTTGGGCGGGTGACCACCCGTCCACAACAAAGCCAACACCAATGAAGTGAACTCATGGCCCAAGGGGATGGCCGCAAAACACACACCTCGTGCTTCGTTTTCTTTGGCCACCACAAATGAGGGCACGCGGATATCTTGCCCGTTGTCTTCAAAGCTCACTTTGTCTGAGAGTTCGGCGATTTCGGTCAAGAGCTCGCGCATTTCAGCGCTTTGAGCGCTGCCATCCAGCGTCGCCACCAAGCGAATGGGTTGGCGCAAGTTTTGTAAATAGGCTTGCAACTGTGATTTCAACTGGGTATCGAGCATGGTGATTCCTTTAAAAGGCTTGTAGCGACTTGAAAAAACAAGGGGGCTGACAAAAGGGGCGCACTGCGCACACCCCTTTGAGCAGCCAACCTGCTCAGATCTTGCCAACCAAGTCGAGGGACGGCGTCAAGGTTTTGGCGCCTTCATTCCATTTGGCGGGGCAAACTTGGCCTGGATTGGCAGCGGTGTATTGCGCCGCTTTGAGTTTGCGCAGAGTTTCCTTGACATCGCGAGCGATTTCGTTGGAATGCACTTCGGTGGTTTTGATGACGCCTTCGGGGTTGATGACAAAAGTACCGCGCAGTGCCAAGCCTTCTTCTTCAATGTGCACGCCAAAAGCACGCGTCAATTGGTGCGTTGGATCGCCAATCAGAGGGAACTTGGCTTTGCCCACAGCAGGCGATGTCTCATGCCACACCTTGTGCGCAAAGTGGGTGTCGGTGGTGACGATATAGACCTCAGCGCCAGCTTTTTGAAATTCGGCGTAGTGGTCAGCGGCGTCTTCGACTTCAGTGGGGCAGTTGAAGGTGAACGCAGCGGGCATGAAAATCAGAACGGACCACTCGCCTTTGAGAGACTCATTGGAAACTTGAACAAATTTGCCATTGTGAAAAGCTTGTGCCTTGAAGGGTTGGACTGGGGTGTTGATGAGTGACATGGGGGATTCCTTTCGGTGGTTGATAAAAACTATCCAATGAGCAAAACTCATTGATGTGAATCATAATGGAATCAAGGGTTAACCCTGATTACTTGTGCCAATGGCGCAGATTGAGAAAAGCTAAGCAGGACCTTTGCGCCGTGCGACACGAATTCCATGCCCATCAATAGGCACGGCTGCTCACAGGGTATGGCCTATTCGCTGAGAATGTCCGAACATTCAACCCCGTTCAACTGCACAGGTCATGAACATGTTCCACAAGTTTTTTGTCATCGCTTGCTTGCAGCTGCTTTCATTGCCCAGCACGTGGGCACAGCTCACACAGACCACCAACCTGCCCCCCCAAACCGTGGCGCGTTTGATGCAGTCGGTGGTCGCTGTTCAGTCGCGCACCGATGAAGACGCCAGCTCGGTCCGAACCCTGGGACAACGTCGCCAGGGTTCCGGTGTGGTCATTGCCCCCGATTTGGTGCTGACCATCGGCTATTTGCTGATTGAAGCCCAATCTGTGGACTTGATTGACCGACAAGGCAGAAGAGTCCCTGCCCAAGTCAAGGCCGTGGACACCGTGAGCGGATTTGGCTTGGTTCGATCTTTGGTGCCTTTGCGCTTGGAACCGGTCGAGCTGGGCGACTCTGACTCGGTGAAAGTCCCCGCCAAGGTGCTGACATTGGGCCAGGGAGAGGCGGAGCTCACCGAACTCGAAGTGGTCTCGCGCAAAACCTTCGCTGGCAATTGGGAATACCTGTTGGAATCCCCCCTCATGACCCTTCCCGCCGTGAACAATTGGAGTGGCGCGGGTTTGTTCGACGCCAGTGGCCAGTTGATTGGCTTGGGATCATTGTTGGTCCCCGATGTTTTTAGCGACGCCAAGCCCATGCTGGGAAATTTGTATGTGCCGCTGAATGAAATCAAGCCGCAATTGAATGAATTGTTGCGCAATGGCAAACGAACGGGTCCTGCGCAGTCCTGGCTGGGTATCAACAGCCAAGCGCTGCGCGAAGGCGGCCTGATGGTTCTGCGGGTGACGCCTGACAGCCCCGCATCGCAAGCGGGCGTCGAAGCTGGTGATGTTTTATTGGCCTTGCAAGGACGCACCATCGAAAACCTGCCCGACTTTTACCGCCAATTGTGGACATGGGGACCGGCTGGCAGCGCAGTGCAAGTCACCTTGAAAAGACAAGGTCAAGAGAAAACCATTCGGATCATCACCGGTGACCGTGCCCAATCCATGAAACCACCCCGCGGCGTTTAATGGACACGCCAAAGTCACCGCATTTGGGGCCTCAGTTGACGGGGGACCTTTGCAAAATTTTGGCTCTCACGGTCGGCCACACCTCGGGATTGACCATCCTTGGCGGGGTGTCACCTCGCACCAGCATCCCTATCAACTGATCTGCCGCCCATTCGGCCATTCGACGCCGCGAGTGCTCTGTGACGCCCGCACAGTGATAGGTGCCAATCACCCGGGGGTGATGCAACAACGGATCGTTCAGCGCAGGTGGCTCAACATCCCAGACATCCAGTCCTGCAGCCGAGATATGCCCGCCCTCCAAAGCCGCCAGGAGTGCATCTTGTTGATGGATACCGCCCCGCGCAGTGTTGATGAAATAGGCACCCCGCTTCATCGCCTGAAAGGCTCTGCGATCAAACAACCCTAGGGTTGTGGCGTCTCGCGGGCAATGGACAGTGACCAGGTCGGATTGATTGAGCAACTCGGCAAACGTCACCGACTGTGCGCCTCGCTCATGGATTTCTCTGGCTGTCAACAAGGGGTCAAAAGCCAGCACCTTCATGTCAAAAGCAGATGCCAGCCTGGCCACCCGTCGGCCCACATGCCCCAGGCCAACAATGCCCAGCGTTGCGCCAGTGATTTCTTGTCCCATGAAGTCCTCTCTCACAAAATCCCTGTCGTGGCGCATGCGGCGATCGCACAGGGTCAGACGATGCGTCAGGTCAATCATCAAACCAATCGCGGCCTCTGCTGTTGACTGTCAATAAAAACTGAGCCACTTTGACGGGGATTTGCATCCAAATTTGAGCCACTTCATTGGCCTATCCTGCTTATTTTTTAAGCAAGGGTGGCCGGGAGTGATCAACGTGGGAACTTTGAGTAAATTGCGCCGCCTTGTATTGCGAGACGGCATGTCAGTGCGCCAAGCCAGTCGTCGGCTTGGGATATCTAGAAACACGGCTACCAAGTGGCTCAGCGCGCCTGAGATGGTTGAGCCCCAATATCCTGTGAGGCAGGCCGCGGCCAGCGTGCTCGATGCGTTCAAGGAGCAGCTTGTCACCTGGCTCAAGGCGGACAGCCACCGCAACAAGCGTGAGCGCCGAGGGGTCAAGGCTTTGTTTGAGGCATTGCGCGCCATGGGCTACGGCGGCAGTTCCTCTGTCGTGTACCGGTTTGCCAAGCGCTGGAAGCTTGAGCAAAGCCATGCGCCCAAGAACGTGGGGTTTGTGCCGCTGCACTTTGAGCTGGGAGAGGCCTTCCAGTTTGACTGGAGCTGCGAATACGCTTTCATTGGAGGGTTACGCCGCCGATTGGAGGTGGCGCACATCAAGCTGGCGGCCAGTCGAGCGTTCTTGTTGGTGGCCTACTTCACGCAATCCCATGAAATGTTGTTTGATGCCCATGCCAGGGGCTTTGCCGTGTTTGGTGGTGTGCCCAAGCGGGGGATTTACGACAACATGAAGACGGCTGTGGACAAGATTGGTAAAGGCAAACAGCGCAGCGTCAACGCGCGGTTTGAGGCGATGACGGGGCATTACTTGTTTGATCACGAGTTCTGTAACCGGGCGGCGGGGTGGGAGAAGGGGATCGTTGAGAAGAATGTGCAAGACCGCCGCCGTGGCGTGGTGCGCGAGGTCACTGAGAGGCGCTGGAGCAGTCTGGCCGAGCTCAATGAGTGGTTGCAGCGCGCCTGCCGTGAGGCGTGGGACGAGTTGACACACCCGGATTGGCCAGAGCTGAGCGTTGCCGATGTTTGGCAGGATGAGGCAAGCCGCTTGATGCCTTGCCCCAAACCCTTTGATGGGTATGTGGAGCAACCGGTACGGGTGTCATCGACATCGCTGATTCAATACCAGCGTAACCGCTACAGCGTACCCTGCGAATGGGCGCATGGGGTGGTGAGTTTGCGCGCTTACCCAGAGTACTTGTTGGTAGTGGGGCCCGATGGGCAGGTCGCTCGATTGGAGCGCCACTTTGGGCGCGATCAAACCATATACGACTGGCAGCACTACATCGCCTTGGTCGAGCGCAAGCCCGGAGCGTTGCGCAATGGAGCGCCCTTCAGGGACATGCCCGAGCCCTTGGTGGAGTTGCAGCGTCAGTTGCTCAAACACCCAGGGGGCGACCGGGTGATGGCACAGGTGCTGTCGGCGGTGAATTTGCATGGGTTGGAGGCGGTGTTGGTGGCCACCGAACTGGCACTGCAAACGGGCCGGGTGAGTGCTGAGCACGTGCTCAATGTGATTGCCCGTCTCCAAGAACCCATACCCGCGCGGGTGCAGATCAGCACGCCCTTGCACCTGAGCACGCCAGCGCTTGCCAACTTGACGCGCTACGACGCTTTGAGAGATGAACAGGAGGCCCGCCATGAGTGATGTGGTCGACGGGCTCAAATCACTCAGCCTGCATGGCATGGCCAGCGCTTGGCCGGAGGTGCTGGGAACGGCCAGGCTCAAAGCGCTGGATCATGAGGTGGTGCTACACCAGTTGATCAAGTCTGAGGCGGCGCAACGCGAGGTGCGCTCTATGGCCTATCAAATGCGGGTGGCGCGCTTCCCCTCGCACCGAGACTTGACGGGGTTTGACTTCACGCAGGCGCATGTGGACGCGAATCTGGTCAAGCAGTTGCATGAACTGCAATTCGTGGACTCGGCGCACAACGTGGTGTTTGTGGGTGGTCCGGGCACGGGCAAGACGCACTTGGCCACCAGCCTTGGTATACAAGCCATCCGTGCCAAAGGCAAACGGGTGCGTTTCTTCTCTACGGTGGAGTTGGTCAATGCCTTGGAGCTAGAGAAGTCCCAGAACAAGCACGGGCAGCTGGCCAACCGATTGATGTACGTTGACCTGGTGATCTTGGATGAGATGGGCTATTTGCCATTCACCCAGTCAGGTGGTGCGTTGCTGTTTCATTTGCTATCCAAACTGTATGAGCGCACCAGCGTGGTGATCACGACCAATCTGAACTTCTCGGAATGGGCCAATGTGTTTGGGGACGCCAAGATGACCACGGCATTGCTGGACCGGCTAACGCACCATTGCCACATTGTGGAAACGGGCAACGAGAGTTGGCGATTCAAGCACTCTCAGGCAGTCAGCCAGAAGGTCAAACAATCCAAAACAAAAGGAGCGGAAAACACAGAACAGCTAAACTTATCCACAACCGAATAAGCCAATTCTTTAAAAACCAGTGGCTCAATATTCGATGCAAACACTGGCTCAGTTTGTCTGGCTAATCAACACTCTTGAAGAAGTTTCATCCCATGATGAAATGATTCCTCATCCTTGAAGTACTGCTTTTGTTTTAAATCCAGCATAACTGCAAGTGCCCTTGCTAAACGCCTCGCAACAGGTATGTGTTTGGTCGTTAAGGACAGTCTAACGAATCTTGGTAGTGTCGAACAGACATGACGAAACTGCTCTGGAATGCGTCTTTGAAAGTAGAAGACGCCTAGTTCGGTCTTGTATAGAAAAGACGGGTTCTTAAGTACTGCCATGTATCACTGCCATGTATCAGACCAGCAGTAAATTTGGCAGTTAATAAACTTAATAAGTTGTTGATTTATAACAACTTATTTGACCATTTTGGTCGGGGTGAGAGGATTCGAACCTCCGGCCTCTACGTCCCGAACGTAGCGCTCTACCAGGCTAAGCTACACCCCGTCGTGGGAGTCAGTGTAACAAAGCCAATGTGGTCCACACTGGGGTGCCATCAAGGTTTCTTGTTGCTGGGGTTGGTATAAATGGCAGCTGATTGCACCTTTTTGACGTGCAACAGGCACTCAGAACGCAGGCCTGAGGCCTTGATCTTTTCACAGGTGTAAGAGTTGGGCTGTACCTTGGCCATGCACAGCATTTGTTTATCCGTGTTCGACATGGCATCGCAAAAACGGGTGGCTTTTTGCTGTGTCGCTGCACACATGGCTTTGTCATCGTTGTCGGTCAAGGTCTCGCAGTCTTGCACTTGAGCCCATGCCCAAATGGGCATGCATAAAAGTAGGGCCCAGCTGATGGTCTTCATGTGCTTGTCTCCTGGCTTGACCCGGCATCGGGTGCGGGGTGAGGATGGCTTGGCGCGGTCGACCTCAGAACTCAAGGTTTTGGGGCAGCATCTATGGGCGTGAGTTGGCTGTCTGTTTCGGTTGGCATTTCTGCCGACTCGTCGCTGCCAGGCTCTGAATCCGTGGATTTGCGCTGAGACTTTTGCTTGAGCTTGTCTTCTTTTTTGCGTTTTTTGGCCAACTCCTTCTGGCGTTTCTCGTAGCTGTAATTCGGGGTTGCCATGGTGAGTCCTTTGTCAGGTTCGTCGGTTCAGGAGTTGAGCGGCCAATTGGTGCAAGGCCTCTCGGTAAGGTGATGGGGGCAGGCCCGCCAGGGCTGTGATGGCACGTTGGGCTTCGGCTGCGGCCGCAGCTTGGGTCGCATCGAGTGCGCCCGTGCTGCGCACAATGCGCACGATGGTTTGCAAGGCGTCGAGGTCGCCGTTTTCAATGGCGTGGCGGATGGTTTGGCGCTGCTCGGGCGAGCCTTTTTGCATGGCCAAGATCAAGGGCAGGGTGGCCTTGCCTTCGCGCAAGTCGTCGCCCAGGTTTTTCCCAAACTCCTGACTGTCGCCGGCGTAGTCCAGCAAGTCGTCGACCACTTGAAAGGCGGTGCCCAAAGCTTGGCCGTAAGTGGCGCAGGCTTGCTCCGTGGCGTTATCCGCCAGGGCCAGCACAGGGGCCAAACGGGCGCTGGCTTCAAACAATTTGGCTGTTTTGGAGCGAATGACCAGCAAGTAGTCGTCTTGGCTCAAAGAGGCATCGTGGGTGTTCATCAACTGCAACACTTCGCCCTCGGCGATGACGTTGGTGGCCTCGGCCAAAATTTCCATCACCCGCATTTGGCCGGTCTCGACCATCATTTGAAAAGCCCGCGAATACAAAAAATCACCCACCAGCACACTGGCTGGGTTGCCAAAGCTTTGATTGGCTGTGGGGCGCCCACGGCGCAGGGTGGATTCGTCGACCACATCGTCGTGCAGCAAGGTGGCGGTGTGGATGAATTCAACCACGGCGGCCATGGGGTGGCGCTGAGGGCCTTCGTGGCCAATGGCTTTGGCCATGAGCAGCAGCAAAGCCGGTCGCAAACGCTTGCCCCCAGCGGCAATGATGTACTGGGAAACCTGACCGACCAGTGGAACGCCAGAGGAGAGGCGTTCTTGGATGATGCGGTCCACGGCCAACATGTCCTGGGCGATCAGGGAGAGGGCAGTGGCGGAAGCGTCAGGCGAAGTTGACAAGTGGATGGGGCTCTTATGTAAGTGTGAAACCATTATAGGGAGGGCTTTTTGGCCCCGTTTAGCAACCCCCGCAGGCGCCAAGCCCTTGATCGGCTTGGCCTCCTTGAATGGGTGGGCCGCCAGCCCCATTGGGCGTCTTGGAAAGCCGTGGGTGCCCGCAGTCTTAAATGCTGTTAGAATTGCGGGTTCTTCAAAAATCCTTTTGGAGAGCCTTCGAAGAACATTTTCCCAGAGGTCCTTATGTACGCGGTCATAAAAACCGGTGGCAAACAGTATCGTGTTGCTGCCGGCGAAAAAATTAAAGTAGAACAGATTGCTGCGGACGTTGGCCAAGAGATTGTGATCGACCAAGTGCTCGCTGTCGGAAACGGCGCAGAGCTCAAGGTTGGCACACCCTTGGTGTCCGGTGCAACTGTCAAAGCCACAGTGTTGGCGCACGGTAAGCACGACAAAGTGCGCATTTTCAAAATGCGCCGTCGCAAGCACTAT
>CANFPJ010000089.1 GCA_947448885.1 Comamonadaceae bacterium
ATGCCCAACACCAACCCGCCCACCGGCACGCTGGCGGCGCTGGCGCTCAAGCTCAAGGCGGCCGAGTCGTCCTATGTGGACTACGGCATTCACGGCTTGTTGGGCGACGACACCATCGCCAACCTGGAGCAATTGCTCGACGCCGGCGTGAGCAGCTTCAAGGCCTTTGTGGGCAACACCTTTGGCAACTTGCCAGCCCCCAGCGACGGCGCTTTGCTAGAAGGCTTTGAAATTCTGGCGCCGCTGGGCATTCGCACCGTGGTACATGCCGAAAACTCATCCATCATGGCGCGTCGGCAGGCCCAGCTGCAGGCCGCCGGCCGCATCGACCCGCTGGCCCACCTCGACGCGCGGCCAGCAGTGGCCGAGATCGAAGCCATTGGCCGGGTGCTGACCCTGGCCGAATGGACCGGCGCGCGGGTGCACATCGCCCACCACAGCGCCGCTGACTCGCTCTTTCTGCTGCGCCAGGCCAAGGCGCGTGGTGTCGATGTGACCGCCGAAACCTGCCCCCAATACATGCTGCTCAACACCGAGCACATGCGCAAGCTCGCCGGCGTGATGCGGGTCAACCCGCCGATCCGCGAGCCGCGCCACAACCAGCCGCTGTGGGACGCGCTGGTCGAAGGCGTGCTCGACATGATCGCCACCGATCACGCGCCCCACACGCCGGAAGAAAAATCCCGCGAGAGCATCTGGGAGTGCGACTGCGGCTTTCCAGGGGTGGAAACGCAAATGCCGCTCATGCTCACAGAAATCAACAAGGGCCGTGCCAGCCTGATGGATTACGTCAAGTGGAGTTCGGTCAACCCGGCCAAGGCCTGGGGCCTGTATGGCACCAAGGGCGTGATCGCGGTCGGCGCGCATGCCGACATCGCTTTTGTTGATATGGCCCGCTCAGGCACCTTGTCGCAGGGCCGGCTGCAAAGCATCAGCAAGATCTCACCCTGGCACGGCCGCAGCGTCCAGGGCTACCCCATCCATACCCTGTTGCGCGGCCGCTTCGTGATGCGAGACGGCCAATTGGTGGCCGACGCCGCGGGTTGGGGCCGCAACATCAAGCCCATCCAGAAGATGCCCACACCCCAGCCGCGCCATACCGAGCACTACAGCCGGGCCATCGTCAAGGCCAGCGCCCACGAAAGCCAGCCATGAGCACGCCGCTGATTGAACTGTCTGGCGTGCGCCTGCAATACGCCAACGGCACGGTGGCGCTGGAGAGCACCGACCTGCGCATTGACCAGGGCGATTTTGTGGCCCTGGTCGGGCCCAGCGGCTGCGGCAAGTCCACCATCCTCAAGCTGGTGGCCGGTTTGTTGCGCCCAAGCGCCGGTGCGGTGGTGGTGGGTGGTCGCGAGGTTGGCGCTGCCGGCCAGCGCGATGCCTTTGCCTCCGGCATACGGCTGGGACTGGCGTTTCAGAACCCGACCATGTTGCCCTGGTTGAGCATCCGCGAGAACGTCATGATCCCGCTCAAAATTGTCGAGCCCTTTCGACAGGACTATGCGCGCAAGAAAAAGGGCGAGTTCGCCGATCGCGCCGACGCCCTGCTGGCCCAGGTGGGGCTCAAAGGTTTTGCCGACAAGCGGCCCTGGCAGCTCTCCGGCGGCATGTTGCAGCGCGCCTCGCTTTGCCGCGCCCTGATCCATGAACCGCAGCTGTTGCTGCTCGATGAGCCCTTTGGCGCACTCGACCAATTCACCCGCGAAGAACTCTGGGCCATCATGCAGGACCTGTGGATCAAGACCCGGCCGACGGTGCTGTTGGTCACCCATGACCTGCGCGAATCGGCCTACCTGGCCACCCGCATCTGCGTCATGTCCTCGCGACCCGGGCGCATCATCGAAGATTGCCCGGTGCCCTTCGAGCGGCCGCGCACCGTGGCCATGAGTTATGCGCCCGAGTTCAGCGAACTGGTCCAGCAACTGCGCATGCGCATCGCGCATGCCCGATCCGAAGGAGTCACCGCATGAACACGCTCTCGCCCGCCACTCGACAAAACCTGTTGAGCCTGTTAACCCTGATCGGCTTTTTTGCGATCTGGGAGCTGTCTTGCATTGCCTTCAATGTCTCCAGCCTGATCTTGCCCAAGCCCAGCCAGATCGCCATGGTGCTGATCACCAAAATGCCCTTGCTGTGGCCGCACACCGCACAGACCCTCTACACCACCTTGGTGGGTTTTGGCATCGGTGTGGCAGTGGGCATTGTGCTGGGCATGTTGATCGGTTCTTCCAAACTGGCTTACAACGTGGCCTATCCGCTGCTGGTGGGTTTTTCCAGCATTCCGAAGGTGGCGGTGGTGCCGATCTTCGTGGTCTGGTTTGGCGCCGGCACGGTGCCGGCCATCCTGACCTCGGCGGTGATCAGCATCTTCCCGGTGGTGGTCAATGTGGCCACCGGCCTGGCCTCAACCGAGCCCGAGCTCGAAGACGTGCTCAAGGTGCTGGGCGCCAGCAAGCGCGACCTGCTGTGGAACGTCGGCCTGCCGCGCGCCCTGCCTTACCTGTTTGCTTCGCTGAAGATCGCCATCACGCTCGCCTTTGTGGGCACGGTGCTGTCTGAGACGGTGGCCGCCAACCGCGGCATCGGCAACGTGATGATGATCGCCAGTGGCAACTTCGACGTGCCCATGGTGTTTGCTGGCCTGTTCATTCTGGCTGGCCTGGGTATCTCCTTGTATGCCATATCATCCTTCGTTGAACAGCGCATGACCGGCTGGAGCCAGCGCAAATCCGAAATGGCCATGGCCTGAACCCTGATCGATGCCCCACACCATGAACAACTCGAACACCCTGATCGCCATCGATGTGGCGGGCCACCGACTGCTCGCCCAGGCCCATGCGCAAGCCCCCAAAACCGTGGCTGCCTTTCTCAAGCTCTTGCCCTACCGGCAAAAATTCATCCATGTGCGCTGGAGTGGCGAGGGCGTCTGGGTGCCCTTGGGCGAGTGGTCGCTGGGCGTGAGTTTTGAGAACCACACCAGCCACCCCTCCGTGGGAGACATCCTCTTCTACCCCGGTGGCTACAGCGAGACCGAAATCATCATGGCCTATGGGCCCTGCAGCTTTTCCAGCAAGATGGGGCAACTGGCCGGTAACCACTTCTTGACCGTGGTCGAGGGCCGTGAGCAGTTGCCTGACATCGGCCGCAAGGTGCTCTGGGAGGGCGCACAGGATGTGGTGTTCTCGCTGGCCTGAGCGCCAAATCCCATTTCAGCGCCCACGCGCTTGCAGGGCTTGGGCCACTTCGGTGATCAAACCGGGGCCACGGTAAATCAGGCCGGTGTAGATTTGCACCACATCGGCGCCGGCGTTCACCTTGGCCACCGCATCGGTCCCGCTCAAAATGCCGCCCACCCCCATGATGGGAAAGCCGGGGCCCAACTGGGCGCGCAATTGGCCAATCACCGCATTGCTTTTGTCAAAAACAGGTCGCCCCGAGAGGCCCCCGGTTTCGTTGCCATGCATCTGGCCTTGCACAGCCTGTCGATCAATGCTGGTGTTGCAGGCAATCACCCCCCAGGTGTTGCTGCTTCCGCTGCCGCCATGGCGTTGCAAGGTCGCGGCAATCACGGCCACTTGATCGGGATCTAAATCGGGGGCGATCTTGATGAACAAGGGAATGGCTTTGCCGTGGCGCTGGGCCAACAAGGCGCTTCGCTCGGTGAGGTGACCGATCAAACCCTCCAAAGCCTCGTCACTTTGCAAGCTGCGCAGGTTTTGCGTGTTGGGGCTGGAGATGTTGATGGTCACATAGTCGGCATGCGGGTACACACCGTCCAAGCAAGTGAGGTAGTCGTCGACGGCACGCTCCATGGGGGTGCTGCCGTTCTTGCCGATGTTCAGGCCCAGCACCATCGGTGAGGCAGCCCCGTTTTGTCGACAGCGGGCCAGCTTGATGTTGGCCACAAATGCCGCCAGGCCTTCATTGTTGAATCCCAACCGGTTGATCAAGGCCTGGGATTGGGGCAAACGGAACATGCGTGGCTTGGGGTTGCCGGGTTGGCCCAGCGGGGTGACCGTGCCGACCTCGACAAAGCCAAAGCCCATGGCGGCCAAGGCGTCGATGCAGCGGGCGTTTTTGTCCAAGCCAGCTGCCAGGCCCACGCGGTTGGGCAACTGCAGGCCGGCCAAGTTCACTGGGTCGTTGACCCGGCGTTGGCCGTAGCTCCATTGCAGCGGCGTGTTTTGGCTGCGCGCCAACCAGTCCATGGTGAGGTCGTGCGCAGCCTCGGCGTCCATGGCGAACAACAAGGGGCGGGCAAAGGCATAAGGCAAGAGCGACATGGATAATCCCAGGCATCGATACAAAGACAGGATTTTCACCCATGCACACCCCACCCACACCGTCCCCTTTGAGCCAAGATGAATTGAAGGCCTTGGTGGGCCGCGCTGCACTGGCCCATGTGGTGCCGGGCCAGGTCTTGGGGGTGGGCACCGGGTCCACGGTGAATCACTTCATTGATGCGCTGGCCAGCATGCGCGACGCCATTCCGGGCGCGGTGTCGAGCTCAGAAGCCTCGACCCAGCGCTTGCAGGCCTTGGGCATTCGGGTACTGGACGCCCAAGCCGTTGAAGGCTTGTCGGTGTACATCGACGGGGCTGACGAAATTGACGGCCACGGCTTCATGGTCAAAGGCGGGGGCGCTGCGCTCACGCGGGAAAAAATTGTCGCTGCCATGGCCCAGCGTTTTGTGTGCATTGCCGACGAAAGCAAGTTGGTGCAGACCTTGGGCGCTTTTCCCTTGCCGGTGGAGGTCATCCCGATGGCCGCGGCCAGCTTGGTGCGGCGCTTTGCCCAGCTGGGCGGCCAAGCCAGTTTGCGCTTGCGCAATGGCGAAGCTTTGGTCACCGACAACGGCCAACACATTTTGGATGTGCGCGGCTTGTCGATCACCGACCCCTTGGCCTTTGAGGACCAGGTCAGCCAGTGGCCGGGCGTGGTGACCGTGGGTGTGTTTGCCCACCAAAAAGCCAATGTGTGTTTGCTGGGCACGCCAGCGGGCGTGAAGACCCTGACTTATTGAGCCGCTTCGATTTCGTGGGTGGGCATCACCGTCACCGCCACTTTCAGTTGGTGGCTGTTGCCGCCTTGGATCACACCGCGCATGGGTGAGATGTCGGCGTAGTCGCGGCCCACCGCCAGGGTGACGTAGTCTTCGCCCGGGGTGCCCAAGCCGCAGCGGTTGTTGGTGGGGTCGAGGTCGTACCAGCCCAGGCCTTGGCCTTTGGGATCCAACAAATACACCGAGGCCCAGGCGTGCGAAGCGTCACTGCCAATCAATCGCGGTTTGCCCGGGGGCGGTTGGGTCAACAGGTAGCCACTGACATAACGCGCTGGCAGACCCAGGCTGCGCAAACACGCGATGAAGATGTGGGCAAAGTCTTGGCACACCCCTTGGCGCTGGTGCAAGGCCTCCCGTCCGGGGGTGTTGATTTCGGTGCTTTCGCTGGCGTAGGTGAACTCGCGGTGCATGCGCTGCATCAAGGTCCGAGCGGCTTGCATCAGGTCGGCGCCCTGGGTGAAGCTGGGCAAGGCATAGGCCGAAAAATCGGGATGTGGTTGCACATGGGGTGAAGCAAACACAAATTCACTCGCGGCTTGGTGCGGCTTGCCGGCGTTGAACGCCATGGCCTCGCGCACCGATTCCCAGGGGGCGCTGGCCGCGAGTTCCCCCGCTGGCGTGGTCAGCACTTGGGTGGTGGCGGTGACGCGCAAGGACTCGTGCGGCGCGAGCACATTGAAAAACACCTTGTGGTTGCCAAACACATCTTGGTGTTCGCTGCATTGGGCGGGTGCGGGTTGGATGTCGAGTTGGTGCGACAAGCGGGTTTGGTGGTCGGTGTGGATGGGCTGCAAGCAGGCCATGTGGTGGGCGGTTTCGACCACCGGCGTGTAGTCGTAACTGGTTTCGTGGATGACGGTTAATTGCATCAGGCGCCCAAGCTGCGGCCAGCTTCATCGGTGTGGGAGAAATAACGCAAACTCACGTCTTCGGACAAGCGCCACGCGCATTGGCTGCACGATTGCAAAAAGTCGCTCCAAGCCGGCAGCACTTGGCCTTGGGCCCACCAATCAGAGAGCTGCCAGGTGTCGGGGTCGATGACCCGCTGGGCCAAGCTGTCTTTTTCCTGGGGTGCTGCACCGGCCAATTTGGACAAGCGACCCCTGAGGGTTTGCGCCACCCAGCTCAAAGAGCGTGGGTTCTCGCGGTCGAGCACCAGCAATTCCAGCAGGGCGGGCACTTCGCGCTGTTGTTGGTACTGCGCATGAAAGGTGATGGTGCTGTCAAACAAAGCCAGCATGGTCTCAAAGCCCGCAATCTCATGCACCGATTGGGTTTCAAAACCATGGGTCAAGGCCGAGGTCAAAAAGCCCAGGCGCTCAATTTGCCGCCCAATCGCCAGCAAGCGCCACCCATCGTCGCGCGTCATGCGGTCGGTTTGTGCGCCGGTCATGGCCGCCAGGTGGGCGCTGGTGGCTTCCAGCACCCGCAAGGCATCCACCGTGGAGTATTCGCCCGCGTGCACAAACTCTTGGGACCGGTCAAAAAACTCGCGCTCGGCGCGCACCGTCAGGCTCCACTGCTCATGCGAGAGCCGCTCGCGCACGGCGGACGCGGCGATGGTGATGGAGCGCAAGTTAAAGCCCAAGCTGGCGGCGTGTTCGGGCTGGCACAGGCTGGCGATCAAGGAGCGCTCAAACACCCGCCGCGCTTGCAAGGCCGTGGGCGTGCCTGCGGGCAACAGCGAATGTTGCTCGGCCATGACCGACAACCATTGCAGCATGGGGGCACAAAAGCGGTCTTCGCCGTTCAAGGCCTCCAGCGCCAAACGCACCAAGCGCAAGCTGTTTTCTGCGCGTTCGGTGTAGCGGCCCAACCAAAATAAATTGGACCCGGCCCGGCTGGTGACCAAGCGCTTGGCCTGTGGCAACACGGGCAGGCCCGCCCCCGGTTGCAGCAAGGTGGTGCGGTCGACAGGACCATCGCTGAGCACCCAAGTGTCAGCACTGCTGCCGCCACGCTGCATGGATGCCATGCCTTGGTCGTCGGGGGCCAAGCGGGTCAAGCCTCCGGGCAAGACGCGCCAAGACTGGGGCCCATCGCTCAAGGCAAACACGCGCAGCATGTACGGTCGGGTGACCATGCGCTGGCGCTGGTTGTCGCTTTGCCAGGTGGGCAAATGGGCCAACGGCAGGGCAGATTGCAATGTGTGGTCACCACCTTCGCGCAAGATGCGCCCGGCCCATTCATCGCGTTCGCGCTGATCCAAAGCGCTGCCGCGCATGGGCTCGAAATGGGCATGGATGTCCGAGCCCGGGTAGGTGGGCTTGAGCACGCTCTCGCCCAAACGTGGCAGGGCTTGCTGCATGGCGGCGCCTTCGCCACACCACCAGGTGGGCAGGCTGGGCAATTGCAAGGCCTCGCCCAGCAACTTTTCCGACAGCGCGGGCAAAAATCCCAGCAAGGCCGGGGACTCTAAAAATGCACTGCCAGGTGCGTTGGCCATCAATACATGCCCGGCGCGAACCGCTTGCAACAAACCGGGCACGCCCAAGGTGGAGTCGGCGCGCAGCTCCAACGGGTCCAACCAGGCGTCATCCACCCGTTTGAGCAGCACGTGCACCGGTTGCAAACCGCGCAAGGTGTTGAGGTACAGGCGTTGGTCGCGCACGGTGAGGTCACTGCCTTGGACCAAGCTGATGCCCAAATAGCGCGCCAAATAAGCGTGTTCGAAATAGGTTTCGTTGTAGGGGCCGGGGGTGAGCAAAGCCACGTGGGCGTTGGCACCGGCCGGGCTCATGCGCCGCAAGCCATCCATCCAGGCTTGGTAGGTGCTGGCCAAGCGCTGCACCTGCATGGTCTCAAAGGCTTGGGGGAACAAACGCGAAATCGACAAACGGTTTTCCAGCAAATAGCCCAGGCCCGAGGGCGCTTGCAGGCGCTGCGAAACCACCCACCACAAACCATCGGGACCACGCGACAGGTCAAAGGCAGCCACGTGCAAATGGGTTTGGTGGGGCGGCAGGTTGCCGTGCATGGCGCGCAAATACCCGGGGTGGCCTTGGACCAGGGCCGGGGGCAACAAACCGGAGCGCAACACCGATTGCGGCCCATGCACATCGCCCATGATGGCGTTGAGCAAGCGCACCCGTTGGTGCACACCGGTTTGGATGCGTTTCCAACTTTGGGGGGTGATCAGCAGGGGGAACAAATCCAGCGACCAAGGCCGCTGCGGCCCACTGTTGTCGGCGTACACGTTGTAGGACACACCGTTGTCACGGATTTGGCGCGCCAGGGTTTGGGTGCGGCGATCGAGGTCAGAGAAGCCCTCGTTGCCCAAATGGTCCATGAACTGCGACCACGCTGGGGCCAAAGGGTCCTCGGCAGGCGCCGCCGTGCTGGTGCTGGCTGGGGTGGTGAGGCCGCGCCACTCGTCGAAATGCCCGCTGGGCGCGCGCGGGGCCATGCGCAAAGCCATGGCCTGCGGGCTCAAGGTGGGCAGCAAGGCTGCCTGAAGGGGCGAATCAGGGGCGTCCACAGGGCAGGCATTGTCTCACCCCAGGGGCGGCGCTCATCGGCGCAGGTCCAAGGTGAAGGGGAATTCGCGGCTGCCCACCAGTTGCATGTTGGGGGGCGGTATCTTCAGCCAACCCGGCGTGTGGCCGATGCGGAAAAAGCGCGACAAGCGCCGGCTCTCGGCTTCGTAGGCGTTGACCGGCAAATGGTCGTAGCTGCGACCGCCGGGGTGGGAGACATGGTATTGACAGCCGCCGATGGAGCGGTTCATCCAGGTGTCAATGATGTCAAAGGTCAACGGACCATGCACGCCAATGGTGGGGTGCAATGAGGCAGCGGGGGCCCAGGCGCGAAAGCGCACCCCGGCCACAAATTCACCCACGGTGCCGGTGGGTTGCAAGGGCAGGGCACGGCCATTCACGGTCACGGTGTAGCGGCTGGTATTGAGGTTTTGCACATGCAGTTGCAGGCGCTCCAAGGACGCGTCCACATAGCGCACCGTGCCGCCGCCACTGCCTTCTTCGCCCATCACGTGCCAAGGCTCCAGGGCGCTGCGCAACTCCAGGCGCAGACCTTGGGTCTCCAAGTTGCCCACCAGGGGGAAACGGAATTCATGGTGCGGGGCGAACCACGCTGGGTCAAAGTGAAAACCAGCTTGGCCCATTTCAGTGAGCACATCCGAAAAATCGTGTTGCACAAAATACGGCAGCAAAAAACGATCGTGCAGTTCGGTGCCCCAGCGCGTCACAGGCGCTTGGTAGGGGTTGTCCCAAAAGCGCGCCACCAAAGCCCGCAGCAGCAACTGCTGCACCACGCTCATGCGCGCGTGTGGCGGCATTTCAAATGCGCGCAACTCCAGCAGGCCCAAGCGGCCGGTGGGGCCGTCTGGCGAATACAGTTTGTCGATGCAAAACTCGCTGCGGTGGGTGTTGCCGGTGACATCGATCAAGATGTTGCGCAAGGTTCTGTCCACCAGCCACGGCGGCATCTGGGCCCCATGCACTTGGCGGTTGCGTTGGATTTCGCGCAAGGCGATTTCCAACTCATACAACTGGTCGTTGCGCGCCTCATCCACCCGTGGCGCTTGGCTGGTGGGGCCAATGAACAAGCCACTGAACAAATAGCTCAAGGACGGGTGGTTGTGCCAGTACAGCAACAAACTGGCCAGCAGTTCGGGGCGGCGCAAAAACGGGCTGTCGGCGGCGGTGGCGCCGCCCAGCACGATGTGGTTGCCCCCGCCGGTGCCCGTGTGGCGGCCATCGGTCATGAACTTTTCAGCGCTCAAGCGGGTTTCAAACGCGGCTTGGTACAAGAACTCGGTGTTGTCGACCAATTCGCTCCAGCGCTGGACGGGGTGGATGTTGACTTCGATGACGCCAGGGTCGGGGGTGACTTGCAGCACCTTCAAGCGCGGGTCACGGGGTGGTGGGTAGCCCTCGAGGACCAGGGGCATCTGCAGCGTTTCGGCGGTGGCCTCGATGGCACTGAGCAAATCGAGGTAGTCCTCCAAGCGTTGCAAAGGCGGCATGAACACATACAACACGCCCACGCCAACTTGTCCCGCGTCCAGTGATGCGGTTTCGCTGGCGGCCCCATGCGCCCGGGCGGGGTCGCGGGTCTCCACGCACAAGGCGGTGCGGGTGAGCCAATGGGCCGATTCGAAAGCCGAAGGCGCAGGGGTGGTTGCTTCTGGTGGCTTGGGTGCCGCCGCCCAGGGGTGGCGTGGCGCCACCAGGTCTTGGTGGCGCGGGGTGGGGCTGTGGGGCAGGTCTGGGCGGGGCGCAAAAGGGTCCAACTCGAACGCGACAGGGCGGTCTTTGGGGTCCACCCAGGGCAAGGAATCCAGCGGCAGCCGATAACCCATGGGGGAGTCGCCAGGCACCAGGTACATGCGTTCATCGCGCACAAACCACGGGCCGGTTTGCCACCCGCCGCCCTCCCGTGCGGTGGGCGACAGTGGCAGCACATAGCCAACGGTGTGGGTCAGGCCTTGGGAGAAAACGCGGCGCAAGCGCACGCGCTCCATCTCGTCGTCCAAGCGGGCATCAAAGGGGTCGACATTGACCGGCAAGCGGCGTTCGCGCCACAGGTGGTACCAGGTGTCTTCAAAGCCGGGGGTGATGAACGCAGGGTTGAGCGACAGGTTTTTGGCCAAGGCCGTGACAAAGCGCTTGGCGTCATCTGGTCCCAGGCGGTGGTCTTGGCGTTCATCGGCAAACAGATCCGGGTTGCGCCAACAAGCTTGGCCGTCGGTGCGCCAGTGGATGCCCAAGGCCCAGCGCGGCAGTTGTTCACCCGGGTACCATTTGCCTTGGCCAAAATGCAAAAAACCACCTTGGCCGTAACGGGCACGCAGTTTGTGCACCAATTCGGTGGCAAGCCCTCTTTTGGTGGGTCCAAGGGCGTCCGTGTTCCATTCTGGTGCATCACGGTTGTCCACCGCGACAAAAGTCGGCTCGCCACCCATGGTCAAACGCACATCGCTGGCGCGCAAACGCGCATCCACGCTCTCGCCCAGGGACAAAATGGATTCCCATTGGGCATCGGTGTAGGGTTTGGTCGCCCGGGGCGTTTCCAGCATGCGGGTGACCTGCATGTGGTGCTCAAAGCTCACCTCGGCCTCGTCCATCAGGCCTTCAATCGGGGCCGCGTCCGACGGTTCGGGCGTGCAGGCCAGCGGGATGTGGCCTTCACCCGCCAGCAGGCCAGAGGTGGGGTCCAGCCCAATCCAGCCCGCACCCGGCAAGAACACCTCGCACCAGGCGTGCAAGTCGGTGAAATCGACGTCGGTGCCGCTGGGGCCGTCCAGCGCTTTCACATCGGGCGCGAGTTGGATCAAGTAACCCGACACAAAGCGCGCCGCCAAGCCACAGCGGCGCAGCAACTGGACCAGCAGCCAGGCGCTGTCGCGGCAGGAGCCGCTGCCCAAATGCAAGGTTTGCTCAGGGGTTTGCACCCCGGGTTCCATGCGGATGAGGTAGCGGATGTCTTGGTGGACTTGTTGGTTGGTGCGCACCAAAAAGTCCATGCTGCGGGCGCGCGATCGGTCGAGTTTTTTGTCATACGCCTTGAGCTTGGGCGTGCCGGGCAGGGTGTTCAAGTAAGGCGCCAGCGACAGGGCCAGGGCCGGCTCGTACTTGAAGGGGAAATGTTCGGCGCTGGGTTCCAGAAAGAAATCGAAGGGGTTGTACACCGCCATCTCGACCACCAGGTCGACGGTGACTTTGAAGCTTTGGGTTTTGGCCGGAAACACCAACCGGGCCAGGTGGTTGGCAAACGGGTCTTGCTGCCAGTTGATGAAATGCGCTTCGGGTTCCACCCGCAAGGCGTAAGAGAGCACGCGGCTGCGGCAGTGGGGGGCCGGGCGCAAGCGCACGACCTGGGGCCCGAGCTGAACCCAGCGGTCGTATCGGTAGTGGGTGACGTGGCTGAGGGCCGCATGGATGGTCATGCTACAGGTCTAGCAAAACATGCGCCAAGCCCATGCGCTGAAAAGGTGCGTGTTGGCCAGATAGATGGCATTTAACTTGCTAAATACATTTCAGGAGAATGCCATGCACAGCTTTGATGAGATGTACGAGCGCTTGCCCATCCCGGCCGACGGGGCGCAAGGCTTGCGAGCGCATTACCGCGCCTACCGTGCTTGGTTAGACCGCCAAAGCGACGCGACCATGCAAGCGCGCCGGGCCCAGGCAGAGATGATTTTTCGCCGGGTGGGCATCACCTTTGCCGTGTATGGCGCCAAAGACGAGGATGGTGCGGGCACCGAACGCTTGATTCCCTTTGACTTGATTCCGCGCATCATCCCCGCGCACGAGTGGGGACAAATGCAAAAAGGCCTGGCGCAGCGGGTGAGCGCTTTGAACCGCTTCATCCACGACATCTACCACGGCCAAGACATCTTGCGCGCGGGCATCATCCCCCAAGAACAAATTTTGAACAACGCGCAATTTCGCCCCGAGATGATGGGGGTGGATGTGCCCAATCAGGTGTATTCGCACATCAGCGGCATCGACATCGTGCGTGCCCCCAATGCCCAAGGCGAGGGCGAGTACTACGTGCTGGAAGACAACCTGCGCGTGCCCAGCGGGGTGAGCTATATGCTCGAGGACCGCAAGATGATGATGCGCTTGTTCCCTGAGTTGTTCAGCCAATACCGGGTGGCACCGGTGGCGCACTACCCCGATTTGCTGCTCGAGACCCTGCGCGCGAGTTGCCCGGCCACCACCGACAACCCCACGGTGGTGGTGCTGACCCCCGGCATGTACAACAGCGCCTACTTTGAACACGCCTTTTTGGCCCAGCAAATGGGCATTGAATTG
>CANFPJ010000090.1 GCA_947448885.1 Comamonadaceae bacterium
GCGCAGCGTGCGTCCAGGGTTTGGATGCGTGGCAGCATTTGCGCGGCCAAGCCCGCGTCAAAAGGTTGAACCGGCGACACATTGATGCGCACGCCGCGCACGCCCAGTGCATTCAATCGGGCTAACTCAGCGTCGGGCACATCTTCGTCCACGTCCACAATGCCCCGGCAATGCGCCGTGCCCACGGATTCCATGGCTTGCAACATGCAGGTGTTGTCGCGGCCATAGGCCGAGGGTTGAACAAACACGAAACGCACCAAACCCAAATGGCGGGCCAACTGTTGGTACTCGCTCCAGGGTGCATGGGGCGGTGTGTAGCGCAAGCCATCGGCATAAGGGTGGGCGCCGGGTGGGCCAAACACATGGAAGTGGGCATCGCAGGCGTTGGCGGGGGCGGTGAAGGCGGGTGTGCCTTCTTCTTTGAGTGACATCATGCGCTCCACTGGGTGCTGGTCATTGGTTGCTGGTGGTGATGCCCGCTTTGCGGATGACGTCACCCCAGCGGGCATGGTCTTTGGTCATGAACGCGCCAAAGTCAGCGGCCGAACCACGCATGACCACGGCACCGTTGTCTTCCAATTTCTTTTGCAACTCGGGCGAGGCCAAGGTGCGGTTGGCCGCCGCATTGATCTGGTTGATGATGGCCACCGGTGTACCGGTGGGGGCCATCAAGCCATACCAGACCGAGGCCACCATGGTGGGGTAGCCCAGCTCGGTGAAGGTGGGCAAATCGGGCAGCAAGCCGTTGCGCTTGAGGCTGACCGCCGCGATGGGGCGCAGCTTGCCGCTTTTGATGTGGGGCATCAGCGAGGGGATGCCATCGAACATCATGTCCACCTGGCCACTGGCCACATCGAGCACCGCCGGGGCCGAGCCTTTGTAGGGCACATGGGTCATGTTGATTTTGGCCTCGGTCTTGAGCAATTCGCCCGACAAATGCGGCGCACTGCCCGTGCCTGCCGACGCAAAACTCAAGGTTTTTTTCTGCGCCAGGGCCAACAACTCTTTGACCGAGGTCACGGGCAATTGGGCGTTGACCGCCAAGATCATGGGGAACTCGGCCAAGGCCGCGACGGGCACCAGGTCTTTGAAGGGCTCGTAGGTGAGCTTTTCATAAAAATACGGACCAATGCCGTGGGTGGAAATGCCCGCTTGCAAAATCGTGTAGCCATCGGTGGGGGCCTTGGCCACAAAAGCACTGGCGATGGTGCCATTGGCACCGGCCTTGTTGTCCACGATGATGGTGGTGCCCAGTTCTTTGCCAAACAGGTCCGACATGGACCGCGCCACAAAATCTGATGCGCCCGCCGGGGGCACGGTGACCACCACGCGCACCGGTTTGTCGGGGTATTTACCGGCTGGGCCTTGTGCCCCCGCCTGCGCGCCCACCCACAATGCCATCACCACCCCGAGTCTGCACAAGAACCACATGCTGCATCCCTTTGAAAATGAGAAGATTTAAAAACATTCGCGCAGGGGCTGATTCCCCCAGGCTTGTCTGGGCTGATTATGCGCAAACCCCAAAGCCAGGGCTCACCCTGTGCCATGCCATACTCATCCACCAAAGGTGATTGAGCATGCAAATCAGATTGAGCGAAAACTTCAGAGCGGTTTTTTACGCGCCCTTTTACGCCACGTTGGCGCTGGGTCTGTTCAAAAACCAAGGGCTGGACATTCAACTGGTGGACTCGCCCTCGCCCGGCAGCGGCATCGCCGACATGGAAAAGGGCTTGATCGACGTGGTCTGGGGCGGGCCGCTGCGGGTGATCAAGCAGCGCGACACCCAAGCACCCTCGCCGCTCGACTTGGTGGCGTTTGGTGAAGTGGCGGCCAAAGACCCGTTCTTTTTGGTGGGGCGTCCCCATAGCAGCGCATTTGAGTTGAAGCACCTGCAGCAGCTGCGCATCGGCACGGTGAGTGAAGTGCCCACCCCTTGGCTGTGTTTGCAACAAGACCTGCGCGATGCCGGCATCGACCCCATGGGCCTGGCGCGCGGACCCGAGCGCAGCATGGGTGACAACCTGGCGGCATTGGCGCGGGGGGAGTTGGACGTGGTGCAAATGTTCGAACCATTTGTGTCACAGGCCGAGGCCCAAGGCGTGGGCCAAGTGCTGCACGCCGCCCATGCGCGGGGTTGGACGGCCTACACCACCTTCATCGCCACCCAAGCCAGCATCGACCAACACCGTGAAGCTTTCGAGGCCATGGTGTTGGCGGTGGCGCAATTTTTACCCTGGCTACAAGCCCACGGCACCGATGAACTGGCCCAAGTGGTTCAGCCTTACTACCCCGGCTTGCCCCAGGCGACTTTGCAGTCGGCCATGGCGCGGTATGCACAAGCGCAACTGTGGTCGTGCCGCAGGGCGGTGTCGCGCGATGGCTTTGCGCGATTGGGCTTGAGCATGCAGCAATCGGGCTTTGTGCGCCATGTGGCCGCTTACGAGTCTTGCATCGCGCCCTGGGCCATGGAGCCCCTGGGCACCTGACCCGCGTTTCAGTTTTCGATTTTGATCTTGGCCGATTTGATCAAGGCATCGGTCTGTCGAAAATCACGGCGCACAAATTCCAGGGTTTCGGCTGCACTCAACTTCATCACCTCTGAACCTTGCGCCAGCATCAGCGCTTGGTACTCGGGGCTGTCGAGCAAGGCATGGACGGCTTGGCGCAAGCGCTGCAAAACCTCTGGCGGGGTTCCGGCAGGGGCGGCCAAGCTGTACCAGGTGGTGGATTCATAGCCGGGCATGCCCGACTCGGCGAAGGTGGCCACGTCTGGAATCAGTTTGGAACGGTCTTTGGTGGCATAGGCAATGGCGCGCAGGCGACCGGCTTTGATCATCGGCAAGACCACCGACAAATTTGGCATGGCCGCTTGCACCGCACCACCCAGCAAGTCGCTCACAGCCGGTGCTGCACCGCGATAAGGCACATGGACGATGAAGACACCGGCATTGAGTTTGAGCAACTCCATGCCCAAATGCCCCGTGGTGCCTTGCCCTGCCGAGCCGTAGTTGAGTTTGCCCGGTTGTGATTTGGCCAGGGCAATGAACTCAGACAGGTTTTTGGCCGGCACCGACGGGTGCACCACCAACACATTGACGGTGTTGGCGACGATGCCCAAAAACTCAAAGTCTTTGATGCCGTCGTAGCTGGTTTTTTGCACCAAGGGATTGACCACGTGCGCCGCCGAGGTGCCCAAAAACAAAGTGTGCCCATCTGGCGCAGCTTTGGCAGCCAAGCCCGCACCGATGGAGCCACCGCCACCGGCTTTGTAATCGATGACCACTGGCTGACCCAAGTTCTCCGAGAGCACCTTGGCCGCAGCGCGGGCAATCAAATCGGCCGGTCCACCCGCAGCAAACGGGTTGATGATGGTGATCGCTTTGGTCGGGAAGGTTTGGGCATGGGCGGGCAGCAGCCCCAAGCCCATGCCCGCCACCCAAGCCATGGCGGCACGTCGGCCCAATCGCTGTGTCATGTGGATCTCCTGGTGGTGTGATGGTTGGGTGGGGATGCGCCCTGACTGAGGGCATGTCCGCCCAACTGAATCGGTGCGCGATCTTGGCACAAAAAAAGGGCGCCCAAGCGCCCCCCAGGGTCAGACCGCCAAAGGCGCTCAGGCTTTGCGCACCATGTGCAGCAAAGCGGTCCACACCGCCGACTTGTGCACCACAAAACGCAGCTTGCGTTCGTTGGCGATTTCAATGCACAGGCTGTGCCAGTCCCCCAGCCAACCCATGCCGTGGCTGACGCTGACCTTGGTGACCGCACTCAGCTGCACATGGTGAAAGGCCGAACGGTCGTCATCGCTGACCGATTTATAAAAAAACCCATTGCCGAGCAAATACAGCACCCCATTGGGCATGAGCCAACGGCTGCTGGTGTTGGCCGGACCGTAGGCAATGATTTGCTGGTCCATCAATTCGACCGGAATGGACAAGTGAACAATGCGAGAAATGCGTTCGGACAGGTAATAGGAAAAGACCAAACCGACCACCAACACCGCCGCGATGCCCCACACCGGCCAGCGCCACAAGGCCCCAACCAAGGCCACCAAGACAAATGGCAGGCACAAGTCCCAACGCACCAACCAATGGTTGCGGGTCAACAAAATGGAGTTGTTGTCCATCGTGTTGGCCTTGGTGAACATGGGGCTGGCCAAGCGCTCTGGCACTTCGAGCGAAGTCCCACAGTTCTGACAAAACAAATTGTCAGAGGGGTTGATCATCCTGCACTGGCCGCAAATCATGGGTGCGCGTCCTTGGCGCGCTCAACGCGGGTGGCTTTGTCTTTGGCAGGGGTTTGGCTTGGCAAGCTGCTGTACGACATGAAGTTATAGACGGCCATGCCGGCCAAGACCGCCGTCAGGCCCAGCACCAAGGCGATGGCCCCCACCATCAAACCATTCATCCATGCAGGGGTGGTTTTGGGACTCACACGTTCGACCTTTTCCAGCGCCACCTTTTCCGGCAGTGGTGGCGGTGCTGCGAGCACCCGCTGCGGGCTGGCCGCCTGGGGCACAGCGTGACCGGGCTCCACACCCAGGCGCGCCTGCAATTGGGACACCGCCTGCTCGATGGCCATCAATCGACCGGCCGATTGGGCGCCGGCCAAGGCAAATGCCCGCAACTCTTGTTGCAACTGACCCAGGGCCTGCATTTGTTCGTTTTGATAGACCACCAATTTGGCCTCCACCTCAGGGGTTTTTTGCAACTCCAGTTGCAGCGCTTGCTCGCTGCTCGCACGCCATTGGGCCAACTGCTCACCCAAGGCTTGGACCTCGGTGTGGGCCGCCAAGCTGTTCATTTGGTCCATCATGGTTTGCATTTGCTGGCCTTGCGCCGTGACCGTTTCTTGCACCTCGCGCCACACTTGCAGTGGGTCTGCGTTGAGGTCGCTGCTGCTGGCCGCGCTCATGTGTTGGGTCCAAGCGTCCATGCGGTCGCGCAGTTCGTCCATCATCTCTTTCCACTGCGCCCATTGCTCGCTGGAAAAACCCACGCCGTCATGGGCAGGTGGGTTGGGGCCAGGGTCGGCATCTGGCGCCACCCATTCGGTGGGCAGGATGTGGGTTTTGACCGGAGCAGAGACGCCGATGGCATCGATTTGGGCTTTCAAGTCGTCCATCAAGGCCACAGGGGCGTGATGGACGGCTTTGACAGGCACCGATTCAGTGAGCTCCGGGGGCTTGTCTTGCAAGGCCACCGGTTCATGGTCGTGCGCATCCGATGGCACGGGGTCTTGCCCTGGCAATGTGGCACGCTGGTGTTTGACATAGGCCAGCAGGTCGATGCCATCTTCTTTCGCGGACTCATTGGCCAAATCCATTTCCGATTCGGCTTTGGGTGGCGGCTTTTTATTTTTGCCGGGAATGGTCGTGCCGCACTTGCCGCAAAAATTAGCGGTCAAGGGCAAGGGGTTGTGGCATTGCAAGCAGTTCATCACCGGCTCCCTGATCTCATTGGACGTCATACAACTGGCAGGCCACATAGCGCTTATCAGCCCGGTCTTCTTGGCAGTTTTTCAGCACCACCGCACGCGCATGGCGCAGGCTTTTGCTCGATACATATTCGGCGCAATTGGCCGTTTTGCCATTGAAGGCAAAGGCAAAGGCCTTGTACTCCCCCTCGGCCACGTCTTGTTTTTGCAATTGCTGAAACATGCGCTTGCAACTGCCAAACAAAGGCGGCTTGTACACCTGTGCACCCGGATCTGAATCGGCCGCGTCCTTCGTGTTCACTTCTGGGGTCGCCGCGGCGGAGGCCGCTGGCACGGTGCTGGCCTGGGTTGCAGTCGGGGCAGCGTGTTCGCTCTGACCGGTCTCTGCGCTGGCGTTTTCTGGGGCCTTGGCGTGGGCCGGCTCAGCCGGGCCATGCCCCGCTTCGCCATGGGTCGGTGGCGGGCTGCTGGCGTCGCCATCCTGGGTTGGGGAGTCGGCGCTGGTTGATTCCGTGGACTCAGTGGCCTGAGCGGCCGCCAAAGCCTGCTCCGCTTTTTTCAGCAGCCCACGCGAATAAAAAAACAATGGCACGACCAAGCCCGCACAGAGGGCCGATATGAGCAGCAATTTGACTAACGGGGTGCGGTCCATTGGTTTTCCATGGCATTGAACAAGCCCCACATTTCTGTGGTGGCACAAGAGTATCGGCTTGACTTGGAAAAGATGAAACCATTCCCGCACAAATGTGAAAAAACAAATACCAAGTGATTCATTTTTGAATTTGAATTGATTCAAAAAAGTACTTTTTTGACCGTCGCCAACCATCGAGCGTTGGCGCCCAGGACCGCTGCGTGGTTTTGTTAGCATGGGTCACATCCCTTGGAGCGCCCACATGACCCACCCTGCTTTTTCCCTTTGGCGTTTTGCCGTTCAGGCCGCTGGCGCCACTTGCTTGACGTTGTTGGCCATTGCCGCCGCCGGTGCCCAAGAGGTGTCCACCTTCCAGGCCTTGTTGCAGGGGCCGCAGCGCAGCGCCGCCAATGTGGTGCGCGACCCGCAGCGGCATCCGGCCGAAACCCTGGCGTTTTTTGGCATCCAAGCCCACCACACGGTGGTGGAAATTTTGCCCGGCAGTGGGGGCTATTACATGGAAATCTTGGCGCCATGGCTGCGCGAGAAGGGTCAATACATTGCGGCCAACCGCGATCAATCTTTGCCCCAATACATTCCAGACCACCTGAAGCTGCTGGAACGGCTCAAGGCCGAGCCTCAACTGTATGACCGCGTGATGGTCACCGCCTTTCGGGCCGACAACCACGCGATTGCACCCGCAGGCAGCGCCGATGTGGTGATCAGCTTTCGCAACCTGCACAACTGGATGGAGCGCGAAGAAGTGGTCGAATCTTTGCGGGCGTTTCACAAAGCGCTCAAACCCGGCGGGGTGCTGGGCATCGTGGACCATCGCGGACGCACCGACCAAAGCCAGGCCCAGCAAATGGCCTCGGGTTATGTGCGCGAAGACGTGGCCATTGCCGTGATCGAAGCCAATGGCTTTCGGCTGACAGGTCGATCAGAGGTCAATGCCAACCCCAAAGACACCAAAGACCACCCCGAGGGCGTCTGGGCTTTGCCGCCCACTTACCGCATGAAAGATGTGGACCGCGCCAAGTTCCAAGCCATCGGCGAGAGCGACCGCTTCACCCTGCGCTTTGTCAAGCGCTGAGTGGTCTAAAGCGCAAAGCGGGCACTGAGCTGCTGGTGCCAGCTTTGCCAATCGCGCCCGGTGTGCACATGGCCGCAGTGGGGGCACACCCGTTCGCTCTCAGGCGTGTCGTAAAAGGACGCAAACGCCTTGGGCAAATCTTCCACAATGCTTTGCAACTGCAACTCGCGCCGCGCCACCAAACCGGCACATTGGGCGCAGTACCACTCAAAGGCATCGCGCGCACCCACCGGGCGGGTGCGCTCTATGACGGTGCACAAACTGCCGGGCTCGGTACGCTGCGGCGAGTGCCGCACATGCGGAGGCAGCAAAAACACATCGCCTTCGCGCAAGGGGATGCGCTCAAACTTGCCACGGTCGGCGATCAGCAATGAGGCGTTTCCTTTGAATTGGTGAAAGTACTCTTCAAAGGGGTCGTCGTGAAAATCGGTGCGCTGGTTGGGCCCGCCCACCACGGTGCAAATCAAGTCAGAGTTTTTCCAAATCTGCTGGTTGCCCACGGGGGGCTTGAGCCGCTCGGCATGGTCCTCGACCCACTGAGAAAAGTTCAGTGGCGCGCTGTAGTGTTGGGCAGATGGGGGGGTGTGATCGCTCATGGTCTGTGTTTGGTGGGTTCAGCGCTTCAAGCCGCTTTGCGCAAAAGCCGTGGCCACGTTGGCCCGCTCTGCATCGGTGAGCTGCAGCAGCGGGCGACGCACCAGGCCACCATGCTGGCCCAAATGTTCTTGCCAGCATTTGGCATGCGCCTGCGGCTTGCCTTTGGGTTTGCTGGCTTTGAAGGCTTGGCGCACGGGCTCCAAACTGTCGCGCACTTGGCGCGCTGCGGCATGGTCGCCCGCAAAAGCCAAGCGGGTGTATTCGTTCATGCGCTGGTCGTTTTTGGTTTGCAGCAAAAACGGCGGGGTGGAGCACAAATACAGCTTCCAGTTCAATTCAATGATGTTGTCCAACCACTCTTCTTCAGAGGGGTTGCTGACGTGGATTTTATGGCCCGCCAATTCGGTCAAGCGGATGTAATCGGGCCGGTCCGTGCTGTATTTGATGGCCACCACATTGGGCAAATCGGCGATGCGGTTGCACAACTCGGGTGACATGGTGTAGCCGCAATCGGGGTGGTTCCACATGGCCATGCCCAAATTGACTTTCTCCGACAAATAGCGGTAGTACTCATATATGGTTTCATCGGTATCGGCCCCAAAATGCAGCACCGGGCTGTGCACGATGATGTAGTCAGCGCCGATGTCTTGTGAGTGTTGGGCCAACTCCAAAACGGTGTCGAGCTGGGTGTCAGAGCAGGAGGTGATGATGCCGCATGGGCCCACACCGCCCCGGTTGCCCGCCAAGCGGGCTTCGTCCACGGCAATTTCCATGAGCTTTTTGCGGTCGTGCATCGACATGGAAAAAAATTCGGCCTGTTTGCCCGCGATGAACAAGCCGCCCAATTGCAAATCGCGAATCCAATGGCGCAGGTTGTCGCGGTAAGCGGCTTCGTCGAGTTGACCTTGGGCATCAAACGGGGTCAGATTGGCCGCCCACACACCGACCAGGTGTTCGCGGGCATGCTCTTTGGCTTCGGATTTTTGGTATTTCAAGTCTGGTCTCCTGAGGTCTTGGCTTGCAAAGCAAGCCACAGTTGTTCGGCGCGCAAAGGCAGTTGCAAATCCACCTCACCCAAAGGCGACAAGGCGTCCCGGGCAGCGTTCATGATAGCGGCTGGCACACCAATGCAGCCGGCCTCACCCACGCCCTTGGCACCCAATGGGTTCAAGGGACTGGGGGTGTGCAATGAATGCAGCTCAATGGGGGGCATGTCATCGGCCCTGGGCACGGCGTAGTCCATCAATGAGCCCGTGAGCAATTGGCCTTCGCTGTCGTAAACCATTTGTTCCATCAAGGCCTGGCCAATGCCCTGGGCGGCGCCACCGACGAGCTGATCGCGCACCAAGTCGGGTTGCAAACTCAGGCCCGCGTCATCCACCCACAACAAGCGCTCGATGCGCGGTTGACCCGTGGCCGCGTCCACCGACATGCGCACCAGGACACAACCGCTGGCCCAAGCCTCTTGGCTTTCAAACCGGGTCTCTGTGGTGAGGGGCAGGGGCAGGCCTTGTGCGCGCTGGTCCCGCAAGCTTTGGCAGGCTTGCAGCACCGCGCTGCCGCCTATGGCCGTGCTGCGGCTGGCCAAGGCACCGGTACCGGGTGGGCACAGATCGGTGTCACCCATCAGCACCTGCACCTGCGCGAAGGGCACACCCAGGGTGCTGGCGGCAATGTGTCCATAGGTGATGGCATGGCCTTGGCCTTGGTCGGGGCTGCCGCTGGCCACGCTGACATGCCCATCGGCATGCCAGGTGACGCGGGCCGACTCCCAGCCCTGGCCGCAGGGTTCCACATACAAGGCCACGCCCAGCCCCACCCACTCGCCTTGGGCGCGGCGTTGTCGTTGCCGTTCGCGTTCTTGGTCGTAGCCAAAGCGCTCGCAAGCCAAGCGCAGCAATTGCGGGAAGTCGCCCGAATCCAAGGTTTCGCCGGTGGGCGTGCGGTAGGGCATGGCGCTGGCATCGATCAGGTTGCGCAGGCGCAATGGCACCGGGTCCCACCCCCCTTGGCGCGCGGCTTGGTCGATCAAGGTCTCCATCAACAAGGCGGCCTCTGGCCGACCCGCGCCCCGGTAAATGCCCACCGGTGCGGTGTGCGAGCGGCGCGACTGACCCGTGATGTCACAGCGGTCCACCCGGTATGGCCCGGGCAGGATGCGCGCGGCATTGCGCATGGGCACCAAGGCCGAGTAAGGCAGCCACGCGCCCAGGGTGTAATGGAGTTGTGCCTGCAATGACAAAAAGCGGCCTTGCGCATCCACCGCCAATTGGCCTTGCAAGCGAGCGGCGCGGCCGTGTTGGCCGGACAAAAACTCTTCCGATCGGCTGGCCTTCCACTGCACCGTGGTGCGCCAGCGGTGGGCCGCCAAGGCCACCAAAATGTCCTCGGGAGAAATCGATGCTTTGGACCCAAAGGCACCGCCCACATGGGGTGAAATCAGGTGCACTTGGGCCTGCGCCAGCCCCAAGGCCCGGGCGATGTCGGCCTGGGCACGCGCCGGCGATTGGCTGCCCAACCAAATATGCAAGCGCTCTTCCTGCGCATGCCACTGGGCCACACAAGCGCGTGGCTCCATGGCCATGGCCAACAAACGCGGCACGGTCAAATCCGCACGGGCCACCACAGCCACCTGCCCCTGCGCTTGCCCGTGGGTGTGCGCCACTTGGTGCACCAAGCTGGCGTCTGGGTCATCAGCACCCCAGGCCGGCAAAGCCTCGAGCGACACCTGCACCAACAAGGCGGCCTCTTGCGCGGTGGCAGCGTCTTGCGCCAACACCATGGCCACGGCTTGCCCCACATGTTCGACCCAGGGTCCGGCCAACAAGGGCATGGGCGAGTCTAGCAAGGGCGGCCACAACGGATTCACGCCCGGGGTGACAACGCCCGTGACATCGCTGGCTTGCCACACGGCCACCACGCCCGGCAGGTCAAGTGCCGCGCTGGCATCCACTTCCAACACCCGTGCATGCGCATGGTCGCTGCGCACAAAGGCCACATGCAAGGCCTGGTCCGGTGCAGCGTCTTGCACATAAAACCCCAAGCCGCGGATCAGTGTTTCGTCGTCACGCATGGGCTTGGCCATGGGTCCTGCAATGGGGGTCGGGTTGAAAAAACATCAAGGTGCCACCGGGCGCTGCAAGAACGTGCGCATCGCTTGCAATGACAACTGGGGCTGCTCTTCATGCGGCAAATGGCCCACCTGGGGCAGGACCACGCGCTGGGCATGGGGGATGGCGCGTTGATAGTCCAAGGCATTGGCCACAGGAATCATTGCGTCTTGCTCGCCCCACAGCAACAAGGTGGGCATGTGCAAGCGCTCCAGCCACGGCAAGGGGTCGCGGTTGCGGGTTTGCACCATGCGCGCCAAGACCGCTGGGCGCACGCCTGGCGCGAGCAACATGTCTTGGTAACGGCGCGCGGTGGCGTCGTCCAAGCGGCGGGGGTCGGCGTAAGCAGAGGCCACACCTTTGTTGATCAGCCAGCGCGGCAAGGCGTAGCGCGCCACGCCCATCCAAGCGGGCACGTCGTAGGTCTTGTCGCTTTTGGCTTGCGGGTCGGGGAAGCCATCGGGGGCGATCAAAACCAACTTGTCCACCCGCTGCGGGTGGGCGGCGGCAAAGTGCCAAGCCAAGCGCCCGCCCATGGAGTGACCCACCACGGTCATGGAGGGCAAACCCAATTGATCGACCACCGCCAACAACCGCTGCACATCGGCCTCGTCGCTGTAATCGGCGGGCTCAGCCGGGCCGGTCAGGCCAAAACCGGCGATGTCCAAGCGCACCACCCGGTGGTCGGTGGACAGGCCGTCGGCCCAGACGTCCCAGGTTTGCAAGCTCGAACCAAAGCCATGCAATAACAGCACCACGGGGGCTTGTGCAGGGCCTTCGATTTGCACATGGGTGCGCAGACCGGGGGTGGCGATGAATTGGCTGCTGCGGCGGGTGTATTGGCGCTCCAGATCGGCGCGGTCCAGATCGGGTGTCCACAGGCTCCAACAAGCCAACAGCACAAGGCCCAAGAACATGGCGGTTTTCAAGGCTGATGGGCGCAGGTCAGGCCTGGCGCCAATCCAGCACCATCTTCAGGCAGTTGGGGTCGCCAAAAGCCACCTCGTAGGCGTGCTGGGCACGGTCGGGTTTTTCGGTGTGGGTGATCAAGCCCTCCAGGGGCAAGCTGCCAACGTGGAACATGGCCACCACCGCATCGAGGTCGTGCTTTTTCCATTGCGCGGCCACGCGGATGCTGGCCTCGCGCATGAAGGCCATGGCGTAAGAGAACGACAAATCTTGTTTGTAAAAGCCCGCCAGCACCACCTCGCCACCGGGGGCCATTTTGGGGATGACGCGGTTCAAGATGCCCGAGTCTCCGCTGACATCGCAAATGCAGCGGTAGTCTTTGCGCGCATCTTCGTCGGGGTGGATCACGCCATAGCCCAAGGCGCCGCTTTGGCGCACGGCTTGGGTTTCCCACACCACCGGTGCCGGTTTGCCCGCGGCCACCACCATGCGGGCCAGCAATCGGCCCATGATGCCGTGGCCAATGATGAGGTCGGGGTAGGCCAAAGGGAGGCCTTCACGGCCCACGGTGAACACATGATGGGCGGTGGCGGCCAAGGCCAGCAAGACCCCTTTGACGCCCAATGCGGCATCCAACTTGACGGCCCGCTCGTGCGGCACCACCAAGCGCGATCCCGAGCCGCCGAAAATATTTTGTACCCCTTGGAAGGCATAGGAGCCGGGCAAAAAAACCAGGTCGCCCAGCGACAAGCCCGTCACCTCGGCGCCCATCTGGGCCACGGTGCCCACGGTTTCATAGCCCGGCACCAAGGGATAAGACAAACCGGGAAAAGGGGGCATGGTGCCGTCCCACAACAAGCGTTCGGTGCCGGTGCTGATGCCGCTGAACGACACCGCCACCTCCACATCTCGCGGGCCCATGGGGGCCAGTTCCAAGGTCCGCACTGCAATGGA
>CANFPJ010000091.1 GCA_947448885.1 Comamonadaceae bacterium
GAGAATTTTCGCGTCACCAATTTATGGGCGCTGCGCCCCAGCACACAAGCCCACAGCCGAACATTGGTGTGGGCAGGGCACACCGATGTGGTGCCCACCGGGCCCCTGGCCAACTGGTCCAGTGACCCCTTCACCCCCAGCCACCGCGATGGCCGGTTGTATGGCCGTGGGGCCAGCGACATGAAAACCTCTTTGGCGGCCATGGTGGTGGCCACCGAAGATTTTTTGGCGGCCCATGCCGACACCTCGCTCAACCTGGCCTTTCTTTTGACCAGTGATGAGGAAGGTCCATCCGTGGATGGCACGGTCGTGGTTTGTGAAACCTTGAGGTCACGCCAACAAGTTTTGGATTGGTGCATCGTGGGTGAGCCGACCTCGGTCGAGAACACCGGTGACATGATCAAAAACGGTCGACGAGGATCTTTGACGGGCAAGCTGTCGGTGCAAGGCATTCAAGGGCACATCGCTTACCCCCAATTGGCCCGCAACCCGATCCACCAACTGGCGCCCGCCTTGGCCGAGCTGGTCGCTTTGCGCTGGGACGAAGGCAACGCTTTTTTCCCACCCACCAGTTGGCAGGTGAGCAACATCCACGCCGGCACGGGGGTGGGCAATGTGATCCCGGGTGAAGTGGTGGTCGACTTTAATTTTCGGTTCAGCACCGAGTCCAGTGTTCAGTCCTTGAAGGACCGTTTGACAGCTGTCCTCGACCGCCACGGCTTGACCTACCAAGTTCAATGGACCTTGGGCGGCTCACCTTTTCTCACCCAACCCGGCGAGTTGAGCCAGGCGGCGCAAGACGCCATCTTGGCTGAGACGGGTATCCACACAGAACTCTCGACCACGGGTGGCACCAGCGATGGCCGCTTTATTTCTCAAATTTGCCCGCAGGTCATTGAGTTGGGTCCACCCAACGCCAGCATTCACCAAGTCAATGAGAATGTGCGTCTTCAAGACATCGAACCCTTGAAAAACATCTACCAAGGTGTGCTGGAAAGACTGGAGCGGCTGGTGGCCGCCCAACACCCATGACCCTGGCAGAACTGATGGCGCAGGGCTGCCAGATGTTGCAGTCCTCCGCAGTGGCCTTGGGGCAAGGCACATTGGAGATGGCCGATGAGGCCGCTTGGTTGATCTTGTGGCGCTTGGGTTTGCCCCTGGACACCGACCCTCAGCTTCACGGTGAATCTTTATCGGCGGCCCAAATTGAAAGTTGTTTGGCATTGCTGCGGCAGCGCATCGACCAACGTCAGCCGAGTGCGTATCTGACGCGAGAAGCCTGGTTGCAGGGCGTTGATTTTTACGTCGACGAGCGCAGCATCGTGCCGCGCAGCCTGATTGCCGAGGTGTTGGCCCTGCAAAGCATTGATCATTTCATGCCCGAAACACCGCGGCGCATCTTGGATCTGTGCACGGGAAACGGCAGCTTGGCGGTGTTGGCTGCCATGGCCTACCCCGATGCACTGATTGAGGGCAGCGACATCAGCACCGATGCATTGGCGGTCGCGCGCATCAATGGTGAGCGGCATGGTTTGTCGCATCGCATCGAATGGCGCGCGGTGGCCGGTTTAGCCCCACCCTTGGGCCAATACGATTTGATTTTGTGCAACCCGCCTTATGTGAATGAGCACAGCATGCAACAGCTGCCGCCTGAGTTTTTGGCTGAACCGCGTTTGGCTTTGGCGGGCGGCCACGATGGGATGGACTTTGTCCGGCCCTTGCTCGCTGGTGCCCACCGACACCTGAGCCCCCATGGGGTGTTGGTGCTGGAAATTGGCCACGAGCGCGACCATTTCGATGCCGCCTTCCCATGGCTTTCGCCCATTGGGCTGAGCACCAGCGCAGGAGACGACCAAGTGTTGTTGCTGGACCAACAACAACTGAAACAAGCCCCATGTTGAATTTCAAAAAAATCGTGCTGCGCCGTGGCACCAAAGTGGTTCTCTCGCAAGCCACAGCGACCATTCAAGTGGGCGAAAAGGTGGGCTTGATCGGTCGCAATGGGGCGGGTAAATCCAGTCTCTTTGCGTTGATCACCGGGCAACTCCAAGAGGACCAAGGCGAATGGTTCATGCCCGACAACTGGGAGATTTCGCAAGTCGAGCAGCACATCCCAGAAACCGATCAAGGTGCGACCGATTTCGTGTTGGAAGGCGATTTGCGCTTGAACCGCGTGCTGGCTGAATTGCACCAAGCCGAAGTGCGCGACGATGGCGAGGCCATGGCCTTGGCACACGCCGCGCTCGATGATGCCGGCGGTCACACCGCACGTTCAAGGGCGCAATCCATGCTCCTGGGCTTGGGGTTCAAAGGCGATGAATTGGACAACCCGGTCAACAGTTTCTCTGGCGGTTGGCGCATGCGCTTGCAACTCAGCCGTGCCCTGATGTGCCCTGCGGATTTGATGCTGCTGGACGAACCCACCAACCACTTGGACCTGGATGCCTTGGTGTGGTTGGAAGATTGGCTCAAGCGGTATGAAGGCACCTTGCTGGTGATCAGCCATGACCGTGATTTTTTGGATGCGGTCACCCGAGTGACCTTGCATTTGGACAATGCCCAACTGACCCGCTACGGCGGCAATTACAGCGCCTTTGAAACCTTGCTGGCCCAACAGCAGGCCTTGCAACAGTCGGCCTTTGAAAAGCAGCAAGACCGCATTGCCCATCTGCAAAAGTTCATCGACCGCTTCAAAGCCAAAGCCAGCAAAGCCAAGCAAGCGCAAAGCCGGGTCAAGGCCTTGGAGCGGATGCAACGGGTGGACGCCGTGCTCGATGCGGCCGACTTTCAATTTGAATTCAAGCCCCCAGAAAGCCTGCCCAATCCCATGCTGTCCTTGCAAAAGGCAGATTTGGGATACACCACTGAGCTGGGTGAAACGACCATCTTGCAGGGGGTGGGCATTTCGGTGTTGGCGGGACAGCGCATCGGCATATTGGGCGCCAATGGCCAGGGCAAATCCACCTTGGTCAAAACCATTGCGGGCGATTTGAAACTGATCTCGGGCGAGATGGTCGAAGGCAAGGGCTTGCGCATTGGTTATTTCGCCCAGCAAGAGTTGGACGTGCTCAAACCCGACGACTCGCCCTTGCAGCACATGATCGATTTGGCGCGCAAAGTGACGCCGCAGGCGCGTGAGCAGGAGTTGCGTAACTTTTTGGGCAACTTTCGCTTCGTTGACACCATGGTGGGACAAGCCGTGGGCACCTTGAGTGGGGGTGAAAAGGCCCGCTTGGTGCTGGCCATGTTGGTGTGGCAGCGCCCCAATTTGTTGTTGTTGGACGAACCCACCAACCATTTGGATTTGGTCACGCGCGAGTCGCTGGGCATGGCATTGAATGGCTTTGACGGAACGGTTTTGTTGGTCAGCCATGACCGCGCTTTGTTGCGCGCAGTCTGCGATGAGTTTTGGGTGGTCAGCCATGGCCGCGTGGAATCTTTTGCCGGTGACTTGGATGACTATCAGCGCATGGTGGCAGAGAACACGCCACGGGCCGATGGCACCGCCAAGTCGGCCAAAAAGGCCGCTCCCATGGAACCGGCTCCACCAGGGGGGCGTTCCTCGCGCCAACGCCAAGCGCAGATGCGCCAAGACAAGTCCGATCGCCTCAAACCCCTCAAGAAAGAATTGCAGCAGCTTGAAACGGCCATGCAAACCCATCAATCAGAGTGGGCACTTTTGGAAGCCAAAATGCTATTGCCCCAGACGGGCGCGGAGAAGGCCGATTTAGGGCGCCAAATGAAAACCAAGCAGCAACAGATGGCCCAGGACGAGGAGCGCTGGTTGGCCCTGAGTGAACAACTCGATGCGATGGGGCAACAGTCCCCTGCATAGCGCACAAGACACTCAACTGCCTGTGCAAATGGCTGGACCTTGCAGGGGTTTGTTGCAAGTGCAAACCAAAACGTAGCTTTTGATTTTGTCTTTCTCTGCCGGTGAGACACTGGCTTTTCGCATGCTGTCGGTGGGCAAATACAGTTTGGGCCGCAGCTCTTTGGTGGAGACCTTGTCGCCCTTGTCCGTGAATTGAACGGCTGGACAAAAAACAGCGCCTGGGAGGGGATTCTTCACCTCAAAGTACATGGTTTGCGCATCACCATGCGCCCAGCCTGCAAGGATCTTCAATTGGTTGTATTCAGCAGGGGTCAGCACGACCGACTGCACCGGTGTTGAAGGTTCAAAAAACCAGCCCATGGCATGAGGCTGGCCAGCCAGTCCGATGGTGAAAGCACCAACGATCCAACGAATCCCAAAGCGTCTGGTCATGTCATGCGTCTGCTGAAACAAAAAACGGGTGACAGATCAACTGTCACCCGCCAATGTTGGTAGGACGTACAAGATTCGAACTTGTGACCAACGGATTAAAAGTCCGCTGCTCTACCAACTGAGCTAACGTCCCAAATGTTCGCCAAACGAATCCAGCGAAGCCGCAAATTATAGCGAATTTTTTGTCAGTTGGCGACTGATCGGATTCGCCAACGCATTGATCACCCAACCTGCTGCACATTGGCCAAATGTGGCGGTCACGCTGACCACCGAGCCCAAGCCATGGCAGTTCAATCCACCATCTTCCTTCGGGTCGCATGATGCAGGTGGCGGCGTCAGAACCTCTTTGCTGAAGACGCATGCCAAACCCATGTGTTGTCCCCTGGGCGCTGCAAATTGTTGGCGCAATTTTTGACGCAATCGCGCCAGCAAAGGGTCATGGCTGACTTGCCCCAAGTCGGCGATTTCCACCCAGTGCGGCAATCGCTTTCCACCGGCGGCGCCCACGCTGATGAAGCAGGTGGGTGCTTGGAGGGCCCATGCCGCCATGGCCAGTTTGGCGCTGCTTTGGTCGCAGGCATCAATGACGGCATCAAAGCTTTCACCAGCGATGTGTGGCCAGTTGTTGGCATCGACAAATGCATCCACGGCATTGACTTCGCAACTGGGTTGATAACTGGAAATTCGCTCTTTCATGGCCAGCACTTTGGACTGTCCGATGTTGGCATCGGTGGCGTGAATTTGTCGGTTGATGTTGGACTCGGAAACATGGTCCATGTCAATCAAAGTCAGCCGCCCGACCCCACTGCGTGCCAAAGACTCTGCGGACCAAGAACCGACACCACCCATGCCCACCACGACCACATGGGCACCCGCAATGCGCATGGCCGCCTCTGGGCCATACAAGCGTTGCAAACTGGTCAACCGCCGGTCGTTGACCATGGCAGAGGTGTTCAGAGAGACCTCTCCAAACTCCAAGTTTGGTACTTGAATCCCAACCAAGCGCCCCATCCAATGCCCAAGACAGCGGTCAAGGCATTGAGGCTCAAGGTCGAAATGCCGCTGACGCCTTGCCCGATGGTGCAACCCATGGCGGTCACGCCGCCAACGCCCATCATCACCGCACCCACCAGGTGGTGGGCCAGGTCGCCCGTTTGGCCAAACCCTTCCCAGCGGAAACTGCCGTTCAGGACGGCCGAAAGGGCAGCGCCGCAAACCACACCCATGGCAGACACCATGCCAAAGGTCAACACTTTGCTGACATCGCTGTAGAACATCAACCAATCCAAGATGTATGCCATGGGGGCGACAAAACTCATGGCCTCCATGCGCCCCGAATTGGTGGTCAGATAGACCGACTCCAAGGTCTCGGGATGTTCCTGGACATATCCCAGGTGTCCACTGACCCAAAGCATGGCCGTCACCACCAAGCCCAAGCCCAAACCGGCGAGCAAATGATGGACCTGCCAAAAGTCCTTGTCCAACAGCGCCCAAAGCGCCAGAGCGCTGGCCACAGCCAAACCTGCCAAGGGCCAGACATGGGGCATGTCCACCCATGCCGAGATCAAAGTTCCCAGGTGGGCACCTGCGGGCATGTCGACAAACAGGGTGTCAACACTGCGGTTGCGCCACACGGCGGTCAAGCCCTTGAGGGTGGCAAATGCCGATACCCCCATGAACAGAAAAACCACCCACGACTTGAGATTGCCGGTGCCCATTCGGATCAAGGTCTTGTTGCCACAACCAGACGCCAACACCATGCCGATGCCAAACAAAGCACCACCGATCAGGGTGGACAACCACAGCCATCTTGGCGAGTGATACAAGGACTGTTGGGGATCGATCTGGCCTGACAAAGACAGCAGGGAAAAGCCTGCCATGGCCGTGGCCATCACCAAGGCCCATTGGCGCATTCGCGACCAATCCCCCATGTTGATGACATCACTCAAGGCACCCATGGTGCAAAAGTGGGTTTGCTGCGCAATGGCGCCAAATGCGACCGAGAGCGCAAAAGACGCCCACAGCACCCATTGAATTTGATTGGCAATATCGTCCATGTTCAAAACCCAGCCCGAAATCTATTTCAAGCGTAACAGGCGTTCTTTGGCCGCGGTGGCCGCCTCTGATTCGGGGTGCGCTTTGATCAAGTCCTCAAGGACTTTGCGCGCCGAGCGAACGTCTTTGAGTTCAATGTGACAGTTGGCCAGCGCCAGCAAAGACTCAGGCACGCGCGGATGCGGCCCCATGGCCACCAGGCTGCGGAAACTGACCATCGCGTCTTTGTATTCTTTGACCGCGTACTGGGCATTGCCCAGCCAAAACAATGCCGTTGCTTTGTATCCACTTTGCGGATAACGGCGAACAAAGTCAGCCAGCAGGGTCAGTGCTTGGCCGTATTCACCTTTGCGGAAGACCTCCAAGGCCTGGTCGTGATCGCGCTTTTCAGCGGGCTCGGCCAGAAACTCTCGGCCGTCCATGGTCACCTTGGTGGGTTCGAGTTTGCGCAATCGGTCATCTTGGGCCTGGATCTTGTCCTTTTGCTCGCGCTGCCATTCCGACAAGGATTTGAGCAAGCTTTCGTTGGCGCCTTGCGATTTGGCCAAATCGGCCCTGAGTGATTCGATTTGGTTTTGCAAATCCAACATGCTGCGGCGAAGCACTTGCAAGTCATCTTGGTTTTTATCGGTGACTTCGCTGCCTTTTTTGATCAGCACTTGATTTTCAGCGCGCAAGGTCTCCAGGGACATGCGCATGGTCTCTACCCTTTGGCGCAAATCCAAAATGGCCCGGCGTGCTTCATCGTCTTCAAACAAGGCCGCATGGGCCGATGATGAAAGCGCCATGAACAACAACCCCCAAAGGGGTGCAAGCAGACGAGGCGCGATCATTTGTAGGCGATCTCAGCCCTGCGGTTTTTGGCAAAAGCCTCTTCCGTGCTGCCCGTCATGGCAGGCTTTTCTTTGCCCAAGCTGACCGCCTCAATTTGTCCATCAGAGACCCCCAGCAAATTCAGCGCTTTGCGCACGGCTTCAGAGCGCTTTTGGCCCAGAGCCAAGTTGTACTCACGCCCACCACGTTCATCGGTATGGCCTTCCACAGCGATGCGGCGCTTGCTGTCTTGCTTGATGTAGACCGCATGTTTTTCGATCACCGATTGAAACTCAGGCTTGATGGCAAAACTATCGTAGTCAAAGTAAATGACCTTGGCCACACCCTCTGGCCCAGGGGAGACTGCAGCCAAGGGGCGCGCATCAATGCTGGCCACAGCAGAGCGGGCCTCAGGGGCTGGGGGGGGTGTGACAGGTGCCGTCACTTGTGTGCCGGCTTTGTCCTCCACCGGCACTTCATTGAGCTTGACCGGAGAAGAGCAAGCCACCAGCAAAGCCAGGACAGCGATCAGACAAAGGTTTTTTTTCATTTCTTGTACTCCAAAAAAAATCACTGCTTTAAAAAAGGCCCCCAATGGGGTTCTCGGATATCACCATTCTGACCGGCCAACCTGGCCTTGATGCGACCATCGACTGTGGTGGTCATCAAGGCTTCGCGGCCTTGAAGCTGGGTGGAGTAAACGATCAATCGACCATTGGGAGAGAAGCTGGGGCGCTCATCTGGACCTGTGTCGGTGATGGATTGAACCGTTTCTGATTTCAGGTCCATGACCTGCAACTTGAACTGTCCATTGATGCGAGAAATATACGCCATCCAACGGCCATCGGGGCTGACGGCTGGTGATATGTTGTAGGTGCCAGAGAAAGTCACGCGTTGGGCAGGCCCGCCCATGGTGGGGGTGCGGTAAATTTGGGGAGAGCCCCCCCGATCGCTGACAAAATAAAAGGCCGAGCCATCGGGGAAAAAAGCAGGCTCGGTATCGATGCTGCTGGACTGCGTCAACCTGCGCGGCTCACCCCCTTGTGCCGGAATCAGGTAAATCTGCGAGCCGCCATCTCGGCTGAGGGTCACCGCCACATTGCGGCCATCTGGCGACCAAACCGGGGCGCTGTTGTTGCCCTTGAAATTGGCCAACACGCGGCGCTTGCCAGAGTAAACATCGTGTACGTAGACCACTGGCTTTCTGGCCTCAAAGGACACATAGGCCAGCTCATGCCCGTTGGGTGACCAATTGGGTGAAATGATGGGCTCAGGGCTGGTCAATGCCGCTTGGGCATTTTCGCCATCGGCATCGGCGACCCAAAGGGTGAAGCGGGTGCCCAGCTTGGTGACGTAAGCGATGCGGGTTGAAAAAACGCCTTTTTCACCGGTCAGCTTTTCATAAATGAAATCAGAGATGCGATGGGCAATCAAGCGCAGATCACCGGTGGGTGTGGCGTAACTTTGTCCGCCCAAATCTTGGCCTCGCACCAAATCCCACAATCGGAAGCGGACATCAAAACGCCCATCCGCCAGCTTGGTGATGCTGCCGGTGAGCAAGGCCTCGTCGCCCTTTTGCTTCAGGGCTGAAAAATCGGGGCGTGCCAACTCGTCCATGGGCGCGGCCAATGAATTGCCGCGAAATTGGCCGCTGCGCTCCAAATCGGCTTGCACGATGGCTGATATTTTTTGGGGAGAGGCCTCTTCACCGCGCATCGCCGCAATGGCGATGGGAATTTGGGTCAGGCCCACACCCGAGACCTCGACCCTGAATTGCGCAAAGGCAGGCCATGACACAAGACAGAGCGAAAGCAATATCCAAGAAAGAAACTTGGCAACGGTGGAATGGCAGCGGTTGAACAAGGTCAAATGATTGGAAGATCAATGCAAACGCTATAGTAGCACCATCCCCCATGCATTCGACTCGCTGTGCCCACCTTCGCCCTCTATAAACGCTTGTTTGGCTATGCCAAGGCTTACAAATGGGCGTATGCGATTTCTTTCGTGGGAATGGCCCTCACCGCGGTGACCGAAGCGATGTTGCCAGCCATGATGAAGTACTTGTTGGATCAAGGCTTTCAGGTTCAAACCAAGTCGCACATCTTGGCCATTCCTTTGGCCATTGTGGGTCTGTTCTTGGTCAAGGGCGTGCTGATTTATGTCAGCAACTATGCCGCCACCTGGATCACCACCCATGTGACCATGGCCTTGCGCAATGACATGTTTGCCAAGATGCTGCGCCTGCCCTCCACCGCCTTTGCAGACGCCCAGGGCAGTTACATCTCCAAAGTGTTGTATGACGTGCTCAACATTGGCGAAACCATTTCACAAGTGGTGGTCTCGGCTTTTCGCGAAGCCTTGACAGTGGTCACCTTGATCGCTTATTTGCTGTATTTGGATGTCCGTTTGGCCTTGATCGCCTTGAGCGTGGGGCCATTCATCATTGGCTTTGTGCGCCTTTTTTCCAAGCGCCTGCGACAGGCCGGGCGCAAGGGCTTGGAATCGATTGGCGACATCACCCATGTGCTGGAAGAATCGGTTTTGTGCCAAAAAATCATCAAAATTTACCAAGGTCAAGCCACTGAAAAGCTGCGTTTTGAGGCCGCCAACGGGCGGTTTCGGCGCTCTCAAATGCGCGAGGCCATCCCCGCCTCGGCCACCACACCCTTGACCCATTTGTCCGCCTCCATCGCTTTGGCCGTCATCGTTTATTTGGCGCTCGATCAGGTCAACCAAGTGGGCTCACAAACCGGCGTGACCACGGTGGGCGGATTCGTCGCCTTTGTCACCGCCATGCTGATGCTGCTGGCCCCGCTTAAAAAATTGACCGAGGTCAACACGGCCTTGCAGCGCGGTCGGGTTTGTGCCCAAAGCGTATTTGCGTTTTTAGACAGCCCTGAGGAAGAGGACAAGGGCCACATCGAATGGCGCCATCCCCAAGGCCGTGTGGAGTTTCGCAACGTCAGCTTCAGTTACGGACCGTCCACCCCGCCCGCCTTGGCAGCGATTGATCTGTGCATCGAGCCCGGCCAAACCCTGGCCTTGGTGGGGGCCTCTGGTGGGGGCAAGTCGACTTTGGCCGCGTTGTTGCCGCGTTTCATGTCCCCCACCCAGGGGCAAATTTTGATCGATGGCGTGGATGCCCAAGACTTCAGTTTGATGTCTTTGCGGCAACACATGGCGCTGGTGACCCAAGAGGTGTTGCTCTTCAATGACACCATCGCGGCCAACATCGCCTACGGCCATGCGAACCCAGACCAGGCCGCTGTGGAGAAGGCCGCCAAAGCCGCCAATGCCTGGGATTTCATCTCCGCCCTGCCCCAGGGTTTGGACACCTTGGTGGGTGAAGCCGGCATGCGCTTGTCTGGCGGGCAGCGCCAACGCATATCGATCGCCAGGGCCATTTTTAAAAATGCACCCATTTTGATTTTGGATGAAGCCACTTCTGCCCTGGATGCCGAGTCGGACCGCTCAGTTCAAGCTGCCTTGGCCAATTTGATGCAAGGGCGGACGTGTGTGGTCATTGCCCATCGTTTGTCCACGATTCAACACGCGGACCGGATTGCCGTTTTGAACCAAGGTCGCTTGGTGGAAACGGGCAACCATGAGGAGTTGCTGCAGCTCAACGGCATATATGCCTCACTCTACCGCTTGCAATTCAATGAGCAACCTGCTTAATTCAGCCCCATGATCAAGACATCCATGGACCGGTGTGCGGTGTCAGTGATCGTGATCACGCTCAACGAGGCCGAGCGATTGGGCGCCACCTTGCAGGCCTTGCAATGGGCGCAAGAAATCATCGTCGTCGACTCGGGCAGCACCGATGGCACCTTGGACATTGCCCGGCAATGGGCAACGCGGGTGGAGCACCGTGACTGGTCTGGTTTTGGCGCTCAAAAAAACCATGCTTTGTCTTTGGCCAGCTTTCCCTGGGTGTTGTCCATTGACGCAGACGAACGGGTCACACCCGAGCTGGCCGAAGAAATCCAGGCATTTGTCCAACGCGATGGTGGCGGTTATGTGGCTGCCAATCTGCCGCGTCTGTCGCGCTATTGCGGTCGCGAGATTCACCACAGTGGCTGGTGGCCTGACCCGGTTTGCCGTGTCTTCAAGCGCGGCCTGGGCCGCTTCAGCGATGATTTGGTGCACGAGAAAATCATCTGCGATGGGCCTGTTTGGAACTTCCAGGGCTTGCTGATGCACGACAGCTTCCAAAACTTGGATCAAGTGCTGCACAAGTTGAACCAGTATTCCCGCGAAGGCGCGCTGAACTTGCAACGCAAAGGTAAAAAGTCAAGTTTGCGAAAAGCCATTGGACACGGCTTGTGGGCCTTTTTTCGAACTTATGTGTTGCAACGAGGATTTTTGGATGGTCGCGAAGGCTTTATCCTGGCCGTCTCGAACGCCGAAGGCACTTACTACCGTTACCTCAAGCTGATGTACTTGAATGAGCGCAAGCCGGCCGCACTGACATGAACATTTCCGTGGTGGTCACCACTTACAACCGGCCGCAAGCCCTGCGGTTGGTGCTGAACGCCTTGTTGGCCCAGCGACAAGCACCGTTTGAAATTTTGATCGCGGATGACGGGTCTGGGGACCCCACCCGAGAGCTCATCCGCCAGATGGCCCAGCAGGCCGCAGTGCCGATTCACCACCTGTGGCAAGCCGATGACGGGTTCAGGGCGGCTGCGGCGCGCAATTTGGCCGTGGCTGCAGCCCAAGGCGATCTGGTGATTTTTTTGGATGGCGATTGTGTTCCCCGCCCCGACTTCATCGCCGAGCATGCCCGCTTGGCGCAACCGGGTTGGTTTGTGCCGGGCAGTCGGTTATTGCTGTCCCCTCTTTTGACACGAGAAGCAGAGGCCCAACAATGGCCCATTCACCAATGGGGGCGATGGGCATGGTTGAAGCACCGCTTGAGCGGGCAATCCAATCGCTGGTTGCCTTTGATCAACCTGCCTGGCCAAGGCTGGCGACGCAGACAACCTGCGCATTGGCAGAGCGCCCGCACCTGCAACATGGCGGTGTGGCGCACCGATTTGGTGGCGGTGAATGGATTTGACGAAAGCTATCAAGGGTGGGGCCACGAGGATGCCGATTTGGCGGTGCGCTTGATCCGCCACGGTGTGCGCCACAAGAATGGCCGTTTTGCGCTGACGGTGTTGCACCTGTGGCATGCGGAAAATGACCGCTCCCAATTGCCCGAGAACGTGGCTCGCTTGGATGCCATCCTCAAGGGGCAGCACACCCAAGCGCCGCGGGGCTTGGCGCAGCGCTCGCCCGAATCCGTCCGACAAGCCCTGCAGCCGCACGCATGAAGACGATCCCCATTCTGATGTACCACCAGGTCGACGACATGCCGCCCTCAGGTGCGCCATTGCGAGGCATGACCGTCAGCCCTCAGCGCTTTGCGCAACACATGCGCTTTTTGAAAACCTGGGGCTTTCAAGGCCTCTCCATGCGCGACTTGGAGCCTTACCTGAGCGGGACTTTGAGCGGCCGGGTTGTGGGCATCACCTTTGATGACGGTTATGCCAATACGCACGCCAACGCC
>CANFPJ010000092.1 GCA_947448885.1 Comamonadaceae bacterium
CCAGTCGCTGCGCTCGGATGTTGTCGGGCGACGCACCCACCACCGGTGCTGCGAAGTAATGGATCTGTGCATACAAATGGCAAACCAACACTTGACCGAAACCGACACGAGTGGGTGTGCGGGCTGACGACGTTGGAGCGCAGCGACCGGAGGAGGCTTGCATACCCCGAGATGGCGGTTTCAGAGGGGGAGTTCGAGTCACCCAAGCAGTGCAGTGTCAGGTGATGAGGGGGAGCCCTTTAAGCGCAGCACAAATAGAAAAACGGCCCGAAGGCCGTTTTTCTAACCACAAATCCGCTCAATCCGCTTGCTTGCGCAAAAAGGCTGGGATCTCGTAGTCGTCCATGCCACCGGAGGACATCGCGTCCACCTTGGCGGCCGCGTGGGTGCGGTTGGTGCGCCACACGCTGGGCACGGACATGCCGGTGTAGTCGGGCACGCCCACACCGGCGCTCACCGTGCTGGCCGGTGTGTTCACTTGGGTGGGCTGGGCCTCTGCAGTGGGGTAAGCCATGCCATCGGTGCCGTTGCGCAACACCTTCAAAGGCGGCGCAACGCGGCGACCAGACTGGGCCAAGCCCGTGGCCACCACCGTGACACGGATCTCGTCGCCCAGTTCGTCATCGTAAGCCGTGCCATAAATCACATGCGCATCTTCCGAGGCGCTGGCGCGGATGGTGTTCATCGCTTCGCGCGACTCCGACAACTTCAAGCCGCCCTTGGCGGCGGTGATCAGCACCAAAACGCCTTTGGCGCCGGACATGTCCACCCCTTCCAGCAGCGGGCAAGCCACCGCTTGCTCAGCGGCGATGCGCGCGCGATCGGGGCCGCTGGCTTTGGCCGTGCCCATCATGGCTTTGCCGTGCTCGCTCATCACGGTGCGCACGTCTTCAAAGTCCACGTTGACCAAGGCTTCCACGTTGATGATCTCGGCAATCCCGCCCACCGAATTTTTCAGCACATCGTTGGCAAAGGCAAAGGCCTGGTCTTGGGTCACCTCTTCGCCCAGCACTTGCTGCAGCTTTTCGTTGAGCACCACGATCAAGGAGTCCACATTGGCCTCCAACTCGGACAAGCCCGCCTCGGCATTGGTCAGGCGTCGGCCGCCCTCCCATTCAAAGGGTTTGGTCACCACACCCACGGTCAGGATGTTCATTTCGCGGGCAATGCGCGCCACCACCGGGGCAGCACCGGTACCTGTGCCGCCACCCATGCCAGCGGTGATGAACAACATGTGCGCGCCTTCGAGGGCTGCGCGGATGTCTTCTTCAGCGGCCATGGCCGCGTCGCGGCCGCGCTCGGGTCGGCTGCCCGCGCCCAAACCGCTTTGACCGAGTTGGATGACCTTGTGGGCCGCGCTGCGGCGCAGTGCTTGTGCGTCGGTGTTGGCACAAATGAACTCCACCCCTTGAACGTGGGTGTTGATCATGTGCTCGACCGCGTTGCCGCCGCCGCCGCCCACGCCAATCACCTTGATCAGGGTGCCCGAGTTGAACGCCTCTACTTCAACCATTTCGATGCTCATTTTTTCTACTCCTATTGATCCGTTGTTTGCAGTTGCCATGTGTTTTTTTATGGGTTTTCAATTGACTCAACCATCTGGGGGTGCGCCACGGCAACAAGGTCGCCATCGCCACACCCCCCACGCGGGCGGACTGGCGCGGGCCATGGCCAACCATTGGGTGTTGTTCATCTCAGAAGTTCCCCACCAACCAGTCCTTGATGCGACCCAAAGCGGTCTGCACCGAACCATTGTTTTGCGCCACTTTGAAGCCGCGCAAGCGCGCCAGGCGGGCCTCTTCCAGCAAGCCCATGACGGTGGCCGCGCGCGGCTGGGCCACCATGTCGGCCAAAGCGCCGCTGTACTGCGGCAAACCGCGGCGCACGGGCTTGAGGAAAATGTCCTCGCCCAACTCAACCATGCCAGGCATGATGGCGCTGCCGCCCGTGAGCACAATGCCAGAGGACAACACCTCCTCAAAGCCCGATTCCCGGATGACTTGCAGCACCAGCGAAAAAATCTCTTCGACCCGGGGCTCAATCACCCCGGCCAAGGCCTGGCGACTGAGCATGCGCGGGCCCCGGTCGCCCAAGCCAGGCACTTCCACCTGCATCTCTGGATTGGCCAGCAGTTGCTTGGCACAGCCGGACTCGACCTTGATGTCTTCGGCGTCTTTGGTCGGCGTGCGCAAGGCCATGGCGATGTCGCTGGTGATCAAGTCGCCCGCAATCGGGATGACCGCGGTGTGGCGGATCGCGCCACCGGTGAAGATGGCCACGTCGGTGGTGCCGGCGCCAATGTCGACCAGCGCCACACCCAGTTCTTTTTCGTCGGCGGTCAGCACCGAATAGCTCGAGGCCAGGGGGTTGAGCATCAACTGCTCGACATCCAGGCCACAGCGGCGCACGCATTTGATGATGTTTTCAGCGGCGCTTTGGGCACCGGTGACGATGTGCACCTTGGCCTCCAAGCGGATGCCGCTCATGCCAATCGGCTCTTTCACGTCTTGGCCATCGATGACAAACTCTTGCGGCTCGACCAGCAACAAGCGCTGGTCGGTGGAGATGTTGATCGCCTTGGCGGTTTCGACCACCCGGGCCACATCGGGGGCGGTGACCTCGCGGTCCTTGACCGCCACCATGCCGCTGGAATTCATGCCGCGGATGTGGCTGCCGGTGATGCCGGTGTAGACCTTGGTGATTTTGCAGTCGGCCATGAATTCGGCTTCTTTCAAGGCCGCTTGGATGCTTTGCACCGTGGCATCGATGTTGACCACCACACCGCGCTTGAGGCCGTTGCTGGGCGCGACCCCCATGCCGGCGATCTTGAGCTCTCCACCCGGCAAAACCTCGGCCACCACCGCCATCACCTTGCTGGTGCCGATGTCCAGGCCCACCACGAGATCTTTGTATTCTTTTGCCATGTGATTTCCTTGTCTTACCTTTTGACGCTTTGGGTTTCCAGCGTGCTCACCCCGCGCAAGCGCAGCGCATATCCGTTGTCGTGGCGCAAATCAGCCGACTCCATGGCACTGACCCGGCGCCCATAGCGGCTGGCCACTTGGGTCAAGGTTTGGGTCAGGCGCTGCACCCGCTCTTGCACCTGTGGGGCTTGACCGCGCCCCAACTCCACCACCGACCCGCCCTCCAAATGGGCGCGCCAGCTGCCGCGTGCGGTCAACTCCAAGCTGTTGAGTTCAAAGTGCAACTGACCAAACAGTGGCGTGAGCATGCGGTACAAGCCCAGCACCTCGGCAGATTGCGCGTCGGGCCCGATCAGGCGGGGCATGCGCTCGACGTCGGCCTCGGCCGCATTGGCTTCGAACAACTCGCCTTGTTGGTTCACCATGCGCACATCGCCCTCATTGCCCCACAGGGCAACCGGTTGGTGCTCTTCGAGCGTGACGCGCAAGCGGTTGGGGAACTCCCGACGCACCACAGCACGGCGCACCCAAGGCACGGCCTCGAAACTGGCCCGCGCATGGGCCAGGTCCATGGTGAAAAAGTTGCCACTCAAGCGGGGGGCCACATTGGCGCGCAAAGTGACTTCGTTGCTGTGCGCCACATCGCCGTCCACCGTGATGCGCTGCAAGCTGAAATTGGTGTGACGCACCCCCCACCACAGGGCCGCACCCATCAGCATGCCGATGAAACCCATCAGCAGCACATTGGCCAAGGCGTTCATCCATTTGGCGTCCCAGGGCACCGCCACGGGCTCCACCCGGGTCGGGCGCTGGCGGCGTTGCATCACCGTCATGGCGCGACCCCGCTGCGACTGTCCAAGCTGGCGCTGGCGATCAAGCGCAGGCACAGGTCTTCATACGAAATGCCGGCCGCACGCGCGGACATGGGCACCAAGGAGTGGCTGGTCATGCCCGGCGAGGTGTTCATCTCGAGCAAAAAGGCTTGGCGGTCACTGGCGCGGATCATCAAATCAGCGCGGCCCCAGCCCCGGCATCCCAGGCTGCGGTAAGCGGCCAACACCTGTTGCTGGATGGCCTGCTCTTCAGCCGCTGGCAATCCGCTGGGACAGTGGTATTTCACGGTGTCGGTGAAGTATTTATTTTGGTAGTCGTAGTCACCTTGGGGCGCAGCGATGCGCACGATGGGCAAGGCCACCGCATTCGCCCCTTCGCCCAACACCGGGCAGGTGACTTCGTCGCCATCGATGAAGGCTTCGCACAACAACTCGGGGTCGTAGCGGGTGGCCAAAGCCGCGGCGGCGGCCAGGTCGCTGGCTTGGCTGACCTTGGTCACCCCAATCGATGAGCCTTCGCGCGGCGGCTTGACGATCAGTGGCAAGCCCAACTCAGCCGGGATGGCGTCAATGCGCGCCGCGCTTTGTTCGGCTGGGCTCAGGCACACCGATGCCGGTGTGTCCAGGCCGTGGCTGCGCCACAGGCGCTTGGTCATGACCTTGTCCATGGCGATGGCCGAGGCCATCACGCCAGATCCAGTGTAGGGAATGCCCAGCAGCTCCAAGGCCCCTTGCACCGTGCCGTCTTCGCCATGGCGCCCGTGCAAAGCAATGAAGACATGGGTGATGCCCAAGCCGCGCAAGGCCGACAGGTCTTGTGTGGACGGGTCAAAAGCCTGGGCCTGAACCCCTTTGGTCAACAAGGCTTGCAGCACGCCTTGGCCCGACATCCAGGAAATGTCGCGCTCGGCCGAGTCGCCACCCATTAACACGGCCACGCGGGCGCGGGTGATGTCAAAGCCGCTCATGGCGTCACCCCCAGGCTCATCTGCAAAATTTGGTTGGGCACCTGGCCAATGCTGCCCGCGCCCATGCACAGCACCACGTCGCCAGGCTGGGCCTGGGCCAAGATGTGCGCAGGCATGTCGGTAATGGCGTCGACATAGGCCAGGGTTTGGTCACCAGCCATCCGCAAGGCGCGCGCCAAGGCCCGGCCATCGGCCCCGGCAATCGGCGCTTCACCGGCGGCATACACCTCGGACAAACACAGCACATCGGCGCGGCGCAACACCTGCACAAAGTCTTCAAAACAGTCGCGGGTGCGGGTGTAGCGGTGCGGTTGAAACGACAGCACCAAGCGCCGCCCGGCAAACGCCCCTCGGGCCGCTGCCAGCGTGGCGGCGATCTCCACTGGGTGGTGGCCATAGTCTTCGATCAAGGTGAAGTGCCCGGCGCCCGATCGGGTGGGCACCTCACCATGGCGCTGGAAGCGCCGCCCCACGCCCTTGAACTGCGCCAAAGCGGTTTGCACCGCGTTGTCGGGCACACCCAACTCCACCGCCACGGCGATCGCGGCCAAGGCATTGAGCACGTTGTGCTCACCAGCCAGGTTGAGGGTGATGTCCATCTCGGGCAAGCGGATGCCATTGCTGCGGGTCACGCCAAAGTGCATGCGCCCGTTGTCGGCGCGCACACTGTGCCCGCGCACCTGCGCCGTCTCGCCAAAGCCATAACTGGTGATGGGCCGCGACACCTGGGGCAAGATGCTGCGCACCGCCGCATCGTCGGTGCACAGCACCGCTGCGCCGTAAAACGGCATGCGGTGCAAAAACTCGACAAAGGCGTTTTTCAACCGCGCAAAGTCGTGGCCATAGGTTTCCATGTGGTCGGCATCGATGTTGGTCACCACCGACATCACCGGCATCAGGTTCAAAAACGAGGCATCCGACTCATCGGCCTCCACCACGATGTAATCGCCGCTGCCCAAACGCGCATGCGCGCCGGCGCTGTTCAAGCGCCCACCGATGACAAAGGTTGGGTCCATGCCGGCCTCGGCCAACACGCTGGCGACCAAACTGGTGGTGGTGGTTTTGCCATGCGTGCCGGCGATGGCCACACCTTTTTTCAGGCGCATCAACTCGGCCAACATGACCGCGCGCGGCACCACGGGGATCAGCTTGGCATGGGCGGCCACCACCTCGGGGTTGTCGGCGTGTACCGCTGTCGAGGTGACCACGGCGTCGGCACCCGCGATATGTGCCCCCGCATGCCCCACTTGGATGCCCATGCCCAAAGCGCGCAAACGCGCCAAGGTCGGGCCTTCGGCCAAGTCCGAGCCCGACACCACATAGCCCAGGTTGTGCAGCACCTCGGCAATGCCGCTCATGCCAGCGCCGCCAATGCCGACAAAGTGGATGTGGCGAATGGCTTGCTTCATGCCGCCCTCCCGTTGCGCAGTTGTTCGCACGCCTGCACCACTTGGGTGGCGGCATCGGGCTTGGCCAAGGCATGGGCGCGCTCGGCCATGGCTTGCAAATCAGTGCGGTTCAAGCCGCTCAGCCACTGCGCCAAGCGCTCTGCACTGAGTTCGGTTTGCGGCCACAACCACGCCGCCTGTGCGGTGCTGAGAAACCGCGCGTTGTGGGTTTGGTGGTCGTCCACTGCATGGGGAAAGGGCACCAACAAGGCCGCCACACCCAGGGCCGCCAATTCGGTCACGGTGCTGGCACCGGCGCGGCAAATCACCACATCGGCCTGGGCCATGGCCTGGGCCGTGTCGTCGATGAAGGGGGTGAGTTCGGCTTGCACACCGGCCTGGGCATAGGCTTGGCGCAGGCTGTCAATGTGGCGCTCGCCGCTTTGGTGGCGCACCTGGGGTCGGTTGGCAACGGGCATGCGCGCCAATGCCGCGGGCAAGGCTTCATTCAGCGCTTGGGCCCCCAAGCTGCCCCCCAGCACCAGCACCTGCAAGGGGCCGCTGCGCTGGGCAAAACGTGCCGCTGGCGCGGCTTGTTGGGCAAACGAAGCGCGCAAAGGGTTGCCAATCCATTCACCCTGCGCGATGGCGCCGGGGAATGCGCAAAACACACGTGCGGCCACCCGACTGAGCCAGCGGTTGGCCATGCCGGCGATCGAATTTTGTTCGTGCAGAACCAAGGGCCGGCCACACAGCACGCCCATGACGCCGCCGGGAAAGCTGATGTAGCCGCCCAGGCCCACCACCACATCGGGGCGCACGCGGCGCACCACTTGCAGGCTTTGCCAAAAGGCTTGCAGCAACCGCATGGGCAAGCGAATCCAACCCAACAAACCCTTGCCCCGCACCCCCGAAAACTGCACCGCTTCAAATGCATAGCCTTGGGGTGGCACCAAGCGGCTCTCCATGCTGGGGGCTGGTGCGCCCAGCCAATGCACGCGCCAGCCGCGTTCACGCAAGCCGTGGGCGACGGCCAAGCCAGGGAAGATGTGGCCACCGGTGCCGCCGGCCATGACCAATGCCACGCCCGCGCTCATACCCGACCCCCGTGCATGAGTTGGCGGTTTTCATGATCCACCCGCAACACAATGGCCAGGGCCACCAAATTGAGCAAGATGGCCGAACCACCAAAGCTCATCAACGGCAGGGTCAAGCCCTTGGTGGGCAAGGCACCCAAGTTCACACCCATGTTGATGAAGGCCTGGAAACCGATCCACACCCCCACCCCTTGGGCCACCAAGCCCGAAAACACGCGGTCCATGGCAATCGCTTGGCGCCCGATGTGCATGATGCGCCGGGTCAACCACAAGAACAAAGCGATCATGGTCAGCACGCCGATGAAACCAAACTCTTCGCCAATCACCGCGAGCAAAAAGTCGGTGTGCGCCTCGGGCAGCCAGTGCAGTTTTTCCACGCTGCCGCCCAAACCCACGCCGAAAATTTCGCCCCGCCCAATGGCGATCAGCGAGTGCGATAACTGATAGCCCTTGCCCAGGGCATTTTTTTCATCCCAGGGATTCAAGTAAGCCAAGATGCGTTCGCGGCGCCACTCGCTCAAGGCAATCATCAGGCCAAAGGCAATGATCAGCACCAAAGCGATCAAGAAAAACATCCGCGCATTGACGCCGCCCAAAAACAAAATGCCCATGGCGATCATGGCGATCACCATGAAGGCCCCCATGTCGGGTTCAGCCAGCAGCAAAGAGCCCACCACCGCCACGGCCAAGCCCATGGGCATGACGGCGCTGAAGAATTTCTCTTTTACCTCCATCTTGCGCACCATGTAATTGGCGGCGTACAACAACACGCCCAGTTTGGCCATTTCAGAGGGCTGAAAGTTCATGAAGCCCAACGCAATCCAGCGCCGTGCCCCATTCACCTCTTTGCCAATGCCGGGGATCAAGACCACGATGAGCAAGACCAGCGAGGCGATGAACAGCCAAGGCGCCCATTTGTCCCAGGTGTCCATGGGCACTTGGTAGGCCAAGGCGGCCGCCACCAAGGCCACGGCAATGGCGGCGATGTGGCGCAACAAAAAATGGTTTTGGGCGTAATTGCCAAAGCGCGGGTTGTCGGGCATGGCGATGGAGGCCGAATACACCATCACCAAGCCCCACAACAGCAAGGTGACGGCGACCCAAATCAATGGCTGGTCAAACCCTTTGACCCGCACCGGTGCGGCACGGGTGCGGGTGAATTCGGTGCCGTGCACCCGCACGGGCAAAGCATCCGGGCCTTCGGCAGGGGCGGTGCCGCGCCAGCGGCCCCAGGCGTCGCCCAGTTTGTGCGCCAACACGCTCATGCGGCCCCCTCCCAGACCACGCCAGCGTCCTCGGCCAAGGCTTGCACCGCTTGGGCAAAGGCTTCGCCGCGCTGCACATAGTGGTCAAACATGTCAAAGCTGGCGCAAGCCGGGGACAGCAACACCGCGTCGCCGGCTTGGGCTTGTTCCGCCCCGCGCTGCACCGCGTCCGGCATGGATGCGGCATCGATCAAGGGCACGCCACAGCCTTGCAAGGCCTGGCGCAGCAGGGGGGCGTCGCGGCCGATCAGCACCACCGCGCGGGCATGGCGCATCACCACCGCGGCCAAGGGAGAAAAGTCTTGGCCCTTGCCCTCACCCCCAGCGATCAGCACCAAACGGCGGTCTTGGCCCAGGCCTTGCAGGGCCGCCACGGTGGCACCCACATTGGTGCCCTTGCTGTCGTTGATGTATTCCACGTCTTGCACCACGGCCACGGTGCTGGCGCGGTGGGGCTCGCCCCGGTATTCACGCAGGGCATACAGCATGGGCCCCAAGGTGGCGTGGGCGTGGCTGGCCAAGGCCAGTGCGGCCAGGGCATTCAGGGCATTGTGTTGGCCGCTGATGCGCAAGGCCTCGGCGGGCATCAAGCGCTGCATGAACGGCGCATCGTCGTCATAGCCCTCGTGCTCGGGCGCGCCAGCGCGGGCCTTTTTGCGCCCACCTTCGCGTTCGACCAAACGCACCAACCACACCATGCCATTCACGTTCTCCAATCCCCAGTCACCGGCCACACGGGGGGCGTCGCTGCCAAAGGTGGTGACGTCGCGCTCGGGAATTTTTTTCTTTTTGACCGCTTCGCTGTCGGGCTGCAAGACCATGACACGCGGGTCCTGGCGGTTGAGCACCAGCAAACCCGTGCCACCGGCGATGCGCGCCTTGGCCGCCGCATAGGCGTCCATGCCGCCATGCCAGTCGAGGTGGTCCTCGCTGAGGTTGAGCACCGTCGCGGCCGTGGGCGCAAAGCCCTCAACCCCATCGAGTTGAAAGCTCGACAACTCCAGCACCCAGACCGCGGGCAAGCCCGCACCTGCGGCGCGCTCGCGCCAGGTGTCGAGCAAATTGGGGCCAATATTGCCCGCCATGGCCACGTCTTTGCCCGCGGCCTTGAGCAAGCGGGTGGTCAAGGCCGTGACCGTGGTTTTGCCGTTGGTGCCGGTGATGGCCAGCACCTGCGGGGCATAGGCCGTGTGCGCCTGGGCCTCGCTCAATGCGTGGACAAACAAACTCAATTCGGTGCCAACCCACAAGCCAGCGCTGACAGCGGCTTGCCACACCTGGGCCACCTCGGCCGGCGACAAGCCCGGGCTTTTGAACACTGCCCGAATGCCTTGCGCGGTGAGCAAGGCGGGGTCGAATTCGCCGGCGATGAATTGCGCTTGTGGCGCATGGGCGCGCAAGTCGGCCAAGCCCGGTGGCTGGGCGCGGGTGTCCATCACCCACACCCGGGCACCGCGCTCGCTGCACCAACGCGCCATGGCCAAGCCCGACTGGCCCAAGCCCAGCACCAGCACGGCTTGGTCTTGCAAGGAGGAGGGGTGCGCGGTGTTCATCGGAGTTTCAAGGTCGACAGGCCAATCAGGCACAGCAGCATGGTGATGATCCAAAAGCGCACCACCACTTGGGTTTCTTTCCAGCCAGATTTTTCAAAATGGTGGTGCAAGGGCGCCATCTTGAGGATGCGTCGGCCCTCGCCGTATTTGCGCTTGGTGTATTTGAAATAGCTGACCTGGGCCATGACCGACAGGGCCTCGACCACAAAAATGCCGCCCATGATGGCCAGCACGATTTCTTGGCGCACGATGACCGCGATGGTGCCCAGGGCCGCGCCCAAGGCCAGCGCACCCACATCCCCCATGAAGACCTGCGCGGGGTGGGTGTTGAACCACAAAAACGCCAAGCCCGCGCCGGCCATGGCGGCACAAAAAATCATCAACTCGCCCGATCCCGGGATGTAGGGAAAGAGCAGGTATTTGGAATACACCGAACTGCCCGTCACATAGGCAAACACCCCCAAGGCCGAGCCGACCATCACCACCGGCATGATGGCCAAGCCGTCCAGGCCGTCGGTCAGGTTGACCGCGTTGCTCGCGCCCACGATCACCAAATACGTCAGCAACACAAAGCCAAACACCCCCAAGGGGTAACTGACCTCCTTGATGAACGGCAACAACAAACCGGCCTTGGGCGGCAAATCGACATCAAAGCCCGAGCGCATCCACAGGTAGAACAATTCCAACACGCGCAGGTTGCTGACCTCGGAGATGCTGAACACCAGGTACAGCGCCGCCAGCAGGCCAATCACCGACTGCCACAGGTATTTCTCGCGCGAGCGCATGCCTTCGGGGTCTTTGCGCACCACTTTGCGCCAATCGTCCACCCAGCCAATGGCGCCAAAGCCCAGGGTGACCAACAACACGATCCAGACAAAGCGGTTGGACAGGTCAAACCACAACAAGGTGGAAACCGAGATGCAAATCAGGATCAACACACCGCCCATGGTGGGGGTGCCCGATTTGCTCAGGTGCGCCTCCACGCCGTAGCCGCGAATGGGTTGACCGATTTTGAGTTCGGCGAGTTTGCGGATCACCCAGGGGCCGGCGATCAAGCCCATCAACAAGGCGGTGAGTGCGGCCATCACCGCACGGAAGGTGATGTATTGAAACACCCGGAAGTAACCCAACTCGGGCGACAAGGTTTGCAGCCACTGGGCCAGACTCAAGAGCATGTGGCCTCCTGGGCAGATGCGTGTTCGCGCAGGGCTTGGACCACCCGCTCCATGCGCATGAAGCGCGATCCTTTGACCAGCACGCTGCCGCCCTTGGCGGTCTGTGCCAACACCGCTGCTTGCAGCGCCGCCATGTCGTCAAAGTGAGTGGCCGCTGCATGCACGGCCGCGCTGGCTTGGGCCAAGTCCCCCAGTGTGAACAAGCGCTCAATGCCCTGGGCCTGCGCATGCCGGCCCACCTCGGCATGGAAGGCAGCACCGTTGACACCCACCTCGCCCATGTCGCCCAGCACCAGCAAACGCGGCGCGGGCAGGTCGGCCAACACATCGATGGCCGCCAACACCGAGTCGGGGTTGGCGTTGTAGCTGTCGTCGACAACGGTGCAGGTGTGCCCCTGCCATTGCAACGCATGGGTGCGCGAGCGGCCCGCCACCGGTCTGAATGCGCGCAAACCTTCGGCCACGGCGGCCACAGGGGCCCCAGCGGCCAAGGCAGTGGCGGTGGCGGCCATGGCATTGCGCAGGTTGTGGCGACCGGCGATGTGCAACTCGGTGCTCAACAGGCCGTGTGGCGTGTGCAACTGAATATCCCAATGATCGGCCTGCCAGCGGCTGCGCTGCGGCCACACCTCGGCGCTGTCATCCCAGCCAAAGCACCAGCTGCGGCGTGCCCCGGCCAAGCGCCGCCACACGGGGGTGTGCGGGTCATCGGCCGGAAACACCGCCACACCATCGGGCCCCAAGGCGGACAGCACGCCGCCGTTTTCTTCGGCCACGGCGGCCACGCTGTGCATGAACTCTTGGTGTTCGCGCTGGGCGTTGTTGACCAGTGCCACGGTGGGCCGGGCGATGGCGGCCAACTGGGCGATTTCGCCGGGGTGGTTCATGCCCATCTCGACGACAGCGCTCAGGTGCGACGGGCGCAGACGCAGCAAGGTCAGGGGCAGGCCAATGTCGTTGTTGAAGTTGCCTTGGGTGGCCAAGGCCTGGTCGGGACCCGGGTGCCAGGCGCGCAAGATGCTGGCGATCATTTGCGTCACCGTGGTCTTGCCGTTGCTGCCCGTGACCGCCAACAAGGGCAGCTCAAACTGCTGGCGCCAGCCAGCGGCCAGCTCGCCCAAGGCGCGCAAGCTGTTGGGCACTTCCAAGCCCACCAAACCCGCTGCGGCCAAGCCTTTTTCGGCCAGCGCAGCGCGGGCACCAGCGGCCTGGGCTTGGGGCAAAAAGACATGCGCATCAAAGCGCTCGCCACGCAAGGCCACGAACAAGTCGCCGGCTTGCAAGGTGCGCGTATCGGTATGCACCCGGTCGCAAAGCACATCGGGCCCGCCGACCCAGCGCGCACCGCTGATCCATTGTTGGGCCTGGGCCAGGCTCAGTGGCATGGCGCTCATGCCCAGGCCCCCGCGTCCAAGCAGG
>CANFPJ010000093.1 GCA_947448885.1 Comamonadaceae bacterium
CGGCGCTGGCGCAAATCCCTTTGCAATTGCGCTTTGACGCGCTGCACCACTGGCTGCAAGCCATGGTGTTTGCCACCACCGACGAGCGCGGCCAGTGGGAGCTGGCGCAGTTTGACGCCGTGATCGAAAAGAACAAACGCGACTTCGACACCCGCTTGGCCAAAGCCCGCTTGCTCATGGCCGCTGGCCAATGGACCCAGGCCATGGACGAGTTGCTCGAGATCATCATGCGCGACAAAGCCTGGTCCGACCAAGCCGCGCGCAAACACTTTGTCGCCATTTTGGAGTTGCTCACCCCGCCCAAGGCCAAAGGCGATGCGCCCGTGCCCGGCAAATCGGCCGGTGGCATCGAACTCACCGGCAAAGCCGCCGCCATCGAAGACCCGCATGCTGAAATGCTCTCGCGCTACCGGCGCAAGCTGAGCATGGCGCTCAACTGAAGTTGCAGCGCTTCAGATGCGCAACATTTCAAGCCCTGAAGACTAAACTTCAAGCTCCGGAGGTAACCATGGACGCATCACTCACCAAGAGAGACCCAGAGATCATGCACGGAGCGCTCTGCTTCACGGGCACCCGAGTCCCTGTGAAGAACCTGTTCGACTACCTTGAAGGTTCGTCTTCATTAGAGGCTTTCCTCGAAGACTTCCCATCGGTGTCTCGCCAGCGCGCGGTGGCTGTGCTCGAAGCGGCCCGAGAGAGCCTGGCTAGCGATGCGCCTGCTGCTTGACGAGTGCGTGCCCGCGCGCTTGCGCAGATCGCTGCCGTCACATCAAGTCTCCACGGTTGTTCAGGAAGGTTGGTCCGGCGTCAAGAACGGCAAACTGCTTGCGCTTGCGGCCACGGGGTTCGATGCCTTCATAACAGTCGATAAGAATCTTTCGTATCAACAAAACACCTCTAACTTGCCGGTTGCCGTGTTGGTGCTGGACGCGGTTTCAAACGAGTTGCCATACTTGCTGAAGCTCATTCCCGCCTTGGAGGCTGCGCTGTCCAACCTCAAGCCAGGCAGTTACGTTCTATTGAAGGCTGATGTCTAGCAGAGGAACGTCATGACCGGGAACGCTCTGCTTTGTAGTCGTAAGTGGCATCCCATTCCAACTTGCCAAACAGGTCTGAAACACCTTTTTGCTCACGCCGGGCAATGAATTCTTTGAGCGCCAAAGTGACGGCGGCCTTTTTGGTGGGCTCGCCGCTGACGGCAACCGCTTTGTCCAAAAGTGCGGGGTCCAATGCAAGATTTGTGGCCATGTGGGTCTCCTTGTGTAAGAGTTTACACATGAGGCGCGTTCGGTTCAATCCCTCAACCTCGCCCACGCCTCTTGGTATTTATCCGCCGTGAGCGAAATCACCTCCGATGGCAACATCGGCGCTGGCGCGGTTTTGTTCCAGGGTGCACCGTTCACCTGCGCGGCATCCAGCCAGTCGCGCAAATATTGTTTGTCAAAGCTTGGTGGGTTGGCGCCTTCGCGGTAAGCGTCGGCCGGCCAATAGCGGGATGAGTCGGGGGTCAGCACCTCGTCCATCAGCACCAAGGTGCCCTCGGGGCTTAAGCCAAATTCGAACTTGGTGTCGGCAATGATGATGCCTTTGGCCGCCGCGATGTCATACGCGGTTTCGTACAGCGCGATGCTGATGTGGCGGATGCGCTCGGCCAAGTCCGCGCCAATCATGGCCACGGTTTGCTCGAAGCTGATGTTCTCATCGTGCTCGCCCATCTCGGCTTTGGCCGCCGGCGTGAAGATGGGCTCGGGCAAGCGCGAGGCGTTCTTCAAACCCGCAGGCAGTGGCACACCGCACACCGATTGGCTGTCTTGGTATTCCTTCCAACCGCTGCCGGCCAAATAACCGCGCACCACCGCTTCGACGGGGATGGGCTTCAAGCGGCGCACCAGCATCGAGCGCTGTGCCACAAACGGTTTTTCAGCATCGCTCACCACGCTCTCCGGGGCGTCTCCGGTCAGGTGGTTGGGGCAAATGTGGCCCAGCTTGTCAAACCAATACAGCGCCATTTGGGTCAGCAACGCGCCTTTGCCGGGGATGGGCTCACCCATCACCACATCAAACGCGCTGATGCGATCTGATGCCACCATCAAGATGCGGTCCTCGCCCACGGCGTAGTTGTCGCGCACCTTGCCGCGTGCCAAGAGGGGGAGGGAGCCGAGGGTGTGGGTGTGCAGGGTGGGGTTCATGGGTTGGGTGTCGAGCTAATGGGGGCGGGGGATGTGGCGTTACAAGGGCTTCAAACAATGGCGCTTAGCAGGGCTTCAGCGGCTCACATCAATTGCAAATCGGGTGCCACGCGTTGCAGGTGCACAAAGTCGGCGTCTCGCGCCAGCAAGGGCAGCTCGGCCTCCAAGGCGCAAGCGGCCACCACGCAGTCGATGGGGTTGCGAAGCGTCAAGCCTTGCCAGCGACAGCGGGCATACAGCAAGCCCGCTTGCGCGTGCAGGTGGCCCCAGTCTTGGGGTTCGAACAGGTCCACGGTTTCCAAGGCGCTTTGCAAGGCCAGGTAGTGCTGGGGAGAGCGTGCACCTTGCAACAGTTCTTGCAGCACCACGGCGGGCATGAGCACGCCGTCCTCCGACTGCAAAGCGCGGCCCAACGCCATGTCGTGCTTGGAGCCGGTGGCGCGCAGGTACTCGACCCAGGCCGAGGTGTCGACCAATACAGGTGAACTCACGCTTTGACAACTTTGCGCTTGGGCCTGAAGGCGGGGGCGGGTGCGGCCTCGGCCACGCGCAGCGCCGGCATGGGCGTTTGGGAAAAGGCCTCATGGGCGTCGTAGTTGTCGGCCAGCACACCCGTGCCACGCAAAGCCATGATGGCACTGTAGTCGGGCTTGCGGATATAGGCTTTGAGAGCGGCCTCGATGGCGGCTTTTTTGGTTTTCACGCCGGCGCGCGCCATGACCTGATTGACCAAGGCGTCATCTAAAACAATGTTGGTGCGGGTTTCCATGCGCGGCTCCTAGGGAAGGAGCCCCTATTTTATACACATTTTTTGTGTATAAAACCGCCCAAAAGCGGGTCAGTTGACCATTTGCGCCAACAAACCTTGGCTGTATTTGGCGGCAATCATGGGCAAGGGCGTGGCCTTGAACTTGCTGCCTTGGCCCTGGCAACCAAACTGGATGTAGCGCTCTTTGCAAATTTGCTTGGCCGCCTCGCGTGCGGGCTTGAGCCATTCGCGGGCGTCAAATTTATCGGGGTTTTCGTGCAAAAACTGGCGCACGGCAGCCGTCATGGCCAAGCGGATGTCGGTGTCAATGTTGATCTTGCGCACGCCAAATTGGATGGCCTTTTGGATTTCTTCGACCGGCACGCCGTAGGTCTCTTTCATGTCGCCACCAAACTGGCGAATCTTGGCCAGCAGGTCTTGCGGCACGCTGGAGGAGCCGTGCATCACCAAATGGGTGTTGGGGATGCGTTTGTGGATCGCCTGGATGCGGTCAATCGCCAAGATGTCACCCGTGGGCTTGCGCGAAAACTTGTACGCGCCGTGGCTGGTGCCAATGGCGATGGCCAAGGCATCGAGCTGGGTTTGCTTGACAAAGTCGGCTGCTTGCTCGGGGTCGGTGAGCAACTGCTCGCGCGTCATGGTGGCGTCGGTGCCGTGGCCGTCCTCTTTGTCGCCCTTCATGGTTTCCAGCGAGCCCAGGCAACCGAGTTCACCCTCGACGGTGATGCCCAGCTTGTGCGCCATCGCCACCACCTCTTGGGTCACGCGCAGGTTGTATTCGTAACTGGCAATGGTTTTGCCATCGGCCTCCAAGCTGCCGTCCATCATCACCGAGCTGAAGCCCAGCTTGATCGCGCCCTCGCACACCGAGGGGTTTTGCCCGTGGTCTTGGTGCATCACCAGCGGAATGTGGGGGTAGGCTTCAATCGCCGCTTGGATCAGGTGCTTGATGAAAGGCTCGCCGGCATATTTGCGCGCACCGGCACTGGCTTGCAAGATCACCGGAGAACCGGTTTCGTCGGCCGCCGCCATCACCGCTTGCACCTGCTCGAGGTTGTTGACATTGAAGGCCGGGATGCCATAGCCGTTGACGGCGGCATGGTCCAACAGTTCGCGCATGGAAACTAAAGCCACGGGTTTTCCTTTGGGGTTGAGGAGGGGGAGAGCAATTGGGTCAGGATTTTAGGTCAGGGCCAAGTGCCGGCTGGAGTGGCGCTGGTGGCCAGCGCGCCGACATGGGGGCCATGCGCCAAGGGGGGTCACGCTCAGGCCACCTTGCAAATTTTCAACATATTGGTGCCGCCAGGCGAGCCCATGGGCTCACCGCAGGTGATGGCGTACACATCGCCGGCTTGCATGATGCCGCGCGACTTCAGGTGCGCCTCGGCCTGGGCCAGGGCGGTGTCGCGGTCGGCGCTGGTATCCATCAGCAAGGGGCGCACATTGCGGTACAGCGCCATCTTGCGCTGCGTGCTTTGCTGGGTGGTCAAAGCGTAAATCGGGATGTGGATGCGGTGGCGGCTCATCCACAGCACGGTCGAGCCCGACTCGGTCAGCGCCACGATGGCCTTGGCGCCCAGGTGGTGGGCGGTGAACAAGGCCCCCATGGCAATGGTTTGGTCGATGCGGGCAAAGGTTTTGCCGGTGAAGTCGGCGTCCAACTCCACCGACTCGGCCGATTCGGCGGCCAGGCAAATTTGCGCCATCTCGACCACCGTCTCCAGCGGGTACTTGCCCGCCGCCGTTTCGGCGCTCAGCATCACCGCGTCGGTGCCATCGAGCACCGCGTTGGCCACGTCGCTCACCTCGGCACGGGTCGGCACCGGGTTGGTGATCATGCTCTCCATCATTTGGGTCGCGGTGATCACCACTTTGTCCATCTCGCGGGCCATTTTGATCATGCGCTTTTGCAAGGCCGGCACGGTGGCGTTGCCCACCTCCACCGCCAAATCACCGCGCGCCACCATGATGCCGTCAGAGGCGCGCAAAATTTCTTCCAAGCGCGGAATCGCCTCGGCGCGTTCAATTTTGGCAATCAGCCCCGGCTTGTGCTTGTATTGCGCCGCTGCCACGTTGGCCAACTGGCGCGCCATTTCCATGTCGGTGGCGTTTTTGGGGAAACTCACCGCCAAATAATCGGCCTGAAACGACATGGCGGTTTTGATGTCGTCCATGTCCTTGGCGGTCAAGGCCGGTGCGGTCAAGCCGCCGCCCTTTTTGTTGATGCCCTTGTTGTTGGACAACTCGCCGCCCATCTTCACCGTGGTGTGCACCTGCTCGCCCAACACCTTGTCAACCGTCAACACAATCAGGCCGTCGTTGAGCAGCAGCACGTCACCGGCCACCAAATCGCGTGGCAGCTCTTTGTAATCCAGGCCCACACCGTGGATGTCGCCCATCTCGGTGCGCGATGCGTCCAATACAAATGGCTGCCCAGACTCCAACATCACCTTGCCCTGGGCAAACTTGCCCACCCGAATCTTGGGTCCTTGCAAATCGGCCATGATGGCCACCTCGCGCCCGGCCCGTTTGGCGGCCTCGCGCACCATTTGGGCGCGGTCAATGTGGTCCTGGGCGGTGCCGTGGCTGAAGTTGAGCCGCACCACGTTCACGCCAGCGCGGATCATGTCTTCCAAAATTTGCGGGGTATTGGACGCCGGCCCGAGGGTGGCAACGATCTTGGTCGAACGGTATGGCATTCAAAGTCCTGGTTGGGTTGGCTATCATTTTGACACGCAGCCATGACCCAACCATGAACCCGCCTGGCCCAGGGTCAGCGGCAAAGACCCCTGTCACCAGGCCGATCAACGGGTTTTGTAGAATCGCGCCCACCTGACGCAGGCCCCGAAACCCCCGCCCGGCCCGCATTGAGATGTTTTACCGCGTCCCCACGCCCCCAAGATGACCCCCACCGAACAGCCCATCGCGCCCCACGAACCCATGCCGCACCGCAAAGTCATTCGGGAATGGCTGGTGCCGCTGTCCGAGCAAGCCACGGTCAAGGCCTTGGTTCTGTTGGTCATCGACCTGTGCATCTGGGCCGCGCTGATGTTCGGCACCGTCGCTTTGGACGCTTGGTGGGCCAAATTGCTGTGCGCCGTGGCGGCGGGCTTCATGATCGGGCGCTTGTTCATCATTGGCCACGACGCCTGCCACCAAAGCCTGACCCGGCACCGGGGCCTGAACAAATGGGTCGGTCGCATCGCCTTTTTGCCCTCCCTCACCACCTACAGCCTGTGGGACATTGGCCACAACGTGGTGCACCACGGCTACACCAACCTCAAGGGTTTTGACTTTGTCTGGGCCCCCCTCACCCAAGAAGAATTCGCCCAACTCAGCCCCATGGGCCGCCTCCTCGACCGCATCTACCGCAGTGGCTGGGCGCCGGGCCTGTATTACATGATCGAAATTTGGTGGAAAAAAATGATTTTCCCCAACGCCAAAGAAATGCCCACCCGCCGCCCCATCTTCGTCAAAGACAGCTGGCTGGTCAGCGCCTTTGCCTTGGTGTGGCTGGGCGGCTTGGTCGGCGGGGCCATGGCCTTTGACCAATCCATCCCCCTGGTGCTGCTCATGGGTGGCGTGGTGCCGTTTTTGTTTTGGTGCGCCATGATTGGTTTTGTGGTGTACGTGCACCACACCCATGTCAAAGTGTCTTGGCACGACGACCGCAGCGCCTGGTCCAAGGCCCAGCCCTTTGTCTCCACCACGGTGCACCTGACCTTTCCCTTCCAGTTTGGCACCTTGATGCACCACATCATGGAGCACACCGCCCACCATGTGGACATGAGCATCCCCTTGTACAAGCTCAAGCAAGCCCAGGCCAAACTGGAAAACCTGTTGCCCGGGCGCATCATCGTGCAGCGTTTTTCATGGCGCTGGTACTTTCAAACCGCGCGGGACTGCAAGTTGTACGACTTCACCCGCCAATGCTGGACCGACTACAAAGGTCGCGCCACCAGCTTGCCCAAGCCCCAAGCCGCTTAATTCACGGCCAGATTTGCGGGTTGACCCTCGCGGACGAGCCCCGGGCAACCAAGCCATTTGCGCTGCGGCCCAGGCTTGCCACGCGCACCTCTGAGGCATCACCCGCGCAATAGGCTTGTCCTGCGCAAATACTCCTATGCGGAGCCCGCACCAAGGTGGTGTGCCGTGGTTTGCGGCCCGCCCTGGCTTGGCCCACCTGACCCACTTGGCCTGATGCGCCCATCGGCGCAAGTTGGCCATGCCTCTTGCCACGGGTCCATGGGAAGTCAACACCAGCTTATTTGTAATCAATTGTTTCAAATAATCTCCAAATAGTGCATTCTTGTGTGGGAATTGATATTTATGTGAATATTGGTGAATAATCAAAGCCTTGCGTCAATTGTGTGTCGACCGTGCAAGCCATGCGGCTTGAGGGAGGTCGATGCATCTGTCCATGGCTGCCAAAAACCAACTGCCAACCACTGCCCCGCGCGCCAGCGCAGCCCCGCCCACCAAGCATCCCAACGGCTTGTGGCTGGACATTTCTCCGCCACTGCTGCCGCCCCATGATGGGGCGGCGCTGGGCCCCCACGGCAGCCAAGGCCTGTGGATGGCCCCAGGCCAAACCCAAACCCTCCAAGCCCAGGGTAGCAGGCGCTACCGCCTTCGCTTGCGGGCCAAGCAAGCCCACACCGAGGCCCTGACCCCTGCCGAGCAGCCCTTGCTGGTGCTGCGCCATGGCGAAGACCTGTGGATGTCCAATGCCCAAGCGGCTGGCCTGGTGTTGAACGGCTTTTTTGCCACGCCCGACAACCAATTGGACATTGAGCTGGGCGAACAAGCCTGGCGCGTGGACGGCTTGGCCACTGGCCAGCCCATCGCGGGCAGCCAAGCGCATTTGTTGTACTGGCATGGTCAAGCCGCGCAATGGCCCGATGCCTTCAACGTCAGCACCGCTGAGGGTGGTTTTGAGCTGCACAAAACCCAATGGCAATCTCCGCCTGCACCAGCGCCTGCGGCCGAAGCCGCCAGCAGCCAAGCCGGCGCAACCACTGCCACTGCATCGGGCACAGCCGCCCAAGCCGCTGGCGCAGCAGCCAGCGCCACGGCCAGCACGGCCGCTGGTGCAGCAGTCGTTGCCGAAGCCGCCGCTGCCACCGCTGTGGGCGTGTCCGGCGCGGCCGTGGGCGCTGTCGCCGTTGGGGTGGGTGCCATCGCAGCGGCCTCTTCGGGCAAAAAAGAAGACACCATAGCCAGCACCACCAGCACCGCCCCCGCTTCCACGCCCTCCACGCCCTCCAACCTGGCCCCTACCGCCGTGGCACTCACCACGGCGCTGACCAACAACGCCATCGCTGAAAACACCAGCACCGCCAGCCGCACCAAGGTGGCCGACATTGGCATCACCGACGACGCGCTGGGCACCAACACCATCACCCTCTCGGGCGCGGATGCGGCGAGCTTTGAGGTGGTGGGCAGCGCGCTCTACCTCAAAGCCGGTGTGGCACTGAACTTTGAAAGCAAAACCAGCTACGCGGTCACGGTGAACGTGGCCGACAGCACCGTCACCGGCAGCACAGCGCTCAGCACCAACTACACCTTGTCGGTGACCGATGTCAATGAAGCGCCCACCGCTGTCGCGCTCACCTCGGCGATCACCAACAACGCCATTTTGGAAACTGCCAGCACCACCAGCCGCACCAAGGTGGCTGACATTGGCATCACCGACGATGCGCTGGGCACCAACACCATCACCCTCTCGGGCGCGGATGCGGCGAGTTTTGAGGTGGTGGGCAGTGCGCTCTACCTCAAAGCGGGTGTGGCACTGAATTACGAGAGCAAAACCAGCTATGCGGTCACGGTGAACGTGGCCGACAGCACCGTCACGGGCAGCACGGCCCTCAGCACCAGCTACACCTTGTCGGTCACCGACGTCAACGAAGCGCCCACGGCTGTGGCGCTGACCTCGGCGATCACCAACAACGCCATTTTGGAAACCGCCAGCACCGCCAGCCGCACCAAGGTGGCCGACATTGGCATCACCGACGATGCGCTGGGCACCAACACCATCACCCTCTCGGGCGCGGATGCGGCGAGTTTTGAGGTGGTGGGCAGCGCCCTGTACCTCAAAGCCGGTGTGGCTTTGCAGTGGAGCAACAAAAGCCAATACAACGTCAGCGTCAACGTGGCCGACAGCACGGCCACCAGCACCACCGCGGTCACCTCGGCCTACCAACTGAACATCACCGGTGTGCCCACCAACCTGGGCGGCTCGTTCACCGCAGGCCCGGCCATCAGCGGCAACGGTTTGGAGGTGCAGGTCTACCGCGCCGACACCGGCGCCTTGCTCACCACCACCAAGGTTGGCAACGACGGCACCTACAGCTTCAACGTGACCTATGTCGGCGCGGTCATCGTGGTGATCCACGATGTCGACGCCGACCCCAACAACCCCGGCGCCGACTACCTTGACGAAGCCAATGGCGCGGTCGACCTGGCCACCGACCTGCGCTCTATCACCTACATCGGCACCCCCGGCGTGGCCGTCACCGCCAACGTCACGCCGCTGACCGAAATCGCCGCCACCTTGGCCACCGGCAAAACCGCCGCTGAGGCCGCTGCCGCCGCGGCCAGTGGCGCGGGCTATGCCGCGCCCACGCTCACCGCCACCAGCGTGGCCAACACCAACAAAGCCTTGGCGCAAATGCTGGGCTTGGGCGATGTGGATGTGACCACCGCCGTCGCCAGCGCCATCACCGACGCCAGTGGCAACACCAACGCCAACGTCAACGACTACGGTCGTGTGCTGGCCGCCATCTCGCACGCGGGCGACCTCAAGTCGGTGATCGCCACCATGGCTTCGGGCATCAGCATCGACGCCAGCGCCGGCACCGCCACCTTCAAAACCACCACCACCGGTGGCAGCGGCACCAGCACCGGCAGCATGGCCCAAGCCTTGTTGGCCCAGGGCATGGCGGGGGCCGAAATCGCCCACAACATCAGCTACACCACCATCACGGTGCTGCAAGAGGTCAAAACCAAGGGCGAGCAAGCCGCTGGCCAGTCCTTGTTGCAAAGCTGGGTCAGCTTTGAAGAACAGCGCGAGAGTGCCAGCAACACCTGGGCCCAGCAAAGCGCTTACACGCCACTCAAAACCTGGGCCGTGCAAGACAAAGCCACCGCCGCCCAGCAAAAAGCTGCTCTGACGAATGCCGCCACCGTCAAGCAAAGCACGCAAGACCAACTGGGCCAAGCCATCACCAAAGCCAAGGCTTTCAAAGCCCAGGCCCAAGCCGACCTGGACCAAAGCCCCGACAACCCAGCCGCGCGCAAGGCCTTGGATGTGGCCGATCTCAACCTGGGCTTGCTCAACAGCCTCACTGCCCAGCAAGGCAGTGTGGACACCACCGCTGGCGTGGGCTTCAACCGGCAAAGCAACTACGTGCGCGCTGCGGTGAAAATTTTGGACAACAGCACCGCCAGCACCGCGTCCAAAGACAACGCCCTGGTCTTTCTCAACACCAGCTTGCAAGCGGTGCGTGGCCAAGAAGACACCCAAATCAACAAGGCTGCCAGCCTGGCCATCACCCTCAAGCCCATCGCCGACAAAATCGACGCCCTGGCCCAAGCCCAGACCGCACTCAAAACCGCCACCGACAAAACCGCCGCCCAAGCCGCGGTGGACCAGGCGCTCAATAACTACAGCCAAGCGGTCAAGGTCGGCGCCGACCTGATCGCCGCCGACAAAGCCGCTGCCGACGCTTGGTCGCAGTCGCTGGTGCAGGCCAGCAAGGCGCAAAAAACCCTCGACAGCGCCCCTGCGGGCAGCGCCGATGCCAAAGCGGCCCAAGCCGCGCTCACCAAGGCCAACCAGGCCATCGAGCTGAGTGAAAAAACCGCCGCCGAAAAAGCCGCGGCCGAAAAGGTGTTCACCCAAAACCTGGACGCTGCCCAAAAAGCCCAAGCCAGCGCCCAAGCGGCCTTTGACAACATCAGCCCCAGCGCCAGCGCCGCCGACAAAGCCGCTGCTTTGGCCGCGCTGAACAAAGCCAAGGCCGCTGCAGAAACCAGCTTCAACACCCTGGCCAACAAGACTGCCGCCGAGAAAGTCGCCGCCGACAACCTGGCCCTGAGCATCGCCAAGGTCCAGGCCGCTGAGCAAGCCCTCAGCAGCGCCAGCAACCCGACCCAAAAAGCCGCTGCCGAGGCCGCCCTCAAGGCCGCTCAAGCCAGCGCCGATGGCCACCTCGCTACCGCCGGCAACAAAGCCAGCGCCGAAAACGGCGTGGCCCAAGCCCAAGTGCTGCAAGCGGGCTTGGTCGACAGCGCCCAAGCCGCCTTTAGCCGCGCCCAGGCCGCGCTCACCAACTTGCCCAGCACCGCTTCAACCCAGGCGCGTGCCCAGGCCGAGGCCGCTGTGGCCCTGGCCCAAAAAGACCTCAGCGCCAGCCAAAGTGACCTGGCGCAAGCCCAAGCCCTGGCCGCCGACAAAGCCGCAGCCGACAAAGCCGCAGCAGACGCTTGGGCCCAAGCCCAAGCCCAAGCAGCCAAGGCGCAAGCCCTGCTTGCCACGGCCCCTGCGGGCAGTGCGGATGCCTTGGCCGCGCAAGCCGCCCTCGCCCAAGCCAACAAAGCCCTTGCCCAAAGCGAAGCCACCGCTGCGCAAAAGGCCGCCGCCGACAAGGTCTACGCCCAGAACATGGCCGAAGTGGTGCAAGCCCAGGCCAGCGCGCAAGCCGCCGTGGACAAGCTCAGCCCCAGCGCCAGCGACGCGGACAAAGCCGCTACCCTCGCCGCTTTGAACTTGGCCAAGGCCGCCGCCGACAAATCAGTCTCCACCTTGGCTGACAAAGCCGCTGCGGAGAAAGTCGCCGCCGATACCCTGGCCCAAAGCATCGCCAAGGTCCAGGCTGCCGAAAAAGCCCTGACCAGCGCCACCACCCCGGCCGACAAAGCTGCTGCCGAGGCCGCCCTCAAAGCCGCGCAAACCAGCGCCGACAAAATCCAGCTCACCGCCGCCAACAAGGCCAGCGCCGAGCAGGTGCTGGCGCAAAGCTGGGAGCAAGCGCAAAACCAGGCCGAGGCCGCCCAAGCCAGCATCGCCCAGGCGCAGAAAACCCTCACCAGCCTGGCCGCTGACAACAGCCCCGAGGCCACCGCCGCCAAAGCCGCCGCCCAGGCCGCACTCAGCGCGGCCACCACCCAGCTCAGCAGC
>CANFPJ010000094.1 GCA_947448885.1 Comamonadaceae bacterium
GAGGTGATTGCCCAGGACTTGATGGCCCACTTTACCCAAAGCGACGCCCAGGTCATTGCCAATTCATTTGGTGCGTATTTGTTCATGCACGCCCAGGCTCAGATCCCCCCCTTTGCAGGCCGGGTGCTGTTGCTCTCACCCATAGTCGGTGAGTTTGGCAGCGATGAGATTCGCAATAAAACCCAGTTGAACTTCATCCCACCCCGAGCCGACTTGCTTTATGAAATGGCCAAGAACGGCACATACCCCATCCCCCCAAACGCTGAGTTTCATGTGGGCAGCGAAGACTGGCAAAGCAACCCTACCAACGTGCTCGCCCTGGCCCAAATGTGGGGTGTTCAGGCGCATGTGGTCCCGGGTTCAGGCCACGCCATTGATCGCGGCTACATCACCCAACTCCTGGACCGCTGGTTGACCTGAATGGTGAACTTTTAAGCTCATTTCAAGCGGATTAAAACCCTCATTATTGACCCCCAAGCTCACCATTTGAGCCTGGCAAAACCTAAGCTGACCCTGCTACACAAGGGGTCAGACATGCTGGAATTGAAGACACACCAAGACATTGACCAACTGGTTTGGTCCTGCATCAGCGAGAGCACCAACCCGCTGGATTTTTTGGACTACATCCGCCACGTGCGCAATCGGTTTGCGCAGCAAGAGCAAGCCTTTGAAAGCGCAGAGCGCTACCAAGGTCAAACCGATGCGCCCCGCATGTTTGGCCAAGCCGTGTCCGCACTCACGGAGCTCGCAGGGCAGGGGGACGGCAACGCCATGTTCCACCTGGGGCGCTGGTACCGGTTGGGCTATGGCGTGGGGGTCGACTCTGATCGCGGAGTCGACTGGTACCGCCAAGGGGCACACGCGGGCTCCACGGCATGTATGGTCAATTTAGGGCGCTTTCTGGCGCCCACCGACCGAGAAGCCGCCATTGCCTGGTGGCAGTGCGCGTCGGAGTTGGGCGACAAGTCTGCCCACTGCTTTTGGGCTGACTTTGACAAAGCCCGCTATGAGTGGCACTTGGAGTTGGGTGGTCAGTCCACAGACGCGTTTGCCCAGTACTGCTGGGCCTACCACTTGCACAAACATGCCCAAACCCCCGAAGAAAAGCTGCGTCACTTGCCGTTGTTGCGTGTTTCCGCTGAGAGAGGCGAGAGCATGGCCTGTGTGTACTTGGGACAAATGCACAGGGGTGGTTGGGACGGCTGCGACAAAGACGAAGAAACCGCCATGCAGTGGTTCCACATGGGTGCCAGGCTTGGCAATGAAACCGCCTGTGCTGCCTATGGCCGTCACATGCTGATGGATAGCGACGCCGAATTGGGCAGGCGTTACCTGAAGCGCGGTGCCGCATTGGGCGACGCCTATGCCCAGTTGATGCTGGGCTATCACTTGGTGTGGAGCGGGAAAACACCCGAGCAGCAGGCGCAGGGGGTCGATTGGATGCGTCAATCAGCCTTGCAAGGCCACACCCCCGCCATGAGCAAACTGGCCGATGTGCTGCGAATGGGCAAGGGTGTGGCGCAAGACAACGCCCAGGCCTTGTATTGGATGCAAAAGGGCGCTGACAAAGGCAACCCCGACTGCCAAACATCCCTAGGCACCGCTTACATGCATGGCGAGATCGTGGAAACAGACCACGAGAAATCCCACAACCTGTATCACCTGGCCAGCTTGCAAGGGGACATGTGGGGCACTTATTTGCTGGGCCTCACCCACGAGAACGGCGACGGCACTGAGCAGAGTCCAGAAAAGGCATTTGCTTGCTTTTTGGAGGCGGCCAAGCAGGGCATGACACAAGCCATCTACAAAGTGGGCATGGCCTACCTGTGGGGCGAAGGGGTGGCAGCGGACATCCCCGCAGGGGCGCGGTGGTTGCGCATGGCGGCCACCGAGGGGCACGGCCTGTCACAGGCTTATCTGGGCATGATGTTTGTGTACGGCCACGGCGTGGAAGAAAACACAGAGCGCGCCATGTACTGGTTGCGCCAATCTGCCGCCCAAGACAACACCTTGGGTTTGCGTGAACTCGGGTTTTTGTTGGATGCGGGCAAGGGCGTCCCCCGCAACCGTGAAGAGGCCATGCACCTGTTGGCCAAAGCGGCATCTTTGGGGGACGACAAAGCGCAACAGTGGATCGACACCAATTGCCCCGACAAGCCCGATTGGCTCAAGGCACTGCGGCAAACCAGCCTAGAAGATGACGCGCGGAAGTAATCTTCGATCGGGAAACCGTACCCCATTCCCCTGAGCTTAAAGGTTGCTTTTATTTCTTCATGGCATCAACATTCAGACATGTTTGATTGGAACTCTTGCCCCTCTGTAGAACTTAGCCCTGATAGGGTAAGTGGAGCTTGGGTGTTTCGCGGCACTCGCGTTCCAGTTGCGGCCTTGTTCGAAAATCTTGAAGACGGCGTCACGATCAACGAGTTTATTGAGCTATTTCCAGGTGTCGATTTGGCGCATGCACGCAGCGTTTTAAAACATATTGCGAAAAGCACAACCGCCGTCAATCAGCCTTGAAAACAAAACACCACTGGTCAAAAACAACTAAGCAAGAGCCATGGGGACGATCTCTTTTTGGATGATCTTTGCGCTTTGCTTTTCTGCAATGCGCAAATCGTATGCGGCCTGCAAAGCAAGCCAACCTTGGGCCTCGCTGCCAAAGTAGCGTTCTAACCGCAATGCCGTATCGGCCGACACACCACGGTTTCCGTCAACGATCTCCCGCAAACGTGAGTAGGGAACATGCAAGGCAAGAGAGAGCGCACGCACACTCACTCCCATTGGCTTGATGTAGTCTTCAAGCAAAACTTCGCCAGGATGAACAGGGCGCATTCCGTTTTTAAACATGGGGCTCCTTCAAAAATGTTGTCAATGCGGATCTTCAATCAGCACATCAAATGGACCGTTTTGCCCCCACTTGAATGTCAGTCGCCACTGTTCATTGATGCGAACATGCCACGCCCCGCCATACTCTTTCAAGTCATTGCCAGGTGGCGCCTTCAGGAACATCAATGAAGGAGCGGTATCCAATTGTGAACTTCAGCTTCGCCCAGTACCGCGTCTCTCTGCCAAAGATGCCGTAACCGGACTTCATTTGTCTATGCGAATTCCAGTAAATACCCTGTGAGGGTGGTTCGACCTGTCCTTGAGTCAGCGAGTGAAGAGGCTGAGTATCTAGAGAGGCTTGGGCAGCGGAAATAAACTAAAAAATTTTATGCAAGCACACCGATGCCGTGCTTATGGACGATGTCTAAAAGCTTGAGGGCCATGCCACTGGGTTTTTTCGTGCCAGCCTCCCATTTTTGAATGGTTGACTCGCTCGTGTTCAGATACATGGCAAAAATTGGTTGACTTACCTTCGCACGCTCCCGGATTTGTTTGATTTGCGTGGCTTCAAAGGTGGGCGTTTTAGCAATGCAAGATTCGTCAAACTTGCGCATGGTTGCCTTGTCTATTGCACCGACGCCATGTAAGGCCAGTGCCGACTCATGAATGGCCGCAAAGGCATCAGTTTTAAATTTCTTTTTAGGGGTCATGACATATCTCCAAAAGATGTTCTTTGTCGATCAATTGCGCCAATTGCGTTCTATTCAAACCCTCATATCCTTTTGCAAGCAATCTGAACATATCTAATTCTGAGTCGTCAATGTTGTCGCGATCTTGCTTGGCAAACAGATACTCATAAATCCAATATGTCCCACCTTTGGCCAGGATGATCGAGCGGTGCCGGTTTTTGTTGAGCCTCTTTTTGTAGACCCCACCCCCCAAATCCACCACCTGACCGGCCATGGCCTCTTTAAGGGCCTGACACAAATCGGAGTCAGCAATGTGAGCGTTCTTGGCGCTCTTACTGAACCGCTTCGTTTTAAACGCTCTGGTTTGTGCGGCAATAGGCATGACTTAATATAGCACCAGGTGCTACTGATTGCAAGTTGAAATTCTCGCTAGCCATTGCAAATGCCCTGATATCCCATCAAGCGTTGTATCGCCCCAGCGCCAAGCGCAAGGCCTCCATGGCACTCGACCGCAACGACTTGGGTGCCAACACCTCCACATCTGCACCAAAGCGCAGCACGTCGCCGAGCAACTCGCGGGCATCGGAGTAGGGCACTTCCAACGTGTAAGAACCATCGGTATGAAGGGTGCTCTTTTGATCGGGGTGCCATTCCTCGGCTTGAACCCAACGGGCGCGCTCGGGGGTGAATTTGAGCTTGGCCCAGTACCTGGCCTCTCCGCCAAAGATGCCGTAGCCCGACTGCATTTGCTCTTGGATGGCCTTTTGGTTGATTTCTTTAGCGGGCTTGTCCAGCTTTTCACACTGGGTGATCGCGTCGATGGAGAAGCTCTGCAAACGCTCCCGCTTGTGGCACCAGGCATCCACGTACCAGTTGTCGCGGTAGTGAACCAGTTGCTGGGGTGATATGTCGCGCACCGTGGTTTCATTGCGGCCTCGGTTGTAGTGGGTGACGTGCAACTGCTTTCGCTCAAGCGTCGCTTCGGCCAGCACCTGAAAGCTCTTCAACTCCAAGCGGCGCTTGCCTGCGTGTACAGCGCGTACGCGCTTGGTCAAGGCGGTGGCATCCACGCCTTCAGAGGCGAGCAAATCGGCCAAACGCTCTTGCAAGGGTTGCAGCTTGGGCCGAGCAAGCCAGGCTCGAGCTCGGTGATCATGTTGTGGATGGTCAGCAAGGCCAGCAACTCTTTGTGGGTGAACATGAGGCCGGGCAACTCATAGGTGCCATCGGTGTTGTTCAGCTTGTAGGCGTTTTCATACCGGTCGTAGACGATTTCGTAGTTATAAACATCGCGCAACTTGTCCAAATCGCGCTTAAAAGTGGCCTCAGAAATCTCCAGCTTGTTCAGCAACTCAAGCTTGGGCACAAAGGCCTTGCGGCTGAAGATGGACTTGTATTGGTAAATGCGGTCAAACTGGGCCATGTGGAATCATCAAATATTGATAGTTATCTTCATTATGAGCTTTGAGGGGTGAGCGGATGGGGGCACCAGGCCCCCACCCACAAATCGCTTACTTTTGGTTGCGCCGTCCACGCCCCTCAGACTCTTTCTTTCGCAAGAAGGACGGCATGTTTGACTCGGTCTCATCAGACATGTAGTTCATCTCTTGCTTGGAGACCAAGCGGTTGGACATGCGGTAGGCCGTGAAACCGACCTCCTTGATCATCATCTCCATGTCATCTTCTGCCAGTCTGCGCAACTGCTCCATCTTGGCGCTGAGCCAAGCGTGACCGCCAAAGCGCTCTTCCATTTGGGCCATCAAGCGTTTCGCAGCTTCGTTGTCGCCCGCTTTGGCCAAATGGCGAAGCTCTTGTGAGGCTGTGCCAAACTCCAACTCCAGCAAGCGCCTCTGAGCCAACTCATCCTCTGGCAACCGGGCAAAGGCGCTGGCTTCCACCACCGGCAACTGAAGCATGGGCCCGCTTTGTGACAAAGCCTGGGGGTGCGTTAATTTTCTTTATGTGACCGTTATAGTATATTTATCGGGGGTACAATAAATAAATGAATCTTGAATCCACCAAGATAAACGCGATCAAACATTGCGCGAGCGCGGATTGGATTTTGCGCGAGCCGCCGAGGTGTTTGAGGGCGTTTATTTCACTGGTCGCGATGAAAGATTTGAATACGAGGAAGAACGATTCATCACCATTGGCCACTTGGATACCCGTCTGGTGGTGTTGGTTTGGACACCGCGCGACAAGGTGCGCAGCATCATCAGCATGAGGAAAGCAAATGACCGAGAAAAAGCGTTCTACAAAAGCCATTTGGCGTGACCCGGACGATGCGCCGGAGTTGACGGCTGAGTTTTTCAAGTCTGCCGATCTTTTTGAGGGTACCAAGCTCAAGGCTCGTGGTCGTCCAAAGTCCGCCACGACCAAAGAGGCCGTCAAGCTTCGCTTGGATGCGGATGTATTGGCCGCATTGCGTGCCAGCGGGGACGGATGGCAAACCCGCATCAACGACACGCTTCGCGCTTCGTTGAAATTGGCGGGTCGCGTTTGAGATGGTGCTTGTTGCTGAGGAGAGCTGAGATTGTCAACTTGCCAATAGCAAAGAGACAACCTTCTCAACATAAACCAACTGGTTTCCATGCTGGCTGAAAGCTTCTCACCATCACCCGAAAATTACAAACCCACAGCAAGGCACCCACTTGCAACGCGCAAGACGATCGAAATTGGGATCGCTTCAACGAGGTGCTCATGCGGGATATGCGGCAGCAGGTGTTTTTTCGGTGATGAGAGTGGCATCTAGGCATGTGCACTTCGGTGAGCTTGGCTGACCAGTTGTACAATATTCCTGTCCAATTTAAGAAGGCCCGTCATGACCGTTGAAACCACTTACAGCCAGGCCAGAGAGCAGTTGAAGTCGCTCATGGACCGCGCCGTCGACGACCGAGAGGTGATCCTGGTGCGTCGGCGTACCGGCGGGGATGTGGCCATGATTGCTGCCGATGAACTCGAGAGCCTGGTGGAGACCGCGCACTTGTTGCGCTCTGAAAAGAACGCGCAGCGGTTGCTCACAGCGCTGTCGCGCGCACGTTCCAAAAATATTGCACCCACGACCATGGCGCACCTGAACAAGCTGGTGGGCGTTGATGCCTAAAGGCGAGCGAGTCGCAGTTTGTCACCCAGAGTTTTTAGAAGACCTGAAGCACTGGGTTGAGACGGACCGCCGTACCGCAAAGCGACTGCTGGATTTGGTTCAGGCCATTTTGCGCGACCCCTTCGACGGCATCGGCAAGCCCGAACCCCTGAAATACCTCGGCCCCGATGTCTGGTCCCGGCGCATCACCCAAGAGCATCGCTGTGTCTATCTGATCAAGTCCGACAGAGTCGAGTTCTTGCAAGGCCGCTACCACTACTGAACCAACCCCCACCTGCCCCGCCCTTCTGACATAGTCGGAATGCAGGGCGATGGGAAAAAACGTGTTGGTCTGACTTCCCCTTGATTTCCTCATACTTGCATTTTATCGTTTATAGACGATAATAAATCATGTTCACAGTTCGGCATTACCTTACCGACGACCAAAGAGATCCGTTTCAGGAGTGGTTAAAAAAGCTGCGTGATCCCATTGCGAAGATGCAGGTGGTCATGCGGGTCAACCGGATAGAGAGTGGCAACTTTGGCGATCACAAGTTCTGCCGAGATGGGGTTTGGGAGTTGCGGATCAACCAAGGGGCGGGTTACCGTGTTTACTATGCGCTGACCAACAACGTGGTGGTTTTGCTGATATGCGGTGGAGACAAAGGCACCCAAGACGCCGACATCGAACGCGCGATTGGGTATTGGAAAGACTGGCAACGGAGGCCTGACAAGTGAAAGATAGAAGCCATGACGAAGCGATGGCCGAACTGTTTCGGGATGACCCGCAATTCGCGGCCGAGTATCTCAATGAGCTGCTGCATGACGGTGAGCCCGCCGACCTGCTGGTCGCACTGCGCCAGATTGCGCAAGCGCATGGAGGTGTGCGCGCGGTGGCCAAGGAAACGGGGCTGAATGCGAACCAACTTTATCGCACGTTGTCGCCGCAGGGCAACCCTGAAATGCGCAGTCTTTTTGCAGTACTCAAGGCGCTGGGGCTACGCCTGGCCATACAACCGGCACAGCCGCACATTGCACCCTGAATAAAACCCAAAACTCACCGGCCACTGTTGGCGCCTACGGAGGTTTGACCAGCTGTGCCGTAAACCGATGACAAGCCTTTAGGCTGGGAATCATTTGTCTATGCAGGTTTGAGGCTATCTCCCTTGGTCTGTCTCAGTCGGCACGGGTGGTTCATACGGCGTCGGCGTCAACAGCGTGGCAACCCGACCATGGCGGCCAAGTTTGCGGAACTCAAAAACCCCGGCTGATCGAGAGCCAAAACAGGCGCTTGGGGCGCTGCCTGGGCATGCTTTAAAAAACAATCTTGAGTGACGCAAAAAACAAACTTGAATGACTTACAGCAACCAGCATCTGAGCCTTTTCGACCGTTGACGTCCACAGACAATTAGTCCTGCAAACTGACTAAAAATAGGGTTTACTTCCTGGCACCCCGTGCGTTAAAGTACTGTTCAAGCATCCAGCCTGTGTTTCAAGCCAGGTGCGAACGAAACCACAACCCGTTGATCCTCAAGGAGATTGCCATGGAAGCCGCACTGAAAAACCAACCCGCCAACACCGAAAAAGCCAAAGCCCTGCAAGCCGCGCTGGCCCAAATTGAAAAGCAATTTGGCAAGGGCACCATCATGCGCCTGGGTGAGGGCGAGGCGATCGAGGACATCCAAGTCGTCTCCACCGGCTCGCTGGGCCTGGACATCGCGCTGGGCGTGGGCGGCCTGCCACGCGGTCGGGTCATCGAAATTTACGGCCCTGAGTCGTCCGGCAAAACCACCCTCACTTTGCAAGTCATTGCCGAAATGCAAAAGCAAGCCGGCACCTGTGCTTTTGTCGATGCCGAGCACGCCTTGGACGTGCAGTACGCGCAAAAGCTGGGCGTCAACCTGCAAGAGCTGCTCATCAGCCAGCCCGACACCGGCGAGCAAGCGCTGGAAATTGTCGACAGCCTGGTGCGCTCTGGCGCGGTGGACCTGATCGTCATCGACTCGGTCGCAGCCCTCACGCCCAAGGCCGAATTGGAAGGCGAAATGGGCGACTCCCTGCCCGGCCTGCAAGCCCGCCTCATGAGCCAAGCCCTGCGCAAGCTCACCGCCCACATCAAGAAAACCAATTGCACCGTCATCTTCATCAACCAAATCCGCATGAAGATCGGCGTCATGTTCGGTTCGCCCGAAACCACCACCGGCGGCAACGCGCTCAAGTTTTACGCCTCTGTGCGCTTGGACATTCGCCGCACCGGCACCATCAAAAAGGGCGAGGACGCGATTGGCAACGAGACCAAGGTCAAAGTGGTCAAAAACAAGGTGGCCCCCCCGTTCAAAACCGCCGAGTTCGACATCTTGTTTGGCGAGGGCATCAGCCGCCATGGCGAGATCATCGACATGGGCGTGGAAGCGCGCATCATCGAAAAATCGGGCGCTTGGTATGCCTACCAGGGCGAAAAAATCGGCCAAGGCCGCGACAACGCCCGTGAGTTTTTGCGCGAAAACCCCGACCTGTCCTACGAAATTGAAAACAAAGTGCGCGAGTCGCTGGGCATTCCCTTGTTGGCGGGTGAGGTCGAGCCGGCCAAATTGCAAGCGGTCAAGTGAGCGCGCCCTTTCAGCTCATCCAAGGTGGGGCGCCAGACAAAGCCCCATCGGTCAAGGCCCGTGCGGTCAGCTTGCTGGCGCAGCGCGAGTACTCGCGCCAAGAGTTGACCGACAAACTCACGGCAGCACAGGCCAGCCCCGAAGAAGTCGAGCAAGCCTTGGCGCAACTGGAGGCCAAGGGCTTGGTCAACGATGCCAGGGTGGTCGAAACCTTGGTCAACCGGCGCTCGGGCAAGCTGGGTGCCACCCGGCTGCGCCAAGAGTTGCAAGCCAAAGGCGTCAGCGCAGAGTTGGTGGCCGAAACCATGGCCGGCCTCAAAGGCACCGAGCTGGCGCGGGCCCAGGCGGTGTGGCAAAAGAAGTTTGGCCAACTCGCCGCGACCAGTGCCGAGCGCAACAAGCAGGCGAGGTTTTTGGCCAGCCGGGGTTTTTCGGGCGATGTGGTGCGCCAGGTGGTGGCGGGTTTGTCGGACGACTAAACGCCCAACATCAAGCGCAGGTTTTGCACCGCGGCGCCGCTGGCGCCTTTGCCCAGGTTGTCCAAGCGCGCCATCAGCACCACATGGCCGTGGGCTTCGTTGGCAAACACCCGCAATTCCATGCGGTTGGTGTCGTTCAAAGCGGTGGCGTCCAACTTCAAATCGTCAGTGGGGGGGAGCACGGCCACGCTCGGGTCGGCGGGGTCGTTGGTTTGGGCGTAATGGGCGGCCAGTGCGTCGTGCAAGTCGGCGGCGCTCACCCGCTGGGGCAAGCTGGCCAAGTGCAAGGGCAGCTGCACGATCATGCCTTGGCGAAAGTTGCCCACACTGGGCACAAACAGCGGGCGGCAGCTGAGGCCGGTGCAATGCATGATTTCGGGCACGTGTTTGTGCGACAAGCCCAGGGCATAGGCCTCAAACAGGGGGGCTTGGCCGGCTTCGAAGGCCTCGATCATGCTGCGCCCGCCGCCCGAATAGCCGCTGACGCTGGGCAAGCAAAGCGGCATGTCGCGTGGCAACAAGCCAGCGTCAATGAGAGGCCGAATCAGCGCAATCGCGCCAGTGGCGTAGCACCCGGGGTTGGCCACGCGGCTGGCTTGGCGCACCCGATCGGCCTGGCCCGGTGTCAGCTCGGGAAAGCCATACACCCAGTCTGCCTGGGTGCGGTGCGCGGTCGAGGCGTCGATGATGCGCGGTTGATGGCCGGACATGGCGTCGATCATGGCCACCGATTCACGCGCCGCGTCATCGTGCAAACAAAGGATGACCGCATCCACCCCCGCCATCAGGGCGCGTTTGGCCGCGGGGTCTTTGCGCTGGGCCGGGTCAATGCTGACCAATTTGACATTGGATAGCGATGCCAAGCGCTCGCGGATGAGCAGCCCGGTGGTTCCGGCTTCGCCGTCAATGAATACTGTCTTCATGAATGGTCAGGGTCAAAGCCGCTTATATCAATGAGAGGGTGAGAGCCGTGTTCGAAAGCCTTTGGGTCCATTGTGTAAGCCAGCCAAAAGCTTGAGGTGGAGGTGCATGATACATTTCTGGGCGTTGAAAGATCCGTGCGCTGCGCCCAGGAGCCCTGTCTTTTGCGCTGCCCTCATACCTTGCAAGTCCCCAGAGAGATCCCATGAAGATTCACGAATACCAAGGCAAAGAAATTCTGCGCCAGTTTGGCGTGCCCGTGCCCCGCGGGCATGCGGCTTTCACGGTCCAAGAAGCGGTGGAAGCCGCTCAAAAACTCGGCGGCCCGGTTTGGGTGGTGAAAGCCCAAATACACGCCGGTGGTCGCGGCAAGGGCGGCGGCGTGAAAGTGGCGAAAAGCATTGACGACGTCAAGCGCTTGGCCGGTGAGATTTTGGGCATGCAGCTCAAAACCCACCAAACCGGCCCCGAGGGTCAAAAAGTGCGCCGCCTCTATATTGAAGACGGCGCAGACATTCAAAAAGAATATTACGTGTCGGTGGTCACCGACCGCGCCACGCAAAAGATCGCCTTCATCGCCTCCAGCGAAGGCGGCATGGACATCGAGGAAGTGGCGCACAGCACCCCCGAGAAAATCATCACCGAGTTCATCGACCCGCTGACCGGCCTGCAAGACGCACAAGCTACAAAAATCGCCAACGCGATTGGCCTGCCCGCCGACTCCACCGCCCAAGCCGTGGATGTGTTCCAAAAGCTCTACCAGTGCTACATGGACACCGATGCTTCCTTGGTGGAAATCAACCCACTGAACCGCGACAGCAAAGGCGGCATCATCGCTTTGGACGCCAAGTTCAACTTTGACGCCAACGCCTTGTTCCGCCACCCAGAGATCGTCGCCTACCGCGACTTGGACGAAGAAGACCCCGCAGAAGTGGAAGCTTCCAAGTTCGACTTGGCCTACATCTCCTTGGACGGCAACATCGGATGCTTGGTCAATGGCGCTGGTTTGGCCATGGCGACCATGGACACCATCAAGCTGTTTGGCGCAGAGCCCGCCAACTTCCTCGATGTGGGCGGCGGCGCCACCCCCGAGAAGGTCACCGAAGCTTTCAAGATCATGCTCAAGAACCCCAAGGTCAAAGCGATTTTGGTGAATATTTTTGGCGGCATCATGAAGTGCGACACCATCGCCCACGGCGTGATCACCGCTTGCAAAGCGGTCAACCTATCCGTGCCATTGGTGGTGCGCATGAAGGGCACCAACGAAGACCTGGGCAAGAAGATGCTGGCCGAGTCGGGCCTTCCCATCATCAGCGCCGACACCATGGCCGA
>CANFPJ010000095.1 GCA_947448885.1 Comamonadaceae bacterium
GAAAACGCCTTGGTCTGAACCAGTCAGTGCGCAGCGGTTGCCGGTTGCCACACCCAACCGGATCAGCCAACGGCACCGTCAGGGCAGCGCGTCCAGCGCGGCCATGTAGTGCGGGTCGACCATCAGTTCGGCCCAATCCAAAGCGGGGCTGCTTGGCAACAAACGCAGCCGTCGCCCCTCGCTGGCGGCACTGGCTTGCCAACGACCTTGTTGTTGGGCCGACCACAAACCATCCAACAAATCGTCCACCGCTTGACCGCCACCCTCGCTGCTGGGTGTGCTTTGGTTGCACAGCAAGACCATGTCGCACCCGGCCTGGAGCGCCACCAGGGCGGCGTCGGTGTAAGAGACGGTTTTTCCACCGATGTGGCGCGCCCCTTCCATCGATAAATCATCGCTGAAGATGGCGCCTTGAAACCCCAACTGGCGACGCAAAATGTCTTGCAACCAACGCGATGAAAAGCCGGCTGGCAACGCATCGACCGCTGGGTAAATGACATGGGCCGGCATGATGCTGGTCAAGCCCAAGGGCAGCCATTCGTAGGGCTTGGCGTCATCGGCCAAGATGGTTTTCAGGCTGCGTTCATCCACCGGCACTTCGGTGTGCGAGTCGGCGCGCACAAATCCATGCCCAGGAAAATGTTTGCCACAGTTGGCCATGCCCGACTGCAACAAGCCATGCATCAGGTGTTGCGCCAACACCGACACGATTTGAGGATCGCGGTGAAAAGCCCGGTCGCCAATCACACCACTCTCGCCATGGTCCAAATCCAGCACCGGGGTGAAACTCAAGTCCACACCACAAGCGCGCAACTCGGCACCCAGCACAAAGCCACAAGCGGTGGCCGCATGGCAGGCTTGCATGGCGGCGCTGGCCGGCAAGGCCGCGTTGGGGGCTGGGGCCATCCACATCTCTCCCAACTGGCGCATGGCGGGCAAGTGGGTAAAACCATCGGTGCGGAAACGCTGCACCCGCCCACCTTCGTGGTCCACGCAAATCAAGGCATCTGGGCGGACGTCTTTGATGTCTTGGCACAAAGCCGTGAGTTGCGCGCGGTTGACCCAATTGCGGGCAAACAAAATCAAACCGCCCATCAAGGGGTGGGTCAAGCGGCGGCGATCGGTGGGGCTCAGTTGGGTGCCAGCGATGTCCAAAATCAATGGGGCGTGGATGGTGTTCAAAGCTCAAGCTTCCTTTTGTTCAATGACCACAAAACTGACGGCGTAATCGGTTTCGTCGCTGACACTGACGCGCGCCACCAAACGGCGCGCTTCGCACCAGTCTTTCAAAACACCATGCAACACGATGTGGGGCTCCCCGCTGGGGTGTTTGGCGATTTCGCACAAGCGCCAGGTCATGGGCATGCGCATGCCCAAACCCACGGCTTTGCTGAAAGCCTCTTTGGCTGAAAAACGCGTGGCCACATAGCGCACGCCCCGCTCGGGCCAGCGCGCCGAGCGTGTGCGCCAAGTTTGCATTTCGGCGTCCGACAAAATTTTGGCGGCAAAGCGTTCGCCATGGCGATCCAAGGACTGGCGAATGCGACGCACATCGCAAATATCGGTGCCAATGCCGTAAACCATGGACCGGGCTTTCAGCGCAAACAAGCCAAATAAGCCGCCACCGTGTGGGCATACCCACGCTCCAATGCATCTGCGATGAGCGCGTGCCCAATCGAGACCTCTTGCACGCCGGGGACGGTTTGCACAAATTCGCGCAGGTTGTTCAGGTTCAAGTCGTGTCCCGCATTGACCCCCAAACCCACCGCTTGCGCGGCCAGCGCCGCTTGGGCAAAACGCGCCAACTCGGCACCCGCTTGGGCGCTGCCATGGGCTTGTGCGTAGGGCTCGGTGTACAACTCGATGCGGTCTGCCCCCACGGCTTTGGCAGCGGCCATGGCGGTGGGGTCTGCATCCATGAACAGGCTGACACGGGCACCCATGTCTTGGGCGGCTCGGACCAGGGGTTGCAAACGTGGTGCATCTGCCGGGAACGACCACCCATGGTCGCTGGTGAACTGCCCTTCGCTGTCGGGCACAAAAGTGACTTGCTGGGGTCGTGCGCTTTGCACAAAACCCATCAGGTTGTGAAAGGGGTTGCCTTCAATGTTGAACTCGCGCCCAGGCCAATCGCGCATCAAATCGGCCAAGTCGGCCACATCGCCGGCGCGGATGTGGCGCTCGTCAGGTCGCGGGTGAACGGTGATGCCATGGGCCCCGGCTTGCAAACACAGCTCTGCGGCCCGCACCACACTGGGAATGCCCAGGTGGCGGGTGTTGCGCACCAAGGCGACTTTGTTGAGGTTGACGGACAGCGCGGTGTTCATGGTCGGGGGCTTCAGTAGGCTTGCACATCGAGCATGACTTGGCGCGTGCGCAGGGTCTGGACACCGCAATGGTAGTGCAGCCATTGGCGCAATTGGGTTTGCAATGATTGGCGTTGGTGCCCCGGCCATTGCGCGCATTCGCGCAGCAGCGTGGGCAACGGCCATTCGCTGGCCAGGCCATCGCGCAGCGACAACCACATGGCGCCTGGCAAGGTGTTCGCGTCTTGGGCGCCAGCCGTGCGCAACCCCCCTTCGGGCACCAAGCTGTACATGGCATCGGCCAGCACTGGCGCCATGGTGAGGGTTTGCAGCGACAAATCGGGCAACAAACCCACATCCCGCAGCAGCAACAACTCAAAAGCCCGCAACGCAGCCGCTGTGGTGGTGGCTGGGGCGGTGGCCAAGACCTCTACCACTTGGGTGTACAAATCAAACAGGCGTGGATGGGCGTCGTCGCGGGCCAGCAAGCGCATCAGCAATTCATTGAGGTAATAACCCGAGAGCAAAGCGTCTCCACTGGGCATGGGGTGCCCCCCCACCCATTCGGCCGATTTGAGGGTGCGCACCTCACCCGCACCGCCATAGGCGATGGACAAACGCTGCAAAGGCAACAGCACCGGCCGAAAGCCTGAACTGGGTCGCTTGGCCCCTTTGGCCACCAAAGCCACCCGCCCATGGTGTCGGGTGAAGGTCTCCAAAATCAGGCTGGACTCGCTCCAGTCATAGCGGTGCAGCACAAAGGCTGGCTCTTCGCTGGTGCGAGGGACGCTGGACCTACTCGTAGCCAAAACTGCGCACCCGGGCCTCGTCATCGGCCCACCCAGAGCGCACCTTGACCCACAATTCAATGAACACCTTGGCATCGAGCAAGGTCTCTAGCTCGGTGCGCGCCTCGGTACCCATGCGTTTGAGCCGCTCACCACCTTGGCCGATGACCATGGCCTTGTGCCCGTCGCGCTCAACCACAATGGTCGCGCTGATGCGCACCATGCGCCCGCCTTTGTGCGCGGGCTCTTCTTCAAATTTGTCGATGACCACGGTGGAGGTGTAGGGCAACTCATCGCCGGTGAGGCGGAAAAGTTTTTCACGCACGATTTCGCTGGCCAGGAATTTTTCGCTGCGATCGGTCAACTCATCGGCGCCGTACCACCAGGATTGCTCGGGCAGGTAGCGGCTGCAAATGTCCATCAGGTGGGCGACATCCTTGGGATTTTTGGCGCTCAAAGGCACAAACTCTGTGAACGGATAGCGCTCTTGCATGGACTTGAGCCACGGGGCCAATTCGCCACGCCGGTGCACTTTGTCCAACTTATTCGCAATCAACAAAACCCGGCTGCCCGGTCGCAACAAGGCCAGCACCTTGGCGTCGGCCAGGGCAAAGCTGCCCGCCTCGACCACAAACAACACCAGATCCACATCGCCCACAGCGCCCAGGACGGTTTTGTTGAGCGAGCGGTTCAAGGCATTGTTGTGCCGGGTTTGAAAGCCCGGGGTATCGACAAAGATGAACTGCGCCAGGCCTTCACTGCGGATGCCAGTGATGCGGTGCCGCGTGGTTTGTGCTTTGCGCGAGGTGATGCTGATTTTTTGACCCACCAGGGCATTGAGCAAGGTCGATTTGCCCACATTGGGCTTGCCCACAATGGCCACCAAACCACAGCGCTGGCCGGGCAAGCCCACGGGCGCATTCAAGGGTGCACCACCTGCGTGGACTTCAGCGCCGGGCTGTGCCGGTGCTGGGGATTCTTCAGGCACAGAAGAGGGCAAGTCGGGCAGGCTCATGGGGGGCTTTCTTTGAAGGACTGCAACACCACCGCCGCTGCGGCCTGCTCGGCGGCGCGGCGCGAACTGCCAATGCCTCTTTCGTGCCGCCCCAGTTCGGGGATTTCACATTCGACGTCAAAAATTTGTTGGTGGGCCGCACCCGAGGTGCCCACCACGCGGTAAATGGGCAGTTTGAGCTTTCGCCCTTGAAGCCACTCTTGCAACTCGGTCTTGGGGTCTTTGGCCACCGTTGGCATTTGCGGGTTCATATCGACACTGTCAAACAAATGGTGGACCAAACGGTGCGCAGGCGCATAGCCGGCGTCCAAATAAATGGCGCCAATCAAGGCCTCCAGCGCGTCGGCCAAGATCGATGGGCGTTTGGTGCCGCCCGAACGCAGCTCCCCTTCACCCAAGCGAATGAGCCCAGGCAAGCCCAGCTTCAAGGCTTGTTCATGCAGGCTTTCTTGCCGAACCAAATTCGAGCGCATGCGGGAGAGCTCACCCTCGGACACGTGGCTCATGCGTTGGTACAACAAATCGGCCACGGCCAGGTTGAGCACCGAGTCACCCAAAAACTCCAAGCGCTCGTTGTGCTCGGTGCTGTGGCTGCGGTGTGTCAAGGCCTGCTGCAGCAAGGCCGGGCTGTTGAACGTGTGCTGCAAGCGCTGTTGCAGCGCCACCAGGTCTGTGCGGGTGGCGGGTGGTTCTGACATGTTCAGTCGATGGCCCCGATGCGTTTGAGGCTGCTGAAATTCATCCACACCATGATGGCCTTGCCCACGATATTGGCTTCCGGCACGAAGCCCCAATAGCGCGAGTCCAGCGAGTTGTCGCGGTTGTCACCCATCATGAAATAGTGGCCCGGCGGTACTTTGCACACCACGCCTTCCACGCTGTAGCTGCACTGGTCCTTGAAGGGAAAGTCATCGGTGCCCGCGATAAAAGCAGGCCGCTCGGCGTTGTTGAGCAACCGCACGGTTTTGCTGGTGGACATCTCGGAAGGGCCAGCACCGATCGGAAAGCTTTCTTGAAACTGCTTGATGTAGCTCAGACTGTCTTGTTCGAAGAAGTCTGGCAGGTTGGCCTTGGCCACCAATTGTCCGTTGATGCTCAGTTGCTTGTTCAAGTACGCCACATCGTCGCCGGGCACGCCAACCACCCGCTTGATGTAGTCCAGGCTCGGCTTGGGCGGGTAGCGAAACACCATCACATCGCCGCGACGCACCGGCTCGCCAGCCGTGACTTTGGTGTTGAGCACCGGCAATCGAACCCCGTAATGAAACTTGTTGACCAAGATCAGGTCCCCCACCCACAGGGTGGGGATCATCGACCCCGAAGGGATTTTGAACGGTTCAAACAAAAAAGAGCGGAGCACAAACACCACGGCAATGACGGGGAACAAACCCGCGGTCCAATCCAGCCACCAGGGTTGCATGAGCAAACGCTCGCGGGCGGCCGTGGTGTCGCCATCGACTTTCTGGATGCCCAGTTTGTGGAGTTCTTCACGCCGCGCCACGGCGTCGTGTTCCAGCGCTTGGGCTTGGGCCTGGCGTTGGGGCAAAAAGTAAAAACGCTCGGCGAGCCAATACAGGCCCGTGACCACCGTGGCAGTGAACAGCAGCAGGGCGAAATTGCCCTCGTAAAGCCCCATGTACCAAGCACCGGCATAGCTGACAAATGCGGCCAGCACAAACGCAGTCAAAGTGGCCATCAGTCTTCCACCTGCAAAATGGCCAAGAACGCTTCTTGTGGCACTTCCACCGATCCGATTTGTTTCATGCGCTTCTTGCCTGCCTTTTGTTTTTCCAACAATTTACGTTTGCGACTGATGTCACCACCATAGCATTTTGCCAGCACATTTTTTCGCAATGCCTTGACGGTTTCGCGTGCAATGATGTTGGCACCAATGGCCGCTTGGATGGCTACATCAAACATCTGGCGCGAAATGATTTCTCGCATCTTGCTGACCACCGCACGCCCACGGTATTGCGATTGGCTGCGGTGCACGATGATGGACAAAGCATCCACCTTTTCACCATTGAGCAAAATATCCACTTTGACCACATCAGCGGCGCGGTACTCCTTGAAGTCGTAATCCATGGACGCGTAGCCGCGCGACACCGATTTCAGCTTGTCAAAGAAGTCGAGCACGATTTCACCCAAGGGCAGCTCATAGGTGAGCATGACTTGGCGGCCGTGGTAGGCCATGTTGAGTTGCACACCGCGCTTTTGGTTGGCCAAGGTCATGACCGCGCCCACATAGTCTTGCGGCATGTAGAGGTGCACGGTGACGATGGGCTCACGGATTTCCAGCATCTTTCCCTGGTCTGGCATTTTGGAGGGGTTGTCGACCAACACCACCTCGCCATCGGCACGCACCACTTGGTAGACCACGCTGGGCGCGGTGGTGATCAAGTCCTGGTCAAACTCGCGCTCCAAGCGTTCCTGCACGATCTCCATGTGCAACAAGCCCAAAAAGCCGCAGCGGAACCCAAACCCCAAAGCCTGGGAGACCTCGGGCTCGTAATGTAAGGATGAGTCATTGAGCTTGAGCTTTTCCAAGCTGTCGCGCAAAGCGTCGTATTGATTGGCTTCGGTCGGGTACAGGCCAGCAAACACCTGCGGCTTGATCTCTTTGAATCCTGGCAAGGCCTCGGTGGCGGTGAAGGCCGCGCCCCCGGTGCCGGCTTTGATCAAGGTGATGGTGTCGCCGACCTTGGCGGCCTGCAGTTCTTTGATGCCGGCGATGATGTAGCCCACCTCGCCCGCCTCCAAGGACTCGCGCGGTTGGTTGGCGGGGGTGAAAACCCCTAGGTTGTCGGCGTTGTAGGTGGTGCCGGTGGCCATCATCTTGATGCGCTCACCCTTGGCCAGGCGGCCATCGACCACCCGCACCAGCATGACCACGCCGACGTAGGTGTCAAACCAGCTGTCGACGATCATGGCGCGCAAGGGCCCATTCGGGTTGCCTTTGGGCGAGGGAATTTTGGCCACGATGGCCTCTAGGATTTCATCCACCCCCATGCCGGTTTTGGCCGAGCACGGGATGGCATCGGTCGCGTCGATGCCGATCACGTCCTCGATTTCGGCTTTGGCGTTGTCGGGATCCGCTTGGGGCAAATCCATTTTGTTGAGCACCGGCAGCACTTCCACCCCCAACTCGGTGGCGGTGTAGCAATTGGCCACGGTCTGCGCTTCCACACCTTGGCTGGCATCGACCACCAGCAAAGCGCCCTCACAGGCCGACAGTGATCTCGAAACTTCATAAGAGAAGTCCACATGGCCTGGGGTATCGATCAAGTTCAGGTTGTAGACCTGCCCATCTTTGGCTTTGTATTGCAAAGAAGCGGTCTGCGCCTTGATGGTTATCCCACGCTCTTTTTCGATGTCCATCGAGTCGAGCACCTGCGCTTGCATTTCTCGATCGCTCAGCCCACCGCAGCGTTGAATCAGTCGATCGGCCAATGTCGATTTGCCATGATCGATGTGCGCGATGATCGAAAAATTTCTGATGTTCTTCATCAATGGATGCTGTTAAGTGACTGAATTAAAAGGCGCGAAACCATAAAAAAGGGCGCGTCAAGTGCTGACGCGCCCTGAACCAACAATCTATGGCAACTGCGATAGTTGGGCCTTCATTGTATGGAAATTGGACCCCGCACAAAGGCCCTTGGCGCCATCGGAAGCCCCGTTGCAAGCCAACAACAAAGAAGTTATGCACAACATATTAACAGTCTGTGAAAATTTTTACTGAACAACTTGTGGGCGAACTGTGGACTCAGTGTCAACATCTCGCATGGTGGATTTTAATCGCTGGCAATGATGGTTTTGATGGGTGTTCAAGGGGTATTTTTCTGACTTTTATGACAACAATACCTGAATTAAAGACTTATTGTTGTCGATTTGAGTTGAAAAAAAATTTCTGACGTGGCCACCAGATGCCCTGATAACCCCCAACCCAGAGTGGGGTTTGGGGTCTTTCAGCGCAACTTTGTCGTCACCGCTGGGGGCGGATCAAGGTGTATTGGGCCCACTCACCCCGGCGCAACAAGATGGCCACAGGCTTGGTTTTGTCCAACCGCGCGAGCACGGCCTCAAACTCTTTGACGTTCTTGATCTCGGTATTGGCCACCGCCAAAATGACATCGCCTTCGCTCAAGCCGGCGCGGGTCGCAGGCTCAGTGACGGCTTCAACCCGGACCCCACCGCGCAACTTCAACTCTTGCCGCTGGGCTTCGGTGAGCTCACTGACGGTCAAACCCAAGAACTGCCCGGCCATGGAGGCCTGGGGCTTCTCAGCGGGGGCAGCGGGTGCCTTTTGAGCGGTTTTTTCTGGCTCCACCTCGGCGACCGTGACTTGCAAATCTTTGCTGCTGCCACGGCGCCAAACGGTCAGCGTGGCTTTGCTGCCAGGTTTGACACTGCCCACCATGCGCGGCAGGTCGGCAGATTTTTCAATCGGCTTGCCCTCAAATCGGGTGATGATGTCGCCGGCCTCGACCCCTGCCTTTTCAGCTGGCGAGCCCGCTTCGACACTGCGCACCAAAGCGCCCTGGGCTTTGGCCAAACCCAGCGATTCGGCCACGTCCTTGCTGACTTGGTCAATTTGCACCCCAATTCGCCCACGCTGCACCCGACCGATGGTGCGCAATTGGTCACTCACGCGAATGGCTTCATCAATGGGAATGGAAAAAGAAATGCCCATGAACCCACCCGAGCGGGAATAGATTTGGCTGTTGATGCCAACCACCTCGCCACGCATATTGATCAGCGGCCCACCCGAATTGCCCGGATTGATCGCCACATCGGTTTGGATGAAGGGCAGGTAGTCCCCAGTGTCGCGCTGCTTGGCGCTGACGATGCCCGCAGTGACCGAGTTGTCCAGACCAAACGGCGAGCCAATGGCCATCACCCACTCGCCCACTTTCAAGCGGTTGACATCGCCAATTTTGACCACCGGCAGACCGATGGCTTCCACCTTGACCACGGCCACATCGCTGCGTTTGTCCACGCCGACGATGCGGGCCTTGAACTCGCGCTTGTCGGGCAAGGTCACCAGCACTTGGTCGGCACCGTCAACCACATGGGCATTGGTCATGATGAAGCCGTCGGCCGTCAGGATGAAGCCCGAGCCGACGCCGCGCGGCTGTTCCTCATCTTGCTGGGGGCGATTGGGTCGCTGCTGGCGCGGGGTGTTGGGTTGGCCCGGCAAAGGTTGCCCAAAAAACCGGCGAAACAACTCTTGCATTTCCTCGTCGGCATTGCCACCGGGTTGCCGTCGGCTGCTGACTTTTTCCAGGGTTCGAATGTTGACCACCGACGGGCCCACTTGCTCGACCAGTTCGGTGAAGTCGGGCAGGCCGCGCGTGCCCTGGGCCTGCACGGGTACGCCGGTGAGAACCGCCCAGCCCAGAACGCAGCCGATCAGCCACGCCGGGGAATTAAACATTCGCTTCGATTCAATCATGGCATTTCTCCAGAATTTTCCAATTTTGTCTGCGGGCCATGGACAGCACGCCGCAGGTCTTCCCACAGTGCGGCATCTGCGCCGCGGGACAGCCACATCCAACGTGGGGCTGCCCATCCCTCGATGAGCCCACCAGATGGGGGATCAAAACGCAAAAGCAAGGTCTGCTGCCAATCCCATTGAACCCCCAATTGGCCCTCGAAAACCTGGCCTTGCAGCGTCTCCCAGCGCCAGGCCGCGCCATCCCACACCAACCACGCGGGCACCACCCGGGTATCGCGCAAAGCCCCAACCACCCAAACGCCCCACATCAGGGCCACGGCCCCCTGGACCCAGGGGGCGTTTTGGCTCCAGCACCAAGCACACCAGACCATAACGGCCAGCACAGCGAGGACGACATACAAGGCCCGCTGAAAAAAACAAGGCCCCAACGGGTAAGACACCGGTGGGGCTGTTCGCATGGGCAAAAAGCGCCCGTCAAATGCGCTGGAAGATCAACGTGCCGTTGGTGCCGCCAAACCCAAAATTGTTTTTCATGGCGATCTGAATGGGCATGTCGCGCGCCGTGTTGGCGCAATAGTCCAGATCACATTCGGGGTCGGGGTTGTGCAAGTTGATCGTGGGCGGTATTTTTTGGTGGTGCAAGGCCAGCACCGTGAACACGCTTTCAATGCCACCAGCGCCACCCAGCAAATGGCCGGTCATGGACTTGGTGGAACTGATGGCCACCTGACGGGCATGGTCACCCAAGGCCGCCTTCACCGCTTGGGTTTCGTTGATGTCCCCCAGGGGTGTGGAGGTGCCATGGGCGTTGAGGTATTGAATTTGATCGGGGTTGATGCCCGCATTGCGCATCGCATTGCGCATGGCGCGGCGCGGGCCGTCCATGTTGGGTGCGGTCATGTGGCCCGCATCGGCGCTCATGCCAAAACCCGTGAGCTCTGCGTAAATGCGCGCACCGCGGGCTTTGGCGTGTTCGTATGACTCCAGCACCATGACCCCCGCACCCTCGCCCAACACAAAGCCATCGCGGTCGCGGTCCCAAGGGCGAGAGGCGGTTTGTGGGTCATCGTTGCGCGTGGACAAAGCGCGCATGGCGGCAAAGCCACCCACGCCCAGTGGAGACACTGTGGCTTCCGAGCCACCAGCGATCATGACGTCGGCGTCGCCATACTCAATCAAGCGGCCAGCTTCGCCAATGCTGTGTAAACCTGTGGTGCAAGCCGTGACCACGGCCAAATTGGGGCCTTTGAAGCCGCAACGGATGGACACATGGCCAGAAATCATGTTGATGATGGAGGCCGGCACAAAAAAGGGAGAGATGCGCCGCGCACCCCGGGCCACCAACTCGGCGTGGGTGTTTTCGATCAGTGGCAAACCGCCAATGCCAGAACCAATCACGCAGCCGATGCGGGTGGCTTCCTCTTCACCCAAGGCGTCGCCGGTGGGCAAGCCAGCATCGGCCACCGCTTGCAATGCAGCCACGATGCCAAAGTGAATGAAGCTGTCCATCCCCCGCGCTTCTTTCGGGCTGATGTAACTGTCCAGGTCCAGACCGCGCACCTCGCCGGCGATCTTGCAAGCAAAACCCTCGGTGTCGAATTTGGAGATCAAACCAACGCCGGACTGGCCGGCGAGAAGGTTGGCCCAAGCTTGTGTGGGCGTGTTGCCCACAGGGGACACGCAACCCAAACCCGTGACGACGACGCGACGTCGGCTCATGCCATGCGCTCCAATCGATCAGGCTTTTTGGTGGGCCAATGCGTAGTCAATGGCGTTTTGGACGGTGGTGATTTTCTCAGCGTCCTCATCGGGGATTTCGATGCCGAATTCGTCTTCCAATGCCATGACCAACTCCACGGTGTCCAGGGAGTCGGCACCCAGATCGGCCACGAAGGCTTTTTCGCTGGTGACCTGTGACTCTTCCACGCCAAGTTGTTCGGCAATGATTTTTTTGACGCGTGCTTCGATATCGCTCATATGTCCCTCAAAGGGTTGTGAAGAAGTCCGCGATTTTAGCCGTGCGGACACACCGGTGGTTTTCCTAGGGTTTGCCCTTTGTCAGGCCATGAACATTCCGCCGTTGACATGCAACTCTTGACCTGTGACATAACCCGCATGGGGGCCGGCCAAATACAGCACGGCCTGCGCCACATCCTCGGGTTTTCCGAGGTGACCCAAGGGAATTTGGGCCAGCAAGGCTTGTTGTTGTTCGGGCGGTAGACCGGCCGTCATGTCGGTGTCGATGAAGCCGGGTGCCACGCAATTGACCGTGATGTGTCGGCTGCCCAGTTC
>CANFPJ010000096.1 GCA_947448885.1 Comamonadaceae bacterium
GCAAGACTGGTTGCTGCAGCGCGAGTGGTTGTTGCGGGTGCGGTGAGGCCCTGATGCTTGGGGTGTAATGCCCGGTAATAAAGGCGCGTAGGTGGTTTGTTAACCTCGCGCCCTTTCCATCTGTGCCATTCAGCCCGCATGCGTTTACTCCCTTGCTTCGCCCGTTTCCAAACCATGCTGTGTGTGGTTTGGTTGCTGTGTGTGGCGGCACCGGCTTGGGCCTTGGACCACATCACCGAGCGCAGTTATTGGGAGGACGCCTCGGGGCAGATGGCGTGGGCCGATGTTCAACAGCAAAGCTTTACCCCTTTCAGCGGTGTGCTCAGCCGGGGCTACACACCCGCTGCGGTGTGGGTCAAGTTGCGCATCACGCCGACTGAGCCACGCCAAGCCAACGACAAGCTGATATTGCGCATCCGACCGGTTTACCTGGACGAAATTCGCTTGTTCGATCCCCTCGATACCAGCGAGCGCCCACGGGTGGTGGGCGATCGCACCAATTACAGCGACGAAGAGTACAAGTCACTTACCTATACCTTTGTCATCCCCCCAGGCGACGCGCCTCGCGACGTGTGGCTGCGGTTCAAGACCACCAGCACCAGTTTGTTCAATATCGAGGCCTTGAGCACCGACGACATGATGGTTGCCGAGTACCGCATGCTCATGGCCTATTGCTTGGTGCTGGGCTTGATTGGTTTCTTCACCTTGTTTGTTTTCATCCATTGGCTCAACCAGCCAGATCGCTTGTATGGTGTGTTTGTGGTTCGCCATTTGGTTTACTGGGTGTATGCCGCGTCATTTTTCGGTTTTCACCGATTTTTTTTGGATGGGTTGATCGACGCCAAAACCCTCGACGGGGCTTACACCTGCTTGGCCGTGGGCGCCACCGTGTTTTCCATTTGGTTTGAGAAACAGTTTTTGAACGAATACCAGCCTCCGATTTGGGCGCGCTGGGGCGTCAACGCCTTGTTGGTGTGGTGGGGGGTGGTTTGTGTGCTGTTGGTCAGCGGGCAGGTGTTGTGGGCGCTCAAAGCCAATATGCTGCTGAATGCAACGGCCCCTGTGGTGCTCCTCGGCCTGGCGATTGCGTTCATCGACAAATCCCGCCACGATCCGCGCCGCCAAGCGGCCTTGTTGGACAAAAAAATCGTGGTCACCTACTACGCTGCCATCTCTGGCTTGCTGGTGTTCAGCGTCATGCCTTACTTGGGTGTTCTTTCAGGCAATGAGTTGTTGATCAATGGACTGCCTTTTTATGCGGTGGTGTCGGGCTTGATGGTCACGGTGCTCATGCAGTTGCGTGCGCGCCAGTTGCGCGCAGCCAACGCGCAGTACGCCCAAGACCTGTTGCTCTCTGAGCAACAAATGCAGCTCGAAAAACTGCGTCGCGAAGAGCAAAGCCAAATGCTCACCATGCTGATGCACGAGCTGAAAAACCCATTGGCCGTGATCGACTTGGCCCAACAAGGCAGCACCGATATGGCCACCAAAGGCTATGTGGCGCGCCACGTGGGCATCATCAAAAACATCTTGGACCGCTGTCTGAGTGCCGACCAAATCGCGCTGGGCAAGCTCAATATCAACCTGCAAGCCGTGCGTTTGGATGACTTGCTGGCCGACCTGATCGACCAGCACGGTGACGCAGGCCAGCGCATCCACATGGATAACCCCATCGGCAAAACCCCGGTGCAAACCGACTACCAGTGCGTGCAAATCATCATCAACAACTTGCTCGACAACGCACTGCGTTATGGCGACCCTGCGCAAGCTGTGACCTTGTCGGTGCGAGCCCAAACCAGCCCAGCTGGCGTGGCCGGTGTGTCCCTGTGCGTGTCCAACAAACCTGGGTTGGCGTCTTGGCCCGACCCCGCCAAGCTGTTTCAAAAATACTACCGCAGCAGCGGTGCGCAATCCATTTCGGGCACGGGCTTGGGCCTGTTTTTGGTGGCCAGCCTGGCCAAGATGTTGGGTGGCACTTGCCACTATGCCCCCGATGACACCCATGTGAGGTTTGAGCTGTGGCTACCCACCTAAATATTGTTGTTGTGGAAGACAACGACGACTTGCGCAGCTTGCTGTGTGCCGGCTTGCAAAACGCGGGTCACCGCGTCACGGGTTTGTCCTGCGCCGAGGAATTGGAAGACCAGTCGGGTGTCGACCATGTGGACGCTTTTTTGATCGACATCAACTTGCCCGGCGAAGACGGCCTGAGCCTGGCCCGCCGCGTGCGCCGCACTCACCCACTGGTGGGCATCATCATTTTGTCGGCGCGCTCGGCGCTGGACGACAAGCTGAAAGGCTACGACGATGGGGCCGACATTTACCTCACCAAACCCGTCGCCTTGCCCGAGTTGTTTGCCGCCTTGCGCAGTTTTGCACGCCGGCGAAGTGCTACGTTGTCGCACATGGCCAGCGACGCCTTGACCCTGAACAAACTCGATTTGCAAGGACCCTTGGCCGCCGTCAAACTCACCACCCAAGAGGCCTTGGTGCTCACCGCCATGGCCCGCGCCCCGGCCGGGCGTTTGGAGACTTGGCAACTCGCCGATTTGTTGGGTTCCGATGTCGACGAAGCCTTCAAAGCCAGCCTGGCTGTGCGCATGGTGCGCTTGCGCAAAAAGCTCACCGATGCCGGGGCTCAAGACGCTTGCATCGAGTCTTTGCGCAACATCGGTTATCAATTAACCACACCCGTGGCCGTTGTGTAACCCGTAAGTATGGGTTTGTAATTCGCGGTAATAAAAGTTTTGTCGATTTTTTAACAATTTCAGCTGGATTCTTTGTGTCCCGCTGAATGACCACCTCAACCCCCCATTCCCCCTGTCGTATTTTTCCGGTTCTGGCCGTGCTCACGACCTTGGGCATGGCCGCACACGCCCAAGTCAACATCGATGCCGGCTCGATCCTGCGCCAAACCGAGCGCGACCTGGTGGCCCCGCTGCCGGTGCCCGGTGTGCAACCGCGCCCCAGCGGTCCCCAACGACAAGTCACCCCCAGCGACGCCACCGTGCAGGTGCGTGGCTTCGAGTTGCGGGGCAACACCTTGCTCAGCACCGAACAACTGCTCACCGCTTTGACCCCCTTCACCGACCGGGTGATGTCGCTGAACCAGCTCAAAGAGGCCGCCGATGCGGTGACCATCACTTACCGCGAGGCCGGGTGGATGGTGCGGGCATTTTTGCCCCAGCAAGAAATCAAAGACGGCATCGTCACCATCCAAATCGTTGAGGCCATGTTCGGCGCCGTGTCTTTGCCGGGTGCACAACCCCTGCGCATCGAAGCCACCCGCTTGGTGCGCATGGCCCAGGGCCAGCTTGAAACGGGCAAGCCCTTGAACGCACGCCGCCTGGACCGCGTGTTGTTGCTCCTGGACGACCTGCCCGGAGTGGGCGTCAACGGGCATTTGGTCCCTGGCCAACGCGATGGCGAAACCGATCTGGTGTTGGCGGCCACCGACGACAAGCTGCTCACGGGCAGCACCAGTGTGGACAACCAAGGCGCATTGCGCACCGGCGCTGACCGACTGAGTGTGAACCTGGCCGTCAACAGCCCGGCACGCCTGGGCGACGCGCTGGCCATCAACGCCATGAAAACCCAGGGCGTGGACTATCAGCGTTTGGGCTACACGGTGCCCCTTGGTGGTGACGGTTGGCGCTGGGGTATGCACATGTCCAACCTGAATTACCGGGTGATTTCCGATGAATTCGCCAGCCTCAACCCCAACGGCGCAGCCACCACCGTGGGCTTGGACATCAGCTACCCGCTGTTGCGCACCTTGGTGCAAAACATCAACCTGGCCTTCAGTTATGACGATAAGCGCTTTGACAACACCGTCAACAGCGTGACCTCCTCGTATGGCATCAAGGTCTACAACGCCACCTTGGGTTGGCAGCAAATGGATGGCTGGGGCGGTGGCGGCACCAGCAATGCCAGTACCGTGCTGACCACCGGCCAAAAAACCAATGATGCTTCGTACACCAAACTCAACCTGAGCTTGGGCCGGTTGCAAAAACTCAGACCCAATTTGAGCCTCCATGTCAGCGCCACTGCGCAGGCCAGCAATGTGAACCTGGACTCGTCCGAAAAAATCTACCTGGGTGGCGCCACCAGCGTGCGTGCCTACCCCACCGGCGAGGCCGGTGGCAGCATGGGCCACACCCTGAGTTTGGAGTTGCGCCAACGATTTGACAGCCACCTCACCCTGGCCGCGTTTTACGACCATGGCCGGGTGCAGGCCAACGCCGATAACAACCTCATCGTACCGGCCAGCCCTGCCGCTTGGTACTTGCAGGGGGCAGGCCTGTCCTTGGGGTGGCAAAGCCCCCAGGGTGTGGACATCAAGGCCAGCCTGGCCCAGCGCTTGGGCGACAACCCGGCTGCTCAAAGCAACGGCAGCGACAACGACGGCACCCTGCGCCTGAACCGCGCTTGGCTCGTGGCGAGTGTGGCTTTTTAAGGAACAGCCGCATGAACCGCGTTCACAAAACACTTTGGTCGGAGTCGGCGCAGTGCTGGCAGGCGGTGCCAGAAACCGCCAAAGCGGCGGGCAAGCGTGCAGTCAAGTCGGCCAGTGGCGGTGTACTGGCCTCGGTGGTGATGGGCTTGGCCCTCACGGGCGGTGCAGGCGCACAGTCGCCACCGGCCACCACCCAGTTGCCCACCGGCGGCACGGTGGCACGCGGCAACGCCACCATCAGCCAAACCGCCACCGCCCAAGCTGCGGCCATGACGGTCAACCAAAGCAGCCAACGCGCCGTCATCAACTGGGACAGCTTCAACCTCGGTAGCGCGGCCAGTATTCACTTTGTGCAGCCCAATGCACAAGCCGTCACCTTGAACCGCGTCAACGACAACAACCCCAGTCAAATCTTTGGCCGCATCACATCCAACGGCCAGGTGTTTTTGAGCAACCCCAATGGCGTGTACTTCTCGCCCACGGCATCGGTGGACGTGGGCGCATTGGTGGCCACCACCCACGCCATCAGCGACGACCACTTCATGGCGGGCAAATACCTGTTTGAGCGCAACGGTGCCACGGGCAAAGTGGTCAACGAAGGTCGCATCAACGCGGCTTTGGGCGGCTATGTGGCCTTGCTGGCCCCAGAAGTGCAAAACGCCGGTGTGGTGGTGGCCCGTGCGGGCACGGTGGCCTTGGCGGCGGGTGAGGCCATCAGCTTGCAAGTGCAAGGCGGTGGTTTGGCGGGCATCACCACCACCCCCAGCACCATTGCCACGCTGATCGAGAACAAACTGGCCGTGCAAGCGCCCGATGGACAAATCATTTTGTCTGCGGTGGCGCTGAACAAACTGCAAGCGGGTGTCATCAAAAACAGCGGCAGCTTAGAGGCCAACAGCTTGGTGAGCAAAGGCGGAAAAATATTTTTGGAAGGTGATGACATCACCTTGGCCAGCACCAGCCAGATCCAAGCCAAAGGCCCCACAGGCGGCGGCACGGTGCTGGTGGGCGGCGACTGGCAAGGCAGCGGCGACATGCGCCAAGCCACCCGCGTGACCATGGAGGCGGGCGCCACCATTGACGCGAGTGCCACCAACAACGGCGACGGCGGCAAGGTGGTGCTGTGGAGCGGTGTGCACAACGCCAACAGCGTGACCCAGGTCAATGGCCGCATCGACGCCCAAGGCGCAGGCACAGGGCAGGGCGGGCAAGTCGAAACCTCGGGACACGACCTGAAAGTCGGCGATGCCCTGCAAGTCAACACCGGTGGCGGTCAATGGCTGCTGGACCCGTATGACATCACCATCGGCACCAGCAACAGCAACACCAGCGGCAACACCGTGGGCGCGCTCACCACCTACACCGCGTCGGCCTCGGGTGCGAGCGTGAACTACACCACCTTGCAGACCGCGCTGTCAGCCAACAACGTCACGGTCTCCACCACCGGCGCGGGCAGCGACACCGGCAACATCACCCTCAACTTCGGCTCGGCCAGCAACAAGCTCACCTGGAGTACAGCCAACACCCTCACGCTGGCGGCCGATGGCGCCATCAACTGCACCACGGCGTATTGCAATTTCAACATCACCGGCAGCGGCACCTTGGTCATGAAGCCGCAGTCGGGCACCTCGCTCTACACCGGCGTCATCTCGGGCACGGGCAACTTCGCCAAAGACGGTGCGGGCCTGTTGCAGATCGGCGGCAATGCCGACCAGAGCTACACCGGCACCACCCGGATCATGAACGGCACGCTGGAAATTGTCAGTGGCCGCTCCCTAGACTGGTACACCGCCATGACGGTAGACAGTGGTGCAACCTTCAAATACAACGGTCTCGCAGGAGTTGTTCCCACCCATGTGGGTAGCTTGGCCGGTTCGGGCACGGTGGAAGCCACGGGTACCAACACCACCAACGCCGCATTCGGCGTGGGTCAGAACAACGGCAGCACAACCTTTGACGGCATCTTTAAAGGAACAGCCGCCTCAAGCATTGGGCCGTATATCAACAAGTACGGAACGGGCACCTTCACTTACACCGGCAGTGTGCAGGGTAACTTTGCCGGTTTTTGGGTCCTCGGTAGCAGTGGCACGGTCCAAGTGGGCAATGGAGGGACTGAGGGCTCGCTGGGGAATGTGGCGTTGATCCCACCCAAGGTGGGCACAAACGGTACCTTGATCATCAACCGCAGCGATACCCTGACCTTCAGCAACGGTTTCACTGGCGACGCCACTGGTTTACTCAGACTGGCTGGGACCGTAACCCTGAATTCGGGAAGTGTCACCGGCTTGAGTTTGAACATTGGCGCAGGCACAACGCTAGGCTTGAATGGCGGCACTTGGAATGGGCCAATCACCAACAATGGTGCGATCTTGCTTGACACCGGAACTTTGGGCGGGAATGTGAGCGGCACTGGCACCCTGACCACGCAAAGCGGCACCAGCAAATTGAAAGGGACAAACACATATTCCGGCACCACCACCATCAATGCAGGCTCCACTTTGAGCATTGGGGAATCAATCGCTCAGACCAGTGGAAGTTTGGGCAGCGGTGCGGTGGTCAACAACGGTGGCTTGTCGTTTTACCGCTCCGACACCCTCAGCGTGGCCAACGACATCAGTGGCACGGGTCGCTTGTCCAACGCTGGCAGCGGCACCGTCACCCTCGCGGGCAACAACAGCTACACCGGTGGCTCCACCCTGTCTGCGGGCACATTGGTCCTTGGGTCTGGCACCGCGCTGGGCAGCAGTGGCACCGTCAGTCTGAGCGGTGGTGGATTGCAGTATTCGGCCAGCAACGTGTTTGACTACTCCCCACGCTTTAGCGTTGCCAACAATGCGACGGTGACCGTGGACACCGCGGGTCAGGATGTCACTTGGGCCAGCGCGCTCAACACAGCCACCGGCAGTTTGTTGGTCAAAAACGGCTCGGGTACTTTGCTGCTGAGCGGAGACAATAAATGGGATGGCAAGAGCACTCCCTTACCGGCCATCACCCTCAATGCTGGCACCTTGGTGCTGACGGGTACCAATACCTTGGGCGCCAACGTCCCCTCCACCAGTGCGGGCATCGTCATCAGTGCCGGGGCCACCCTGCAAGTGGGCAACGCGGGCACCACGGGTACGCTGGGCGGCTCCACCATCGTGACAAACAACGGTACGCTGACCTTCAATCGCACCAATGCCCTGGCGGTAGACAACATCATTCAGGGGTCCGGAGGCTTGGTGCAGGCTGGCACGGGCGATGTGACCTTGCAGTCCTCGAGAAATGGCTACACCGGCGGCACACGGCTGTTGGCTGGCAGTTTGAACCCAAACGTGAACAACAGCGGTAACTTCGCCAGCTTGGGGGGAAGTGGAACCATCAGCTTCGAGGGCGGTACGCTGAAATACACCAGCACAAACGATGTCACAGATTACTCGTCCCGTTTCAGTACGGCGGCAAATCAGGCCTATAAACTTGATCTTGGCACAGGCATTTCTAAAAGCTGGGCTTCTGCATTGACCAGCACCAGTGGCACGCTGACCTTGAGCGGTGCGAGCAGTAGCAGCTTGATTTTGACGGGTAACAGTACCTACAGCGGTACCACCACCGTCGGTAACAACACCACATTGCAGTTGGGCAATGGCAGTAGTACCGGTTCGGTGGCTGGCAACATTGCCCTTGGTAACTCCAACACCTCAACACTGAGAATCAATCGCAGCGGCAACTTCACGCTGAGCAACACCATCACAGGGACGGGTACGCTATACATCAGCCTGCCCAGTGACAACGATGTGACCACACTGGACGCCAGCAATAGCTTCAGCAAAATCTTCCTTGTCAAGGGCTCACTGGGGTTGGGCTCTGCCAACGCGATCGGCAGCGTTTTGAGCAACATTTACTTTGCGGGTGGGCGGTTGCAGTATTCGGCAGCCAACACCACAAGCTATTCCGACAAATTTTCGTTCTTCTCTGACAGCTATGCGCTGGACACCAATGGCCAAGACGTCACCCTGACCACAGCCTTGGGCGGAGTCGGCGCAGTGCTCAAAAAATATGGCGCTGGTACCTTGGTTCTGGGGGCAGACGCCACCTACACCGGTGCAAGCTATGTCTATGGCGGCACGCTGCAGGTGGGCACGGGCGCTGCCGGTGGTGCCTGGACGACGAGTGCAGCTTATGTGGCCTCAGGCGCTTCGCTGGTTTTCAAACCCAGCACCACCGCCACCATCAGCACCAATGTGTTGCAAGACCCCACGTCCAGCACCAGCGGCAGCGTGAGCTTTGTGCAAGCGGCCAGTGGCGACACAACCACCTATTCGGGCAACCTCTCCAATGCCGTGGCATTGGTGGAGGCGGGCCCCGGCAAATTGCTGCTCACAGGCAGTGCGTCGAGCACCGGCACCACCACCATCAACACCGGCGGCACGCTGCAGGTGGGCAATGCCACCGCAACCGGGGTGCTCAACACAGGCGACATCACCAACAACGGCACCTTGATTTACAACCGAAGCGACGCCAGAACCATCGCCGCCAAAATCAGCGGCACGGGCGGCTTGGTTAAACAAGGCTCATTGGCCTTGACCCTGACGGGCGCCAACGACTACACCGGCAACACCACGCTAACTGCTGGCACCTTGGCCCTGGGCTCGGCCAGTGCACTCGGCACCGGTGGCACCCTTTCGTTTGGCGGTGGCACCCTGCAGTTTTCAGCCAGCAACACCGCAGACTACTCGGGCCGTTTCAGCACGGCGGCAGGCCAAGCCTACAGCTTGGACACCAACGGCCAAAGCGTCACCTTGGGCAGCGCCCTGAGCAGCGCGGGCGGCACGTTGACGAAGTCAGGCACAGGCACCCTCACGCTGGCTGGCGCCAACAGCTACACCGGCGCCACCACGGTCAGCGCAGGCACCTTGGCGGTGACCAATGCGGCAGGCCTGGGCACCACCGCTGCGGGCACCACCGTGGCCAGTGGCGCAACCTTGGACCTGCAAGGTGTGACCGTTGGCAGCGAGGCCCTGGCCCTGAGTGGCACCCTCGCCACGAGCACGGGCACCAGCAGCCTGGGCGGTGCCGTCACGCTGGGTGCGAACGCCACCGTGAATTTGAGCGGCAGCGCGCTCACGCTGGGCGGCTCGGTGTCGGGGGCCTACACGCTGACCAAGAGTGGCAGCGGCAGCTTGACACTGGCCGCAGCCAACACCTACAGCGCCACCACCTTGAGTGCCGGCACCTTGCGCTTGGCCCACAGCACGGCGCTGGGGGGCAGCAGCATCACGGTGCCTGCTGGCACTACGTTGGAGTTGGGCGCCCTCGATGGCAGCAACCTCAACGTGACGGGTAAGACCATCACCCTGGCCTCCAGCGGCACCTTTGGCAACGGGGGCTTTTTGCACAACGTGGCGGGGGCCAACTCCTGGTCGGGGGCGATCACGCTGCAAAACAACAGCACGGTCACCGTGGACACGGGCACGTCACTCAATCTGTCCTCGGCCAGCTCGACGGTGGCGTCAGCCGCCATGGTCTCTCTCAAACCCAATGATGGCAACTTGAGCTTTGGCACCTTGACCGGCAGTGGCGGGGCGGGTTACATCCGCCAAGGCACAGGCACTTTGTCGGGCAATTTTGTCGGGCTGAACGCCAAGAGTTTGGTGTATGCGCGGCCTGTGGATGCCAGCAACCAATACAGCAGCGACTACGGGTCCACACCGGGGTATTCCTTGGGCTTTTTCTCGGCGTCAACAGGTGGCACGCAATACAACTTGGTGAGCGGCACCGACTACACGGGGACCATCGTCTACAGCGGTGCGCCAACGGCAACCAGTGTGCCGGGCAGCTACACCTTCAGCTATACCTCGGGCGCGACGCTCAGCAATGCCGCTTACTACCTCGCAGGTGCGGGCGCCAGCACGGCCTGGACGGTGGCGCCCAAGCCGCTGACCATCACTGCTGCTACCGCCAGCAAAACCTACGATGGCTTGGCCTACAGCGGCGGCAGCGTGAGCTACAGCGCCTTTGCCAACGGGCAGTCGGCCGCTGCTTTGACGGGCACGCTCACCTATGGCGGCACGGCCCAGGGCGCAATCAACGCGGGCAGTTACACGGTCACCGCCTCGGGCCTGAGCAGCAGCAACTACGCCATCACCTATGTGGCCGGTAGCCTGACCGTGGACAAAGCCAATCTGAGCAAGGTGACAGCAGCTAAAACCTACGACGGTTTGAGCACCGTGACGTCAGCGCAGATGACGGCCATCGAAGGTGTGAATGGAGAGACCTTCAACGCCACAGCGGGTACAGCCAGCATCAGTGACAAAAACGTCGCCACGGTGGGCAAGACACTGACCAACTTGAGCGGTTTGACCCTGACCAGCAGCAATGGGGGCGTAGCCAGCAACTACAACCTCAATAGCGGCTTGCCCATCGCTGGCAGCAACAACGGGGTGACCATCACCGCTGCCAACTTGGCGGTGTCTGGATTGACAGCGACCAACAAGGTTTATGACGGCAGCACTGCGGCCAATTTGGGCGGAGCGGCGGTGATCAACCCCGTGGCGGGCGACACCGTCACGCTCAGTGGTGCAGCCACTGGCACCTTTGCCAACCCCAATGTTGGCACTGCCAAAGCGATCACCACCTCAGGCTTGAGCATTGGCGGTGCTGATGCTGGCAACTACAGCTTGTTGCAGCAAACCGGTTTGAGCGCAGACATCACCAAAGCGCCACTCACCGTCAAGGCCAACAACGCCATCAAAACCTACGGCGACGCCAACCCGACCTTGAGCGCCACGGTGAGTGGCTTTGTCAACGGCGAAACCCTGGCCACATCGGGCGTGAGCGGCGCAGGCAGTGCCACCACCACAGCGACCACCACCACGGGTGCGGGCAATGCCACCATCACCGCCGGTGTGGGCACCTTGGCGGCGAGCAACTACGATTTCAGCAACCTGGTCAATGGCACGCTGACGATCAACAAAGCGCCACTCACCGTCACGGCCAACAACGCCATCAAAACCTACGGCGACGCCAACCCTGCGTTCAGTGCCACGGTGAGTGGCTTTGTCAACGGCGAAACCCTGGCCACATCCGGCGTGAGTGGCGCAGGCAGTGCCACCACCACGGCGACCACCACCACGGGTGCGGGCAATGCCACCATCACCGCTGGTGTGGGCACCTTGGCGGCGAGCAACTACGATTTCAGCAACCTGGTCAATGGCACGCTGACGATCAACAAAGCGCCACTCACCGTCACGGCCAACAACGCCATCAAAACCTACGGCGACGCCAACCC
>CANFPJ010000097.1 GCA_947448885.1 Comamonadaceae bacterium
GATCACATCGCGCATGAACGCTTGGTGTGCAAGCGCGCTGGCCTTCAGGCCACGTTCACGCGCTGCCTGGGTGGCAAAACGCACATAAGCGTGGATATCGAGTTCGCCTTGCTGGTATTGGCGATAGAACGCGTCATTGCGCTGTGCAAAGCTTTCGGCATCGGTCCAACCCAATCGGGTGGTGTACTGGCCCCAAGCGTGGTCAGAATCCAATGGCAAAAGGGTGTGGTCCAAATCAAACAGGCAAATCGATTCCAAACCCATCTTTCTTCAAAGTTGCTCCATCATGTCGCGCACCAAAGGGACCGTGATGGCCCGTTTGGTTTGCAAAGCATAGCGGTCCAGTTGGTCCAACCAATGCATCAAGCTGGCCAAATCACGGCTGAAGCGGTGGAGCAGATAGTCCATGACTTCATCGCTTAAAAACAAGCCCCGGGCATCTGCGTGCTGACGCAACACAGAGCGGCGTTCAATTTCGCTGAGCAATTGCAACTGAAACACATGGCCCCAGGCCAAGCGGGTGCGCAAGTCCTCGCGCACCGGCAAATCGCTGGGGGGCATGGCGCCACTGGCCAAAACCCAGCGTTGCTGCCCATCGGTGGCGGCGGTTGCATTGACGAACCAATTGAAGGCCGCGTGTTGCTGAACCGCGCTGTACAAGTGGACATCGTCGAGCAAGACCACTTGCCAATCTTCGCTGAAAGCACCGGGCTCCACCAATTGGGGGTCCATCCAACCGACCGAACCCAAGCCGCCCTGCTCGCCCAACGCCGTCCGAACGGCCTGCAGCAAATGGCTTTTGCCGCACCCCATCTCACCCCAAATATAGGTGGGCACAGGTGAGCGCACTTGGTTGGACACCCAAAGCGACAAATGCTCCAAAACCAACTGGTTTTGACCGGGCAAGAAATTGGCCAAGCTCGGCCCAGGGGCCAAACCAATGTCAAGCGCAATTTGCTTCATGGCGCGGGCTCAACCGGTGAACAAATGGCTGGCCAGGTAACGCAGACGCGCTCGGCGCAAACACACCAACAAGATGGCACTGGCGGGCAAAGCCACCAGCACGCCCACGAAGCCAAATACCTGCCCAAAAGCCAGCAACGCAAAAATCACCGCCAACGGGTGCAATCCAATCCGTTCGCCCACCAGGCGGGGCGTCAGCACAAAGCCCTCCAGCAATTGACCCAGGCCAAACACCACGGCCACCATCACGGCGGCCTTCCAGGCCGCAAACTGCAACAAACCCGCCACCAAGGCCAAGACCAAGCCAACCCCAAAACCCAAATAGGGGATGACCACAGCCAAACCACTGAAGACCCCAATGGGCAAAGCCAAATCCAAACCAAACAAGGCCAAACCTGCGCTGTAAAAAACCGACAAGATGACCATCACCGTCAACTGGCCCCGCAGGTACTGGCCGAGCACCTCGTCCACTTCGGCCACAAATCCGTCAAAGGCGGGTCGCATGCGTTGCGGCACCAAACCCACCACATGGGCGACAAAGCGGTCCCAATCGGCCAACAAATAAAACAATGCCACGGGGATCAAGACCACGTTGCCCACCACGGCCAAAGCGACGCTGCCACCAATGCGCAGCGATGTCAGCCACCCATCCAGCGAATCTTCGACCGAGGTGTTGAAATACTTGATGATGAAGGCCTTCAAAGATGCCGCGTCCAAGGCCATCTCCACGCCCATCTCTTTGAGCCAGGGCGCCAATACCGCTTGGGCTTTGAGCAGCAAGCCTGGCAGTTGCTCTCGCATCAGGGGCAACTCTTTGGCCAAGATGGGCACCACCAGCAACAGGATGGCCAATGTCACGATCAAGAACAACAACTCAACCACACCCACCGCCAGCAGTACAGGCATGGCCCCGGCACTGATGCGCAACAAGCCTTTGACCAAGGGTGACAGCACATAAGCCAGCACCGCCGCGACCACAAACGGCATCAGCACCGGCGACAAGACCCACAGCAACAACCCCACCACGGCGGTGATGGCGCTCCAAGCGGCAAATTGTTGTTGATTGGGGGTCATGGGGCGGTTGATTTCAGGGCGGGCTTAAAATCCTGCGATTCTATCGGCGCACCTTGAGACGCCCTTATTCCTTCCCCCAAATGAACAAACCCCTGTCCTATAAAGACGCTGGCGTGGACATCGATGCCGGTGACGCTTTGGTTGAACGCATCAAACCCATGGCCGCCAAAACCCTGCGCGAGGGTGTTTTATCGGGTCTGGGCGGTTTTGGTGCCTTGTTCGAGGTGCCCAAACGCTACCAAGAGCCGGTCTTGGTCAGCGGCACCGATGGGGTGGGCACCAAACTCAAATTGGCCTTTGAATGGGGCATGCATGACAGCGTGGGCATCGACTTGGTGGCCATGAGCGTCAATGACGTGCTGGTACAAGGGGCCGAGCCGCTTTTCTTTTTGGACTACTTTGCCTGCGGCAAGCTTGACGTCGATACCGCAGCCACGGTGGTTCAAGGCATTGCTACTGGGTGCGAGCTGGCGGGTTGCGCTTTGATGGGCGGCGAAACCGCAGAAATGCCAGGCATGTACCCCCCTGGCGAATACGACTTGGCCGGTTTTGCCGTGGGTGTGGTGGAAAAATCCAAAATTCTCACCGGTGCCTTGGTGTCCCAGGGCGATGTGGTCCTGGGTTTGGCTTCTTCTGGCGTGCATTCGAATGGGTTTTCATTGGTGCGCAAAGTCATCGAACGCAGCGCCAGCGCTTTGCCCCAGCAACTCGATGGCCTGCCCTTTCGCCAAGCCCTGATGGCCCCAACCCGGATTTATGTCAAGTCGGTGCTCGCGGCTTTGGCCCAACACCCCATCCACGCTTTGGCCCACATCACGGGTGGTGGTTTGCTGGAAAACATCCCTCGGGTATTGCCCGATGGGCTGTGCGCCCAACTCCAATTGGGCAGTTGGCCCCGCTCAGAACTATTCGCTTGGTTGCAAACCCAGGCGGGCATTGATGACATCGAAATGAACCGCACCTTTAACAATGGCCTGGGCATGGTGGTGGTGGTGCCCGCAAGCGCTGCCACCGACTGCGCAGCCACCCTGCGCGGCATGGGTGAGCAGGTGCACGTGGTGGGCAGCATTGAAACGCGCGGCACTGGCCCTGCGGTGGTGTTGCGCTGAATCCAGCCAAACCCCTGATCAGTTCAACCCTGCTTTAACCGGCAGGTTCCACGATGTGGATGCGCTGCTGCACCGCGCTCAGCACTGGGTTGTCGGATGGGGAGCGGTAAATTTCCTGCAAGTTGAGCAGCATGCGCAACACCATTCGCCGCGGCGTGCAAGCCTGCAAATGCTGTGACAACAACACATCGGTTTTGCGTGTCCCCAAGCCGGGGGCTGTATCCCCCAACCACTGGCCCATGCGCTCGAGCAAATCCTCTCGGCCCAGGGACTGACCTGTGAACGGGTCCAGCACGATCAACCCCACATGGGGCTCGGGCAGCTTGACCTTGACCAAAAAATGACCCGGGAAGCCAACGCCTTGCGCGTTTAAACCCAAACCTTGTGCCAACTCCAACCACAACACGGCCAAACTGATGGGAATGCCCCGGCGCGATTCGATCACGCATTGCAAGAAACTGTTGTCTGGCGAGTAATAGTCATTGACATTTCCGGCGAAACCCAGTTCTTCAAAGAAAAACCGATTGACCAAGCGCAACTTGGCGATCGGGTCCATGTCCTTGGACAACCTGCGGCGCAATCGCACCAACCAATCGTCCACCTGGCCCAGCACGGCTTGTACATCGGTCTGCGGATGCTGAACTTGGGCCAGGCTGGCGGCGGCTTCCAACAGAGGGAACTGCGCATCCGAGGCCACCAAGGAGCGGAAATAATCGATCGGTGTCGGTGTGTCCCAAGGATTCCAAGCGGCCATGCTCACCTCAGCGCCGCCACAAGTTTTGCACGGGCACCCGCAAGGCCCACAAAGCCAAGCCATAGGTGACAGCAGCGATCAGCAAGGCAACGGCCAAAGCTGCGATGCGGGCCCAAGGCGTCACGCGCCAAGCCGCCCAGTCAATCACTTGTGAAAACCACATCAAAGGCAGCGCCAACAATGCACACGCCAGCACCACTTGTGCCACATAGCGTGCCCATCCGGGGCGCGGATGGAAGCCGCCTTGGCGAATCAGGCCCACACACAAAGCGCTGGCATTGACCAAGGCACCCAAGCCAATGGCCAAGGCCAAACCGGCATGCCCCAACCAGGGCACCAACACCAGATTGAGCAACTGGGTCAGCACCAACACCCCCAAAGCAATGCGCATGGGGGTGCGGGTGTCTTGGCTGGCATAAAAGCCCGGCGCCAACACCTTGATGGCCACCAAACCGATCAAGCCCACCCCATAACCCATCAAAGCCAGGCTGGTTTGGGTCAAATCACGGTCGGTGAACGCCCCATAGTGGTACAGCACACTCGCCAATGGCTTGGAAAAAATCAACAAGGCCACCGCACAAGGCAGCGCCAGCACGGTCACCGCACGCAACCCGTCGTCGAGCAAGTCGCTGTAGCGTTGTGGGTCGCCATTGGCCTTGGCCTGCGTCAAAGCGGGCAACAACACCACCCCCAAGGCCACGCCCAAGATGGCGGTGGGAAACTCCATCAAGCGATCGGCATACCCCAACCAGGTCACACTGCCGGGGGTCAAATGCGAGGCGATTTGGGTGTTGATGATGAGGGATATTTGGGCCACGCTCACCCCCAACAAGGCCGGTGCCATCAGACCCAAAATGCGACCCACACCCGGGTCACGCCAAACCGCCATCCATCCCCGGCCAGGCCAAGCCCATCGCGGCCGCAAGCCCAAACGGTGGATCGCCCACAGTTGCACGCCCAGTTGCATCACTCCACCCAACATGACGCCCAAGGCCAAGGCATAGATCGGCGGCCATCCATTGGCCTCGAACCAAGGGCCGGCACCCCAGGCACAAGCCACCATGCTCACATTGAGCAACACTGGGGTGGCCGCTGGCACCGCAAAGCGCTTCCAGGTGTTGAGCACCCCCGCCGCCAAGGCTACCAAAGACATGAAACCGATGTAGGGGAACATCCAGCGGGTCATGAACACCGCCGCCTCTTGGGCCGCCGCATCACGCCCCAAACCAGACGCCATGGCCCAGACCAGCAAAGGGGCGGTCGCCACACCGACCACGCAAGTCAGTGCCAACACCCAAAAAAGCGCAGAAGCCACATGACCCAGCAACTCAACGGCCCGCTCGTCCCCTGCCTGGCTGCGGGTGCTGGCCAGCACCGGCACAAATGCCTGTGCAAAGGCCCCTTCGGCAAACAAGCGCCGAAACAAATTGGGTATGCGAAAGGCCACATTGAAAGCGTCGGTCATGGCGCTGGCGCCAAACGTGGCCGCGATCAGCAACTCGCGCGCCAAGCCCGTGACACGCGAGACCAAGGTCCACAAGGAGACGGTGGAGGCAGATTTGAACAAAGACACGCCACAAGTGTAGCCCTCGGCCCTGGGCGCAAAGGCCCCCAATGCGGTGGCCTGGAACCGATGCGCCCGATGGCTGGGACTTTGATACAATCGCGGGCTTTGCTGACAACATCCACAGACACATAGGAACACCATCATGGCATCTGGAAAGCCCAAGAAAAAGAACCCGCGCCTGGCGTCGGGCCGTAAACGTGCGCGTCAAGACGTCCATCTGAACGCCGCCAACACTTCACTGCGCTCCAAGTACCGCACTGCCGTCAAAAACGTTGAAAAAGCGGTTTTGGCTGGTGACAAGACCAAGGCCACCGAGCTGTTTGCCAAAATGCAAACCGTGGTGGACTCTGTGTCTGACAAAGGTATTTTTCACAAGAACAAGGCTGCTCGCGACAAGAGCCGCCTCAGCGCCAAGGTCAAAACCTTGGCCACCGCGGCCTGAACATCAGGCCCATCAGCCCGGCCTGATATTCAGGCCGCCGTTTGTAACGGGTGCGCTGTCAGCAAAGCAAAAAGCCGTCGCAAGACGGCTTTTTTGTTGTCACGGCACCAGCGCCCCTTTGACCACTTGCAACTGATTGTCCCGGGCAAAGTTCAGGACAAAGTCCCAAGCCATGACCTCAGCCGCTCGCAAATCCACATGAACAATGACGCATTTTTGGCCAGCGTCGTTGGTGGTGGGCACGCACCAGGGCGAATAGCTCAGGTGGTCACCTGGCGCCGCGCCACCAGGGCGAAATGAGGACATGACCCCCGCCAATCGCTCGGCCCAATCGCTGGGTCGGAAGGTTTGACCGCCGACGGTCAAGCCCAAAATCCAAACTTCATGCGCAGAGGGTGATGACATTGTGGGGGGGATTGGTGTGTGGGACGCTGAAAAACCTTGATCCCGCCGCTGATTCTATCGATGCGCCTTGTTGGAGACTGACAATGTCGGCATGCACACCCACACACAGACGCTTGTCTCAACCGCCACGAAGTCGTCATTCGCTGGCCCTAAAATCCCCTCCCCGCGGTTCTAACCCTTGAATCGCATTGCCCCACTGTCCAAGGACACGACATGACCACCCCCGCTGCGCCCAGCTCTCCCCACACCATGAACACCTACGGGCGCTTGCCCATGGCCGTTTCGCATGGGCGCGGTGTCCGCGTGTGGGACACCGCTGGCAAAAGCTATCTGGACGCCTTGGCCGGCATCGCCGTCAATACCTTGGGCCATGGACACGCCAAATTGGTGCCTGCTTTGCAGGACCAAGTGGCCAAGATGATGCATTCATGCAACTACTACCACATCCCTGATCAAGAGAACCTGGCCCGCAAACTGGTCGAGTTGTCGGGCATGCAGAATGTTTTTTTCTGCAACTCGGGCTTGGAAGCCAACGAGGCAGCCATTAAATTGGCGCGCAAATTTGGCCATGACCAGGGCATTGAACTGCCCCACATCGTGGTCTATGACAAGGCTTTTCATGGCCGTTCGATCGCCACCCTCAGTGCCACCGGCAACGAAAAAATCCAGCAAGGCTTTGGCCCCATGGTCGATGGTTTCATTCGGGTGCCCTTGAACGACATCGACGCTTTGCAAAAGGCCACGGCGGGTCGAAAAGATGTGGTGGCTGTGTTTTTGGAAACCATCCAAGGCGAAGGTGGCGTCAACCCGGCACGGGTCGAATACCTGCAAGACGTGCGGCGCTTGTGTGACGAGCGCGGCTGGTTGCTGATGATCGACGAGGTTCAGTGCGGCATGGGTCGCACGGGCAAATGGTTTGCCCACCAATGGGCGGGCATCGTCCCCGATGTCATGCCCCTGGCCAAAGGATTGGCCTCGGGCGTACCCGTTGGCGCGGTGGTGGCCGGCCCCAAGGCGGCCCACATTTTTCAACCCGGCAATCACGGCACCACCTTTGGCGGCAACCCCTTGGCCATGCGTGCAGGGGTGGAAACCATCCGCATCATGGAAGAAGACGGCTTGTTGGCACACGCTGCCCTAGTCGGGGCGCACCTGCGCGAAGCCTTGGCGCGCGAACTCGGTTCGCTGCCAGGCGTGAAAGACATTCGCGGTCAAGGTTTGATGATCGGCATCGAACTCACCGCATCCTGCGGCGGCTTGATGCAGCGCGCCTTGGACGCAGGCCTGCTCATCAGTGTGACCGCCGACAAAGTGATCCGTTTGGTGCCGCCGCTCATCATCACCGAAGCAGAAGCCGACGAGGTGGTCGCCTTGCTGGTGCCCTTGGTGCGCCAATGGTTGGCTGAAACCGCCCCGGCGGCCTGAGGCAGACATGCGCCACTTTTTGCAATTCAACGATCTGAGCGCCCCGGAGTGCGCGTATCTTTTTGAGCGCGCGGCTTTGATCAAAAAGAAATTCAAGGCCTATGAAAAACACCATTCTTTGGTGGACCGCACCTTGGCCATGATTTTCGAAAAAGCCTCGACCCGCACCCGGGTCAGCTTTGAAGCTGGCATGTACCAACTCGGTGGATCGGTGGTGCACTTGACCACCGGTGACAGCCAACTCGGCCGAGCAGAACCCATCGAAGACAGCGCCAAAGTGATCAGCCGCATGGTGGACCTGGTGATGATTCGCACCTTCGAGCAGAGCAAACTGGAGCGCTTCGCCGCCAACTCACGCGTGCCGGTGATCAATGGCCTGACCAATGAGTTTCACCCCTGCCAAATTTTGGCCGACATCTTCACCTACATCGAGCACCGTGGCAGCATTCGGGGCAAAACCGTGGCCTGGGTAGGAGACGGCAACAACATGGCCAACACCTGGTTGCAAGCTGCGGACTTGCTCGGCTTCAAGGTGCACGTCAGCACCCCCAGTGGTTATGAGATTGACCAATCTGTGGCGGGCCTGCGCCGACCTGAAAGCTACCAGGTGTTCAAAAACCCGCTGGACGCCTGTCACCAAGCTGATTTGGTCACCACCGATGTGTGGACCAGCATGGGTTTTGAGGCCGAAAATGAGGTGCGCAAAAAAGCCTTTGCGCGCTGGTGTGTGGACGCCGAGATGATGTCTGCGGCACGGCCTGACGCCTTGTTCATGCACTGCCTACCGGCCCACCGCGGCGAAGAAGTGAGCGCCGATGTGATCGATGGCATCCAATCGGTGGTTTGGGACGAAGCAGAAAACCGCCTGCACGTGCAAAAAGCTTTGATGGAATGGTTGCTGCTCGGCAACCAAGCCAGTTAACAGCCTCGCATTGCAGGGCAACCCCAACCGCTGATCCACCATGTCAATGGGGTCACGGCTTGGGCACGGGCCCACCCCCATACAACCAAGCGGGGTCCATCAAATGCGAGCCCCACGTCTGCAAGGCCCAGTTACGGCCCCAGCGCACCAAGCCCGCGCTGTGAAAAATGCGCCCATTGCGGCGCGACTGTTGCTGCACCCGGGCCACCCGCTGCCAGCGGCTGTGGGCCATGGCGTGCCAAGCTGCGGCAACGCCTGAGTTGGCGTGCGTCAGCCATGCGGCTTGGAGTGCCGCCGCATCCTCCATGGCCATGCCGGCACCCTGGGCCAAATAAGGCCGCATGGGATGAGCGGCATCGCCCACCAAAGCCACCCGTCCCACGGCCATTTCAAGCGCTGAAGCCATCGGCGCGCGGTCGGCCAGCACCCAATAGCGCCACTCCGTCACACGCCCCACCACATCGCGCAGCGCAGAACAACTGCGCGCGACAGCCCGCTGTGCCCAGTCAGCGTCACCCGTCAAACTCCATCCGGGGTCCAAGTCAGTATGGGGACGGTTGAGAACCAACACCAGGTTCAGCCATTGCCCACCGCGAACCGGGTAATGCACCAAATGAAAATCAACGCCCATCCACACCCAAACATCGCCGCTGCGCCACGCCAGCGGAACATCGGCCATGGGCAACAAGGCACGCAAGGCGATATGCCCAGTGGGCGTGGGGGCCCCATCACCGAGAACATGGCGTCGCATCTGGCTGCCAATGCCATCGGCAATCACCAAACCATCGGCGTCCCAAGTCTGGCCTGCATCGCTGTGCACCGTCACACCCTCTGCGGCTTGGCTCACCGATTGCAAGGCTTGTCCCCAATGCCACTGCACGCCAGGCGCTTCATGGACCGCTTGCCACAAAAGTGCCTGTAAATCTGCGCGGTGGATGCACACGCAGGGTGCGCCGTATCGCAATGCGGCAGTGGTGAGATCCACCTGGCCCACGACTCGCCCATCACGGGCATCCATCGCGCACAGCTGTTCAGGAAAAACCGCCACGGCATTGAGGGCTTCTTGCAATCCCCAGGCACGCAAAATGCGCGTCACGTTGGGTCCCAGTTGAACGCCGGCGCCCTCGGTGGCCAACTGTGGCGCACGCTCGAACACATCCACACGGGCGCCTGCACGTGACAAAGCCAACGCGGCGGCCACGCCGGCAATACCGGCACCAGCGATCAACAAATCAGATGACATGGCGCCCGATTGTGGGCCATGGCCTGCAGTCGGGAATGGGCCGCCCAGCCAAACCCGGGCACGCCAGCGGTTGCAGGCCTTATGATGACTTGATTGTCCATATTCCTGAGAGAAACATCCATGAAACGCAGATCCCTGGTGCATGCAGCCGGCGCCACTGCCTTGCTGCCGCTGGCCGCCCTGGCCCAAGACAAATATCCCGCCAAACCCATCACCTGGGTGTGCCCGTATGCAGCCGGCGGCAATGCCGACAGCCGCTCGCGCCAAGTGGCCAAAGTGATGAGCAACCTGCTGGGCCAACCCATCATCATTGACAACAAAGCCGGGGCCGGGGGCAATATAGGCACCGAAATCATTGCGCGCGGTCGGCCCGATGGTTACACCGTGGGCATGGGCAATTTCGCGCCCTTGGCGGTCAACCACGCCCTGTTCAAAAAATTAAATTTCGACCCGCTGACCGACATCGTGCCCATTGCCTTGATTGAAAAAGGTCCGCTGATCTTGATGGTGCGCAACGAATCCCCTTTCAAAACCGTGGCCGAGGTCGTGGCGGCGGCCAAAGCCGCGCCGGGCAAATACAGCTATGCATCTGGCGGCATCGGCGGTTCTCATCACTTGAGTGGCGCTTTGTTCGAACACACCGCAGGCATCGACATGATCCATGCCCCCTACAAAAGCGGCGCCGCTGGCGCCAGCGACTTGATGGGCGGTCAGGTCGACATGATGTTTGAGCAAATGTATTCGGCCATGCCTTCGATCAAAAGCGGGCGCCTGCGGGCCTTGGCCATCACCAGTCGGGTGCGCTCGCCTTTGCTGCCCCAAATTCCCACCATGGCGGAATTGGGATTCCCGGGTGTGGAAGTGCAAAACTGGCAAGGTCTGGTGGGCCCCAAAGGCATGAGCGCAGAGGTCATCAAAACCCTCAATACCGCTTGCAACCAGGCCCTGCAAAACGTCGAAGTGCGCGACAAAATTCTCAGCCAAGGCAATGAAATCGGTGGCGGCACGCCCGAGTTGTTTGCAGCCCTCATTCGCGCAGAGTCACCACGCTGGGGCAAAGTGGTGCGCGACGCCAAAATTGAACCCGAATAAAAAAAACCTGCCCGCATTTCAACAACACGGACAGGTTGGGTTGGCGCTGATGCAGCGCCGTTTGATCAGGCTTTGACGGTTTCAGCCACTTCTTTGAAGCTGTCGATCTGATCGAAATTCAAGTACTTGTAAATCTTGCTGCCATCGGCATTGATCACACCCATGTCGGCCAAGTACTCGGCTTGGGTCGGGATGCGCCCAAGCTTGGAGCAAATGGCTGACAACTCGGCCGAGCCCAAATACACAAAGGTGTTTTTGCCCAAACGATTGGGGAAGTTACGGGTGCTGGTGGACATCACGGTCGCGCCCTCTTTCACCTGCGCTTGGTTGCCCATGCACAGCGAGCAGCCCGGCATTTCCATGCGTGCGCCAGCA
>CANFPJ010000098.1 GCA_947448885.1 Comamonadaceae bacterium
CACTCGGGGCGGTGGCCAAAGGCGGCACCAGCAATTTGCAAGCGGTGTACGAGTACGCCGAGAAAGTCACGGCGCATGGCTTTGTGTACATGGACACGCCCGGCTACGACCCGGTCAGCGCCACCGGCCAAGTGGCGGGTGGCGCCAACCTGATTTGCTTCACCACCGGGCGCGGCTCGGCTTATGGCTGTGCGCCCTCGCCTTCACTCAAATTGGCCACCAACACCGCGCTGTGGCAGCGCCAAACCGATGACATGGACATCAACTGCGGCGACGTGGTCGATGGCGGCAGCACGGTGCAAGCCAAGGGAGAAGAAATCTTCAAGCACATCATCGCCTGTGCTTCAGGCCAAGCCAGCAAAAGCGAGCAACACGGCTATGGGCAAAACGAGTTTGTGCCCTGGCAGTTGGGTGCGGTGATGTGACGGGCTTGGGCCGTTCCCACCCATGCAGACAACACCCCTTCAAAGCGCACACCGGTTCCATTTGGCTTAAGCCACGCAGCACCCATTCCAACCATTAAACCCATCGCCAACCCACCGCGCCATCTGCCATGACCCACTTGATTGCCCCCGCCGAACTGGAAGACACCATCACCCACTTGTTTGTCAACGCTGGCGCACCTGCCGATCGGGCGCGTCAGGTGGCGGCCAATTTGGTGCTGGCCAACCTGAGTGGGCACGACTCACACGGTGTGGGCATGGCGCCGCGTTATGTGGACGCGATATTGGAAGGCCGGCTCGACACCCGCGCTGATGTGGCCGTGCGGGTCGACAACGGCATGCTGCTGGGCTTGGATGGCCAATCGGGTTTTGGCCAGGTGGTGGGTGTGCAAGCCATGGACCTGGCGTTTGAGCGCGTGGTCGCGCATGGCGCATGTATTTTTTCGCTGGCCAGCGCGCACCATCTGGGGCGCATTGGTCACTTTGCCGAAATGGCGGTGGCGCGCGGATGGATTGCGCTGCACTTTGTCAGTGTGTCATCGCGCCCGAATGTGGCGCCCTTTGGTGGCAGCGATGGGCGCTTTGGCACCAACCCTTGCTGCATTGGCATCCCCCTGGGCTTGGACGACCAGGTGCGCGAGCCCTTTGTGCTCGACTTTGCCACCAGCCGCGTGGCCCAGGGCAAGATGCGCGTGGCCCACAACGAAGGACGCAGCGTCGAGCCCGGCACCTTGATCGACGAAAACGGCCAGCCCACCAACAACCCCGGTGTGGTGGTGGTGCCGCAGTCGGGTGGGCGCATGGGGGCCTTGCGCACCTTTGGCGAGTACAAAGGCTTTGGCATGGCCGTGGCATGCGAGTTGCTCGGCGGCGCTTTGAGCGGTGGCGGCACCTGGCACCGCCAAGCCGATGGGCGGCGCGCTGTGCTCAACAGCATGCTGTGCATCGTGATCGACCCGGCGCGCCTGGGCAGTTTGGCCTCGTTTGGCGAAGAAAGCCTGGCCTTCATCGATTGGTTGCGCCACAGCCCACCTGCTCCGGGGAGCGAGGGCGTGGTGCTGCCCGGCGAACCCGAGCGCGCCGCGCGCGAACAGCGCTCGCGCGAAGGCATCACCATCGATGACGCCACTTGGCAAGAAATTGTCGATGCGGGCAAGAAAGTAGGCGCCACCCCCTGAACATGCTGGTGGCGCCACCAGTGCTCCACTTCAGATAGGCCCCACCCATTGGGGCGTTTTGTTCGACCTGATGGACCAACCTGCGTTGACCGTGTGGGAGGGCTAGGCTGCGGATTTCAGGGATGGGCGCCCTGGGCAGGTTGAGCGTTGATTTAAAGCATCAAGGCCAAGCTGGCTTCGAGGTGCTCCAAGGCCGAGCGCTTAAATCCCGAGCGTGCATGGCGCTGCAAGCGGCCTTGCACAAACGATACCAACAGCGCGGCGCGCACTTGGGCGTCCACCGTGGGGGTGGCCGATTGCTGGGCTTGGGCCCCATCGCGCAGCACTTGGCGCAGGCTGGATTCGATGCGATCGAAAAATTGGTTCATGCGCTGCTGCAAGCGCTCGTTTTCAAACACCAGTGCGTCGCCCACCATCACGCGGGTCATGCCTGGGTTTTTTTCCCCAAACTGCAACACCAGGGTGACGATGCGGGCGGCTTTTTGGACCGCGTCGGCGTCGCGCTCCATGATCTGATTGATCAGGGTGAAGACGCTGCTTTCAATGAACTCGATCAGGCCTTCAAACATCTGCGCCTTGCTGGCGAAGTGGCGGTAAAGCGCGGCTTCGCTGACATCCAACTTGGCCGCCAAGGCAGCGGTGGTCACCCGTTCGGCCCCCGGTTGCTCGAGCATGGTGGCCAGGGCTTGCAGAATTTGCACCCGCCGCTCGCCCGGTTTGGGCCGCTTGCGCACCGGCGGTGCATCGGGGGTCGGGGTGGAATCGGTATCGGCCATGGTCAACCTCAATGAGAACGGATCATCGTACCGTAGGCTTGGTCGGTCAAAATTTCGAGCAGCATGGCGTGCGGCACCCGGCCGTCAATGATGTGCACTGAATTGACCCCGCTTTTGGCCGCATCCAGCGCACCACTGATTTTGGGCAGCATGCCCCCGCTGATGGTGCCATCGGCAAACAGGTCATCAATTTGGCGCGCCGATAAGTTGGTGAGCAACTGCCCACTTTTGTCCAAAACCCCGGGGGTGTTGGTGAGCAAGACCAGTTTTTCGGCTTTGAGCACGGTGGCGAGTTTGCTGGCCACCAAGTCGGCATTGATGTTGTAGCTTTCGTTGTTGTCACCAAAGCCAATGGGGCTGATGACCGGAATGAAGGCGTCGTCTTGCAAGGCCTTGACCACGCTGGGGTCGATGCCGATGATGTCGCCGACCTGGCCCACATCCACCTCGTGCGCGGGGTTGTCGGCGTCTTGCATCTTCAATTTGCGCGCGCGGATCATGCCACCATCGCGCCCGGTCAGGCCCACCGCTTTGCCGCCGGCTTGGTTGATCAAGCCCACAATGTCTTGCTGCACCTCACCAGCGAGCACCCACTCCACCACTTCCATGGTTTCGGCGTCGGTGACGCGCATGCCCTGCACAAACTCGCCTTTTTTGCCCAAGCGGTTCAGGGCGGTTTCGATTTGCGGCCCACCACCATGCACCACCACGGGGTTCATGCCGACCAATTTGAGCAAGACCACATCTTCGGCAAAGTCGGCCTGCAAGGCCGGATCGGTCATGGCGTTACCGCCGTATTTGATGACCAGGGTTTTGCCGTGGAATTTGCGGATATAGGGCAGCGCCTGGGCCAAGATCTCGGCCTTGTCGCGGGGCGTGATGGCAGACATGTCAGTCATGTGGAGGGGGCTGGCTGGGTTGTTTGAAAGGCATTGTGCACGAACTCGATCACCGCCCATGGCCGCACCGCGGGGGCGGCCGGGCCTTTCAGCGTGGGCACGCACCAGCGCCTCATCAGCTTGGGGGCTGGGCGGGCAGGGCCGTTGGCATGTGCCGACCCGCTATTTGAGCGCCTCAGCCGCCGAACAGGGGCAGCGCTCAGCCCCAATCGGCTTGGGTTTGCGCCCAGGTGGGCGCATGGGCGTCTTTGGCCGCCAGCAATGGGGCCATGGGCAGGGCCGGCCAAGCGATGGCCAAGTCCGGGTCGGACCACAAGAGGCTGCGCTCGTGCGCTGGGTACCAGTAGTCGGTGGTTTTGTACAAAAACTCGGCGTGCGCGCTGGTCACCACAAAACCATGGGCCAGCCCGGGTGGCACCCACATTTGGCGTTTGTTGTCTGCCGACAGCACCATGCCCACCCATTGGCCCCGGGTGGGGGAGTCGGGCCGGATATCGACCACCACATCAAACACCTCACCCTCGGTCACCCGCACCAGTTTGCCCTGGGGGTGTTGCACCTGGTAGTGCAGGCCGCGCAACACGCCCTGGGCCGAGCGGCTGTGGTTGTCTTGCACAAACGGCGTGTCCACTCCGGTGGCCGCGGCAAAGTCGCGGGCGTTGAAGCTCTCAAAAAAGAAACCGCGCGCGTCGCCAAACACCCGGGGTTCGAGCATCAAAACGCCGTCGATGGCGGTGGTTTGAACGGTATAAGGCATGGTTCAGGCCAGCAGGTTCATGAGGTAGCGGCCATAACCGCTTTTGATCAAGGGGGCGGCGATTTTTTCCACCTGCGCGGCGTCGATCCAACCTTGGTTGAAGGCGATTTCTTCGGGGCAAGCGACCATCAGGCCTTGGCGCTTTTGCAAGGTGGCGATGAAGGCCGAGGCCTCGTGCATGCTGTCGTGGGTGCCGGTGTCAAGCCAAGCGTAGCCCCGGCCCATGATTTCGACTTTCAGCTGTTGGCGCTCCAAATAAATGCGGTTGAGGTCGGTGATCTCCAACTCGCCGCGCGCCGAAGGCTTCAGGTCACGCGCCAAGTCGCACACCTGTGTGTCGTAAAAATACAAGCCGGTGACCGCATAGTTGGACTGGGGGCGGGCGGGCTTTTCTTCGATGCTCAAGGCGCGGCGATTTTCATCAAAGGCCACCACGCCATAGCGTTCGGGGTCTTGCACATGGTAGGCAAACACCGTGGCACCGTCGGTGCTGGCATGGGCCGATTGCAATTGCTTGACCAGGTCATGGCCATAAAAAATATTGTCGCCCAGCACCAAGGTGCTGGGGTGGTGGCCCACAAAGTCGCGGCCGATCACAAAGGCCTGGGCCAGGCCATCGGGGCTGGGTTGCACCGCGTACTGGATGTCCATGCCCCAGGCACTGCCGTCGCCCAAAAGTTGGGAAAAGCGCGGCGTGTCTTGCGGGGTGGAGATGACCAAGACCTCGCGGATGCCGCTGAGCATCAAGGTGCTCAGCGGGTAATACACCATGGGCTTGTCGTAAATGGGCAGCAGCTGCTTGGAGACCACGGTGGTGGCCGGGTACAAGCGGGTGCCGGAGCCACCGGCGAGCAAAATGCCTTTGCGGTTGGTCATGCGCGACTCCTGGGTTTCATGGTCAGTGGGGGATGGGCAGGCTGTCGATCACCGCATCGACGCCTGCTTGCCAATCGGGCAAGTTCACGCCAAAGCGGCTTTGCAAGCGCTGGGTGTTGAGCCGTGAATTGGCCGGGCGCGGGGCGGGCAAGGGGTATTGATTGGTGGCAATCGCTTCGATGTGTGGGGTGCTGGCGCGCATCGGCCAACCCAGCGCGGTGGCGCGGTCCATCACATGGCAGGCATAGGCGTGCCAAGTGGTCTCACCGGCAGCGGCCAGGTGGTACAGGCCCCAGCGCGGGTCATCTGCGGGGACCCACGGCGCGTTCGGCGGCTGGCCGCCTTCGCCCCTGGTGTTGACAGCCAAGGCGGGTGCGCGCATCTGCTGCAACACCAGCACGGTGGTGTGGGCGATCAACTCAGCGGACGTGGGCGCGCCGTGCTGGTCGGCCACCACGCGCAAGCTGTCGCGCTCGGCGCCCAAGCGCAACATGGTTTTGAGGAAGTTGCCACCGTGCGCACCCACCACCCAACTGGTGCGAAACACCAAGTGGCGGCCCGCAGCGGCCTGCACCGCGCGCTCGCCGGCCCACTTGCTCTGGCCGTAGACCGACAAAGGGGCGGGCGCATCGGCCTCGGTGTAGGGCTGGAGGGATCGCCCATCAAATACATAGTCGGTGGAGTAATGCACCAACACCGCGCCATGGGCTGCCGCCCATAGGGCCAACACCGCAGGGGCTTGGGCATTGATGGCATGCGCCAAATCGGGTTCTTGCTCGGCTTTGTCCACCGCGGTATAGGCCGCGGCATTGACGATGAGCTGGGGTTGGTGGCGATCGAGCAAGGTTTGGAGCGCCGGTGCTTGGGACAGATCAGCCTGCGCCCGGGCACAGGCCAAGACCGAGCCCAACACCGGCAAGGCTTGCGCCAGCGCATGCCCCAGTTGACCCTGCGCGCCCAACAACAAAATGCGCAGGGGCTCGGCTTCAGCCATAGTGCTGGTCCACCCACTGGCGGTATGCGCCGCTGGTGACGTTGGCTACCCAGTCGGCGTTGTCCAGGTACCAAGCGATGGTTTTGCGGATGCCGGTTTCAAAACTCTCGGCCGGGCGCCAGCCCAGTTCGCGCTCGATCTTGCGTGCATCAATGGCATAGCGCCGGTCGTGGCCGGGCCGGTCGGTGACGTAGGTGATTTGCGTGGCGTAAGACAGGCCATCGCTGCGCGGGCGCATTTGGTCCAGCAGTTGGCAAATGGTGTTCACCACATCGAGGTTGGGCTTTTCGTTCCAGCCGCCAATGTTGTAGGTCTCACCCGGTACCCCGCTTTGCAGCACGCAGGCAATGGCGCTGCAATGGTCTTGCACATACAGCCAATCGCGGATTTGCTGACCGTCGCCATAAATCGGCAGGGGCTTGCCGGCCAAGGCGTTGTGGATCACCAGCGGAATGAGTTTTTCCGGAAAGTGGTAGGGGCCGTAGTTGTTGCTGCAGTTGGTGGTCAGCACCGGCAGGCCGTAGGTGTGGTGCCAAGCCCGCACCAAATGGTCGCTGGCGGCTTTGCTCGCCGAGTAAGGGCTGTTGGGCTCAAAAGCTTTGGTTTCGGTGAATGGCGGATCGGTGGGGGACAAGCTGCCATACACCTCGTCGGTGCTGACGTGCAAAAACCGAAAGTGGCTCTGGCTGGGTGGGGTCAAGCCGCTGGCATCAGCGGCCAAACCCATCCAATAAGCCCGCACCGCTTCGAGCAAATGAAAGGTGCCCACCACATTGGTTTGGATGAAATCGGCCGGTCCGTGGATGGAGCGGTCCACATGCGACTCGGCGGCAAAGTTGATCACCGCGCGCGGTTGGTGGGTTTGCAGCAGTTGGTCGACCAAAGCGCGGTCGCCAATATCGCCTTTGACAAACACATGGCGCGGGTCGCCTGCCCAGCGGGCCAGATTGCCCAGGTTGCCCGCATAGGTGAGGGCGTCCAGGTTGACCACGGCCTCGTCGGATTGCCCCAAGCAGTGGTGGACAAAATTGCTGCCAATGAAGCCGGCACCGCCGGTCACCAAAATCGTCATGGGGTTCCTTGGCTCTGTGCTTTGTTAGCTCTTTAGCTCTTTAGCTCTTGAGGTCGTTGGCTCGTTGGCTCGTTGGCTCGTTGGCGCTGGTCGCGCTCACTCTTCGGCGGTGACGCCCAGCACCTTGGTGCGCACCAGGTCTCGCAGGGTTTTCTTTTCGTTGAAGCTCAGGGTGCGGTCGAGCACTTTGCGCACCCGCAACAGCAAATGGCGGTCCAACTCTTGGGGCAGGCCGCGGCTGTTTTGCAGCTCTTCGCGCAGGTCTTCACGCAGGTCTTCGGGTTCGTCGATCCACCAGGCGTCGATCACCTCTTGCAAAGCCACGCGCACCACCTCGGGATCGGCCGCTGGGGTGGGTGCGGGGGCGGCGCCCATGCCAGAAGGCGCACGCCCTTGGGTGAGGTCGCGCATGGCCTGTGGGTGCAACACGATGCGCCGATCGGCCTGGGCCAACAAACGCGCCCAACCCGGATCGTCCTTGGCCAATTGGTCCATTTGGCGCGCGGCCTCGTCGGCCAACAAATGCACCGCCACCCCATGCAGTTGGGCGTCGTCAATCGCCATCAGCAAGCGCTCATCGTCGCTGGCCACCAAGACATGGTCGCAAGCCTGGCGGCTGGCCAATTTGTGCAAGTCGGCGCTCAAAGCACGCAGCATGGAAGTGCCGCCATCCGCAGGGTGCGGCAACACCATGCGCACCACTTGGTCGGGCGGGTTTTGGCCATCGGCCTTGTCGGTGTACCAATAAACCCGCGCCACATCGGCGGTCACGCCGGCCTGGTGCAGCAAGGCCGACAACACCGGGGCCAGGGACTGGCGGCTCAAGGCTTCGGTGACCATTTCTTGGTTTTGGCCCAACAGCCAAGCCATGTAGCGCCCGTCCACCAAGGCCATGCAAGTGCCTTGGCGCTGTGCGCCGTCAAAACGGTGATGTGAATTCATGGGGATATCTCGTTTCATAGCGTGAAGTAAATAAAAACAGCCTTAAGGGTGGCTGCGGCCGCATTTTAAAGCATCGCCCCAACGCCAGACGTGGGAGACACCTCGGCCCCACAAGCGCGCATCAGCGCTTTTTCTGCCACGGCTCCAAGCGGTCATCCGGCGGCACGGTTTCGTTCCACGGCGGGGCCGGGGCGTAGGCTTTGGCGTCGGAGCCGACCCACCTGGATTGGGCATAAAGGTTGACCGGCCGGGCCACCATGGCGCCGCCATCGCGGGTCAGGGGCCGCCAGCTGAAGCTGGCGATGAAACGGCTGGGGCTGGTGATGAAAGCCTCCAAGGGAATGCTCCAATAAATGCCCTTGTCAAACGAACCTTCGCCAAATTCCTGCGCCGACATATTGGTTTTGGTGACAAACGCCCCCATGGTTGCGCCATTGGCAAAGGTTTTGGCCACAGACCAGGTGGCGCCCACATCACCGGCCAAGTACTTTCCGACAGCCAAAGCGGTTTGGATGCCTTGAAAAGGTGTCGTCCAGTAAGCGGTGACGTGGCCCGTGTCATAGGTTTGGTTGGGCCTGAAGCCAAAGTCTTGTTCAAAATTTCTGGCTTGGACACGGTTGACATCAACGCCCACGCCCCAAGAGCTGCCCGTTCGCCGGTAAAGAATTTCTGAGCCCACGCCACCGTACATCGACTCAAAATAACCCGCATAAGCAGACCCATACCAATGGCTGGCCAATCGTTCCGATTTTTGAAGGGTGAGGTTGTCCAATGTGGTTTTGGAAGTGGTCAAATATTCACGCATGTACGTTCTGACCCTGGCCGTGGTGGTGGACCAACCCGGCGTGATGAATTGATCGTAATTGTCCACAACCCTGTGAGCGGCAGTGCCCCGCAGCTTGAGATTCCCAGGGAGGTCTGCTTTGGCCACTGCCGTTAAACGAAATTGGTACAAATAACCATTGGGCCCACCCAATAAAGGCAGGTAATCCATGCCCGGCTCGAGCAGAAAAGAACTGGCAGCATCCTTGAGCCGGTGTTCCCCGCTGACGGGGTTGACGGCATACAAAGGCCCTTGGACCAACACTGGGGCATTCACCCGCGGGGCCGAAGTACGGGCTTGCGCCCAGGCTTGGCGCTCCACTTTTTCAACCGCCAACACATCTCCCAATGCTTGGTGGTGAATTTCAAAACGCTCAACCTCCGCAGGTGCATCGCGTTGCAACACGGCCAGCGCTTTTTCCAGTCGGTCACTGTTGTAAGGGTGATTGGAATCAGCCACTTCAACCACCACCGCCCGGTCTTGGCGGTAAATTTGGCGCGTGCGCCACAGGGTGAGTTTGTCAATGTCGCGCGCCGTGACTTGCCAGTCGGGTTCGGCCTGGGGTCGCTGCAATCGCACTGCAGGCACCTTGGGGGCCGTGACCTTGGGCACGGCCAATCCAGACATGTCGGTGTAGATGGTCAGACCCAAGGACCAGGTGGTGCCACGCTCGTAACCCACGGCCACATCCAAACCATCCATGGGTCGGTAAACCACACCTAAGTTGAGGGGGCTTTTTTGTTGCAAGTGGTTGTCTTGCGGTTCACGCTGGTAATGGTTGCCGTCGTATTCCACCTTGAAAACCGTTTTCCAAGGGCTTTGGTATTCGAGGCCACCGAACAAAGCCGCGTCTCCGCGAAACCAACTCCCCGTGGAAAAGGTGCCGCCTTGCCCCACATCATATTCGCGCACATCCATTTTGCTGCCGAGCAAACTGCTCAGGGGGTTGCGCACATCTCCCCGGTTGCCCAAGTAGCCCCAACCCAAACCCAATGAAGCATCGAAACGGCCCCAGCGTTTACTGGCCACCACATATTCAGAACTGTATAAGCCGGTTCCCCCAATGTCACGCCACCCCACAGCCAACTCAGGCAACCACTCGCTTTCACGCCAGGCGCGCAATTTCAAATCAAAGCTTTTGTCTTTGTAGGGCAAGTCGCCACTGAAAGCCTGCGGGCCATACAAGCGGTTTTCCACATCGATGTAGCGAAAGCCGCCCTCAACCCAATCCAGTGGTTGGAAAATCAAATTGGATAAGTTAAGCGGCGACAAGCGCACAAAGTTAAGCCCGATATGGCCCGCAGACCGCATGCGTGCCGTGGGGGTTTGCAACAAACCCACCATGCCCCAATTGCTGGCGCTGGCCTGGGGCTCAAACTGTTGCCCCGCGACATCCCATCGGCGCAAAGGCGGCGACGGCGGTGCAGGCTTGCGCTCGATGCTGGTGAACCCATCTGCCGGCACTTGACCTGAGACCCCTTGATGCGCCAGCCACTGGGCCCATGTCTGGTTGATTTCCAAGGGAAGTCCGGCCCCGGCGGAGGGCACCCACAGCCAAGCGCCTGGCGCTGGCTCGTCTTGCGCCTGGGGGTTCCAAGGGCGAAGCCCCAAGGTTTGTATGCGCCCATCTGGCTGCACCAGCCATGCACGCTCAGCGGCGTGGTTGGGCCAGCAAGCGGCCAAGTAGTCTTGTCCCAGTGCGCCGGGGCGATGACCCACATCACAAGCTCGACCTTCCTCATCCAACAAGCGAATGGTTTGAGGGCGCTTGGGCAACAGCAATGTGTCCGATGGCCACACCTGGGCCTCGCGCCGCGAATTGGCCAGCAGCCATTGGGGGTCAGCGGCCGGCAAACGCACCCTGCCTGTGGGGGCCAAGGTGCGCATCATGCGCTGCATGCTCAGCCATGTGATGGCACTGATGCGCCCCTCGATGCGCAAGCGCTCCAATTGGCCCAGCCAGGCCCGTTGCTGATCCAACTGCTTCGCACGCTCCTCGGGCGTGGCCCAGATCAAACCCAAGGGGTAAGCTCCATCCACTGCGGATTGGTTGAGCAACCATTCGCTCAAGGGGAGCGTTTGAGGGCGCTGAAGCAAATTTTGCGCAACTGGGATTCCGGATTTTTCTACAGGTCTAATGGAACTGCTGATATGCATCTGTGCATGCACCCCCAAAGCCGACACACTGGCAAGCACAAAAGCAACCGAAAGCATCTTTGCGCATGCACTCAAAGCCCAGTGGCGCAGCCTGTGTTTCACGGCATCATTCCCAAAGGCTTGAATTTAAAGCAGACCGTCGGCGCGAGACATTGTTCGCTGTACACCACACGGCCCTGGTGAATGGCAAAAATCTGTGTGTAGGCCCAATCCCCTCCCAAAAATTGCGGGCTGCGCACCTGGTCCACGAACCAAGTGGCGTCACGGGGCAAGGCCGGTGCTCCTTTGGTTGCGGTGCCAAGCTGGGTTTCAATGCGATCGGCTTGGCCGTAACGGTAACCAGGCATGACATCCAATTCTCTGGACCAAGCCACCGCAGACGAAGACTTGGCCAACAAATCCCAAGCTGGCGGATTGCTGCGCTGTCGGCGCCATTCCACCGTCAGTCCTAC
>CANFPJ010000099.1 GCA_947448885.1 Comamonadaceae bacterium
ATTCAGTTCAACGACATCCGCACCACGCTGCAAGCCCTCATTGCCATTTACGACAACTGCAACAGCTTGCACACCAACGCCTTTGACGAAGCCATCACCACGCCCACCGAAGACTCGGTGCGCCGCGCCATGGCGATCCAGCTCATCATCAACCGCGAATGGGGTTTGGCGAAAAACGAAAACCCCAGCCAAGGCGCTTTCATCATTGAAGAGCTGACCCAATTGGTGGAAGAAGCGGTGTTGACGGAGTTTGAACGCATCTCTGAACGCGGCGGGGTTTTGGGGGCCATGGAAACCGGCTACCAACGGGGCCGCATCCAAGACGAATCCATGCATTACGAAATGCTCAAGCACACCGGCGAGTTGCCCATCATTGGGGTCAACACCTTCAAGTCGCCACATGGCGATGGCGCGCCGCAAAAAATCGAATTGGCCCGCTCCACCGAGGACGAAAAGCAAAATCAATTGCAACGCTTGCAAGGCTTCCACGCCCAACACGCCCCACAAGCCCCACAGGTGCTGGAGCGCTTGCGCCAAGCGGCATTGGCCAATGACAACGTGTTCGCGGTGTTGATGGATGCGGTGCGCTGCTGTTCGCTGGGGCAAATCACCCGCGCTTTGTTTGAGGTGGGTGGCCAATACCGCCGCAACATGTGACCCACCATTCCCCGACCCGCACGCCGCATTTGGTGTGCACCGATTTGCACAAACGCTACGGCGACAACCATGCCGTGGACGGGGTGTCGTTCGCCATCGCGGCGGGCGAATGCCTGGGCGTGATCGGGCCCAACGGCGCGGGCAAAACCACCACCTTGCGCATGTGCCTGGGGCTGACCACCGCCGACTGCGGCCACATTCAGGCCTTTGGCATGGACATGCCCGCCGACGACTTGGCGATCAAGGCCCGCTTGGGCGTGGTCAGCCAGTTCGACACCTTGGACCCGGACTTCACCTGCGCCGAAAATCTGCTGGTGTTTGGCCGCTACTTTGGCCTGGCCGATGCCACCATCCGTGCGCGCATTCCACAGCTTTTGGAATTTGCGGCCCTGTCGCACAAGGCCGATGCCAAACCCGGCGAGCTGTCGGGTGGCATGAAGCGCCGCTTGAGCCTGGCGCGCGCCTTGATCAGTGACCCGGCCTTGTTGTTGCTCGACGAGCCCACCACGGGCCTGGACCCCCAAGCCCGCCACCTGATGTGGGAGCGCTTGCAGCAATTGCTGCAACAAGGCAAATCCATTTTGCTCACCACCCACTTCATGGACGAGGCCGAACGCTTGTGCGACCGCTTGCTGGTGCTGGACCACGGCCGGGTGATCTCCGAGGGCAAACCGCGCGAACTGATCGCCGCGCATTTGGAACCCGATGTGGTCGAGGTGTTTGGCGCGGGTGCCTTGGCCTTGATCGACAGCCCCTTGGCCCAGATGGCGCAACGCGTCGAGCGCAGCGGCGAGACCGTGTTTTTTTACACCTATGCGGCACCCGCCTTGCTGGCCCAGTTGGCCACACACCCTGGCTTGCGCAGCCTGCACCGCCCTGCCAACTTGGAGGATTTGTTCCTCAAGTTGACCGGGCGTCAAATTCGAGAGGCCAGCTGATATGCGCATGCGCTGGTGGCCCGTGTTTCTGCGCAACCTGTTGGTGTGGCGCAAGTTGGCGCTGCCCAGTTTGGTGGGCAACATCGCCGAGCCTTTGATGTGGCTGGTGGCCTTTGGCTACGGCATGGGCAGCTTGGTCGGCGAGGTTCAAGTGGGCGGGCAACGCGTGCCTTACCTGCTGTTCTTGGCCAGTGGCTCGATTTGCATGAGCGCCATGAATGCCGCCACCTTTGAAGCCTTGTACTCGGCTTTTTCACGCATGCATGTGCAAAAAACCTGGGACGGCATCCTCAACGCACCGGTGCGGCTTGATGACGTGGTGCTGGCCGAAATGCTGTGGGCCGCGTTCAAGTCCTTGTTCACGGTGAGTGCCATCTTGTTGGTCATGTTGGCCCTGGGCATCAGCCACAGCCCCAAACTCTTGGTGGCTTGGCCGATCTTGCTGTTGGCCGGCATCACCTTCAGCTGCATGGCCTTGGTGTTCAATGCGCTGGCCAAAGGCTATGACTTTTTCACCTATTACTTCACTTTGTTCCTCACCCCGATGATGTTTTTGAGTGGGGTGTTTTTCCCGCTGGATCAATTGCCCGAATGGGTGCGCTGGCTGGCCGCATGGCTGCCGCTGACCCAGGTGGTGGAGTTGGTGCGCCCCCTGTTCATGGACACCTGGCCCACCCACCCATGGCGTCACCTGGGCATGCTCGCGCTGTATGCGGGCGTATCGTTCCAAATCGCCTTGGTGCTCACGCGACGCCGCTTTGCCCGCTGATTCGCAGTGCTTGGATCGCTGCAGATGGATCTGGATCTGATGAATGGAGGCCCCCATGTCTGACAACCCCCAAGGTCGCATCGTGTGCGAGGTGCGCGGCGCCATTTTGTGCATCGGCATCGACCGCGTGGCCAAGCGCAATGGCTTCACCCCGGTGATGCTGCGTGAACTCAGTGCCGCTTACAGCCGGCTGGAAGACGAACCCGGCTTGCGCGTGGGTGTGCTGCATGCGCTGGGCGAGCACTTCACCGCTGGCTTGGATTTGCCCAGCATGGCCGAGTCCATGCAACGCGGCGAGCGCATGTGCCCCGATGGCTGGGTAGACCCGCTGGACTTGGGCCACCCCGGTTTGCGTCGGCGCAGCAAGCCGATGGTGGTGGCGGTGCAAGGCATCACCTTCACCTTGGGGTTGGAGTTGATGCTGGCCGCTGACATGGTGGTCGCCGCCGACAACTGCCGCTTTTCCCAACTGGAAGTCAAGCGCGGCATCATGCCCACCGGTGGCGCCACCATCCGCATGGCCCAGCGCGCTGGTTGGGGCAACGCCATGCGCTATTTGCTCACCGGCGACGAGTTCGACAGCGCCACCGCCTTGCGCTTGAACTGGGTGCAAGAAGTGGTGCCAGTCGGGCAACAACTCGCGCGCGCATTGGCCTGGGCAGACCACATCGCCGCCCAAGCCCCGCTGGCGGTGGTGGCCACGCGCCAAAACGCATTGCAAGCCCTGGAGTGGGGCCCTGCGGCCGCCGTGCAAACCCTCAGCGACACACAACAAGTGCTGTCGCGCAGCGCCGATGCTGCCGAAGGCGTGCGGGCCTTTGTGGAAAAACGACCACCCCGTTTCAGCGGCACATAAAAAAAGCCGCGGTCTGTGAAACAGACCGCGGCCGTGCAACCCATGAGCGCGCTTAAAACTGGCGCTCAGGCAAAGTCAATTTCAAACCCTGGTGCTGTGCCTGCAGCTTGATTTGACAGGCCAAGCGACTGCCTGGCATGCGCTCGGTGGCCACAAAATCCAACATCTGCGCCTCGCTGCTGTCGGGCGCTGGCAGCAGCGCCAACTGGGCGTCGTCGATCATGCAGTGGCAAGTGGCGCAACTGCAGCAACCACCGCACTCCCCCAACAAGCCGTCCACCCCCGAGGCAAGCACGGCCTCGAGCAAGGTTTGGCCTGTTTGGGCCGTCACATCATGGGTCGCACCCTGCGCGGTGGTGACATGGATCAACAACATTTTTTCCCCATCAATCGGCGTACACGCCAGCGGCCTTGATGACCGGTGTCCATTTGGCAATTTCCGAGGCCACATAGGCCTTGTGCTCAGCGGGCTCCACCCGTTTGTCGGTGACCACCAAGGCGCCCAAGCCTTCTTGTTTCTTGATGAAGTCCGGGTCCTTCAAGGCCAGCTTGAGCGCGGCATTGATCTTGGCCTGCACATCGGCGGGCAAACCCTTGGGGCCATACAAACCATGCCAAATGGTGACTTGGAAGTTTTTGGCACCCGACTCGTCCAAAGTAGGCAGGTCCTTGAGCACCGGCGTGTTGATGCGCTTGGCCGTGGTCACCCCAAAGGCCTTGACCTTCTTGCCCTCAATTTGAGTCGTGGTGTTGGTGGTCTGGTCGCACATCAAATCCACCTGGCCACCGATCAAATCGGTCATCGCCGGGGCTGTGCCTTTGTAAGGCACCGTGGTCATGTCCACTTGGATCGAGGCTTGCCACAGCATGCCGCACAGGTGCGAGGCCGAAGCCAAACCGGCATTGGCCAAATTGATCTTGCCCTTGTTGGCATTGACCCAGACCATCAGTTCTTTGTAGTTGTTGGCTGGCAACTGGGGCTTGCCAATCAAGGTCATGGGCACGTCATTGATCATGCCCAGGTATTCAAAATCGGTCTCCACCTTGAATGGCAGGTTGCGCACCAGCGAGGGGAAGATGCCCATGGCAATGTGGTGCACCAGCAAGGTGTGGCCGTCGGGGTTGGCCTTGGCCACTTTGGCCGCGCCAATCAAGCCTCCCGGGCCGCCAGCGGCGTTTTCCACCACCACGCTCGCGCCCAAGGTTTTGCGCATGGCCTCGGCCAAGTCACGTGCCACGCGGTCGGTGGGGCCGCCGGCTGCAAACGGCACGATCAGGGTGACGGTTTTGTCTTTGATGGGGTAGTCGGCGGCAAAGCCCGCCAATGGGCTCAGCACCAGGGCCAGTGAGGCCCATTTCATCCACGTGTTTTTCATCTCATGTCTCCAATTTTTTCATGTGAGTGCCATGCTATCAAGTTAATGGCGCACCGCACATCGTGGGTATTACGTAAACACCCCTGAATGCGGTGGAAGAAAGATTTTTTTGACCTGGGTCAAGCTTCTGCGCCCACGGGTGGCGACCCAGCAGCGAGCGCTGTCTTCAGGCATCAGCGGTAGCTGCGCGCGTCTTCAATCACTTTGCCATCATTGGGCAAACTGTGGGGCGCAGCCCATTCAATGGCGGCACGCAGTTTGGTGACTTCGCGAACCGCGTCACCGATCTGTTGGGCCAGCTCGGGGGTGGCGTTGGCGGCTTCGACCTTCAAGGTCATTTGGTCGTTGGCCATCTCGCCACTGACCACCAAACGGCCCCGACCCAGTTGCGGAAAACGCTTGAGCACTTGGGCCACTTGCGATGGGTGCACAAACATGCCACGCACCTTGGTGGTTTGGTCGGCGCGGCCCATCCAACCCTTGATGCGGGTGTTGGTGCGCCCCGTCGGGCAAGGGCCCGGCAAGATGGCGGTGAGGTCGCCCGTGCCAAAGCGAATCAGCGGGTAGTCGGGGTTGAGCGAGGTCACCACCAACTCACCCACCTCGCCGGGGGCCACGGGGTCACCGGTGCCAGGTCGCACAATTTCCACGATCACCTGCTCTTCCAGCACCAAGCCTTCGCGCGCAGAGGTTTCATAAGCAATCAAGCCCAAGTCAGCGGTGGCAAAGCACTGGTAGGCATGGATGCCGCGCTCGGCCAACCAATCGCGCAGCGAAGGGGGAAAGGCTTCACCGCCCAACATGGCCTTGGTCATGCTCGGCAAGGCCACGCCCATCTCAGCGGCTTTCTCCACAATGATTTTCAAAAAGCTGGGCGTGCCAATGTAGCCCGCTGGGCGCAACTCGGCCATGGCCTGCACCTGTTGCTCGGTTTGACCCGTGCCACCGGGGAACACGGTGCAACCCAAGGCATGGGCCCCGGTTTCCATCATGGAGCCCGCGGGCACAAAGTGGTAGCTGAAGCAGTTGTGGATCAACTCACCCGATCGAAAACCCGCGGCAAACATGGCCCGCGCCATGCGCCAGTAATCGCGCCGCGTGCCCTCGGGCTCATAAATGGGGCCTGGGCTGGCAAACACGCGGGGCATGAGCGGGCCAAAGCCAATGCTGGCAAAGCCGCCAAAGGCATGGCGCGCGCGCTCGGCTTGTTGGCGCTCGTGCAACTCGCTCTTGCGCGTGACCGGCAATTGGGCCAAGGCGTCACGCGAGGTGATTTGGCGCGCATCCACACCGGCCAAAATTTGCCCAAACGCCTCGCTGTGCGCTTGGGCATGGGCCACCTGCGCCGGCAAGGCGGCCAACAAATCGGCCTCACGTTGGGCCGGGCTGCGTTGTTCGAGGGCGTCGTAAAAAACATTCATGGCGGTGTGGTGTGTGCTGCGCCTGGTCCGAGTGGCCAGGTGCGGGGGTCAATCCAATGGACGGAGGTGTGGTTCAGGCCAACCAGCGTTTGCGCCGCTTGTAACTCTTCACATCTTTGAAGCTCTTGCGCTCACCGCCACCCATGCCCAGGTAAAACTCTTTGACGTCTTCATTGTTGGCCAACTCGCTGGCCACCCCATCCATGACGATGCGGCCCGACTCCATGATGTAGCCATAGTCGGCGTACTTCAACGCCATGTTGGTGTTTTGCTCGGCCAACAAAAAAGTGACCTTCTCTTTGTCGTTCAGGTCTTTGACGATGTTGAACACCTCTTCCACGATTTGCGGCGCCAAACCCATGGACGGTTCATCGAGCAACACCATGTTCGGGTTGGCCATCAAAGCGCGGCCAATGGCGCACATTTGCTGCTCACCGCCCGAGGTATAGGCGGCTTGTGAAGTGCGGCGGGTTTTCAAGCGCGGGAAGTAGTTGTAAACCTTCTCCAAATTGGCCGCGATCTCGCCCTTGTCGGTGCGCGTGTAACTGCCGGTCATCAGGTTTTCTTCAATCGTCAAGTGGGCAAAGCAATGCCGCCCTTCCATCACCTGCACCACCCCGCGCTGCACCAAATCAGCGGGCGAGAGGTTTTCAATGCGTTCACCACGCAACTCAATGCTGCCCTTGGTGACCTCGCCGCGCTCACCGCGCAACAAGTTGGAGATGGCGCGCAAGGTGGTGGTTTTGCCCGCCCCATTGCCACCCAAGATGGCCACGATCTTGCCATTGGGCACCTGCAATGACACGCCTTTCAAAACCAAAATGACGTGGTTGTAAATGACCTCGATGCCACTGACGTTGAGAACGATGCTGTTGGGTTCCATGTCTTGCCTTGTTCAACCAATCGCCAAGCCTGCACCGCAAGCCTGGCGATTGGGGGCTCGGTAAAGCCCCCAGCCTGACCTGCGCACGCCACAGGCGCCCACAGGCCAAGCCTTGCCGATCACGACTGGCAGTCTTGACCGGTGCGGCGGGTCCACTTCTTCTCGGCCGCGTACTTGTCGGCAGCGGCCTTGATCATGGGCTTCAAGATCGCGTCGTCTTGTTGCATCCAGTCACTGGTGAAGTTCCACTTTTTGCCATCCCACTGGTGCATCCGCGCCCAAGAAGCGCCTTGGTGGTCCGAGCACGAGGTGGAGATGGGGCGCATCACGCCCTTGAAGCCCAAGGCGTCGAGCTTGGCTTGGGTCAGGTTGAGGTTTTCATAGCCCCAGCGAGCTTGCTCAGGGGACACCCACTTGCCTTTGCCATAGCGCTCCTGCGCTGCGCGCACACCTTCGACGGCAAACATGGCGGCGGTCAAACCACGCATGTACAACACCTCACCCACTTCGGCCTTGGGACCGGTGCCCTGGCCTTTGTCATGCACTTTGGCCAACACCTCTTTGACCACTGCGGCATTCGGCTCGGCACCGTGTTGCAGCGCCAACGCGTTGTAGCCTTTGGCGCCATCGCCCACGTCTTTCACATCGGGTTCGGCACCGGCCCACCACACGCCATACATCTTGTCGCGCGGGAAACCTGTGGCCACGGCCTCTTTGAGGGCGGTGGAGTTCATCACCCCCCAGCCCCAGTTGAGCACATAGTCAGGGCGGTTTTGGCGGATTTGCAGCCAAGTGGCTTTTTGCTCCACACCCGGGTGGGCCACGGGCAGCAAGCTCAGCACAAAGCCATGCATGGCGGCGCGCTCTTGCAACAAAGGAATGGGCTCTTTGCCAAACGGGCTGTCGTGGTAAATCAAGGTGATTTTTTTGCCTTTGAGCTTGTCAAAGCCGCCCTCTTTGGCCGCCAGGTGCTGGATCAAAATATCAGCCGCACCCCAATAAGTGCCGGTGAGCGGGAAGTTCCACTTGAACACCTGGCCATCGGCCGATTCGCTGCGGCCATAGCCCGCGGTGATCAGGGGGATCTTGTCGCCCGGGGCTTTTTCGGTCAGTGCAAATGTGATGCCAGTGGACAGCGGTTGGAACACCGTGCCGCCGCCGTTTTTGCCCTTCAAGCGCTCATAGCATTCAACGCCACGGTCGGTGGCATAGCCGGTTTCGCACTCCTCAAACGACACCTTCACGCCGTTGATGCCGCCACGCGCATTGACCAGCTTGAGGTAGTCGGCATAACCATTGGCGAAAGGCACGCCGTTGGGCGCATAAGCGCCGGTGCGGTACACCAGCAAGGGGAAAAACTGCTCTTTGGGCTGGGCCAAAGCCGGTGTGGCCACGCTGGCGACCACAGCCGCCACGGCCATGCCGGCCGCGAGGGTGAATTTGCGCAATTTCAAGCTCATCAATGTCTCCTTTAGAAAATAAACAACGGGAAAAAACTCAATGCGGGAAGGGCCACACGCGCAGCTTTTGCTTGCCCAAGCTCCACAGTCGCGCCAAGCCATGCGGCTCGACGATCAAAAACCAAACGATCAAGGCACCAAACACCATGTACTCGGCGTGCGAAATGAAGGCCGTCGACACCTCCACACCCAACAGCCCACCCAACACGGGGATGGCCTGGTTGAGAAAAATCGGCAACACCACGATGAAGGCGGCCCCGAAAAAGCTGCCCATGATGGAGCCCATGCCACCGATGATGACCATGAACAACAACGAGAACGATCGGTTCACTGAAAACGCTGCCGGCTCCCAGGCGCCCAAATGGATGAAGCCCCACATGGCACCGGCAACGCCCACGATGAATGAGCTGACCGCAAAGGCGCTGAGCTTGGCGTACATCGGGCGAATGCCAATCACCGCGGCGGCCACGTCCATGTCGCGAATGGCCATCCACTCGCGCCCAATCGCGCTGCGCACCAGGTTTTTGGCCAACAAGGCAAACACAACCAAGATGGCCAAGCAAAAAATGTATTTCTGAACCGGGGATTCAATCGGCTGGCCAAACACCTGCAGGTTGGACACCGACACCGAACCCGACGAGGTGTTGTTGGTGAACCATTTGATGCGCAAGAACGCCCAGTCGCAAAAAAACTGCGCCGCCAAGGTGGCCACCGCCAAATACAATCCCTTGACACGCAAGCTCGGGATGCCAAAAAAGATGCCCACCAAGGTGGCAAAAAATCCACCCGACAGCAGCGCCACCAACAACGGCATGTCCTCAATGCGCACAAAGGTGTTGTAGGCCGCAAACGCCCCCACCGCCATGAAGCCCCCTGAGCCCAGCGAAATTTGGCCGCAGTAGCCGACCAAAATGTTCACGCCCAGTGCCGCCAGCGACAAGATCAAAAAGGGGATCAAGATGGCGCGGTACAGGTATTCATCGACCAACAAGGGCACACCAATGAAGGCGAACACCACCAAGGCCAGAATGGCCCAGCGGTCTTGGGCGATCGGGAAGATTTGCTGATCGGCCCGGTAGCTGGTTTTGAATTGACCGTTTTCTCTATAAAACATATGGCCTGCGTTTCACTTTCAATGGTTTCACTTCGCCCAACGCCTTTCAGACGCGATCGATGATTTTTTCGCCGAACAAACCTTGCGGGCGATACAACAACACCACCAGCGCCAGCACATAGGCGAACCAAATTTCAATGCCGCCCCCCACATAGGGGCCCAAAAACACCTCGGAGAGTTTTTCACCCACGCCAATGATCAACCCACCCAAAATGGCGCCGGGCACCGATGTCAAGCCACCCAAAATCACCACCGGCAAGGCGCGCAAGGCCACATCCGAGAGCGAAAATTGCACGCCCAGCTTGCTGCCCCAAATCATGCCGGCCACCAAAGCGACCACACCGGCCACGCACCACACAATGACCCATATGCGGTTGAGTGGAATGCCAATCGATTGCGCGGCTTGGTGGTCATCGGCCACCGCACGCAAAGCACGACCGGTGGAGGTTTTTTGGAAGAACAAGGTCAACAGGGCCACCAAAGCCGCAGAGATGCCGGCGGCGATCAGGTCTTCTTGGCTGACCAACAAGCCGCCCTCAAACACCGTGTCAAACAGCATCAAGGGCTCTTTGGGCATGCCAATGTCGATCTTGTAAATGTCCGAGCCAAATATGGTCTGTCCCAAACCATCCAAAAAATAAGTGATGCCCAAGGTAGCCATCAACAAGGTGGCGCCTTCTTGGTTGACCAAGTGGCGCAGGACCAGGTACTCGACCAACCAAGCGACGATGAACATCACCGCGCCAGCCAAGACAAAGGCGATCAAGTTGGCCAACAACAGGTTGTCGAGCCCCGTCCAAGCAGGGATCCACTCGGCAAACCGCGCCATGGCCAAGGCGGCAAACAAAACCATCGCGCCTTGGGCGAAGTTAAACACCCCAGAAGCCTTGAAGATGAGCACAAAGCCCAGGGCCACCAGCGAATACAGCATGCCGGCCATCAGGCCGCCAATCAATGTTTCGAGAAAAAATCCCATGTCGCTTCCAATCCGTTGACGCTGCTGCGCGGTTGCCTGGGTTCAGTGCGAGGTGCCGAGGTAAGCACTGATCACCTCGGGGTTGTTGCGCACTTCATCGGGGGTGCCGTCGCCAATTTTTTTGCCGTAGTCGAGCACCACCACCCGGTCGGAGATGTCCATCACCACGCTCATGTCGTGCTCGATCAACACCACGGTGGTACCAAACTCGTCGTTCACGTCCAAGATAAAACGGCACATGTCTTGTTTTTCTTCGACGTTCATGCCCGCCATCGGCTCATCGAGCAGCAACACCTTGGGCTCCAGCGCCAGCGCACGGCCCAAGTCCACGCGTTTTTGCAGGCCGTAGGGCAATTGACCCACGGGGGTTTTGCGGTGCGCTTGGATTTCCAAAAAGTCGATGATGTGCTCGACATAAGCCCGGTGCTGCATTTCCTCGCGCTCAGCGGGCCCGACGCGCAAGGCCTGCAACAACAAATTGCTCTTGATGCGCAGGTTGCGCCCGGTCATGATGTTGTCGAGCACGCTCATGCCCTTGAACAGGGCCAGGTTTTGGAAGGTGCGGGCAATGCCCATCTCGGCCACTTGGCGGCTGTCCATGTGGTCAAAGGTTTGGCCACGGAATGAAATGGTGCCCGTTTGCGGTGTGTACACCCCATTGATGCAGTTGAGCATCGAGCTCTTGCCCGCCCCATTGGGGCCGATGATGGCGCGAATTTCATGCTCGCGCACATTGAAAGAAATATCGGTCAAGGCCTTCACGCCACCAAAGGCCAGGCTGATGTTTTTCACATCCAAAATGACGTCGCCAATGCGCTTGCTCATGCCGCTCTCCCCACGGGCGCGAACAGCTTGGCATCGCTCAAGCGCAGCGTGGCGCTGACGCTGCCGCTGCGCCCGTCCTCAAACTTCACA
>CANFPJ010000100.1 GCA_947448885.1 Comamonadaceae bacterium
CATGCCTTGATTTTTAACTTGAAGTCAAACACATCTGGCCGGCTGTAATGCCCTGCGTAATCTAAGGCAATTTTTCGAGTGATGATGTCATTCAAATCCACATCTGCATAAACGATTCCCTCGCCCTGGATGGGTTGGCTGATGACTTGGCCCGACGGGGCGATGATGGATGCATACCCTTGGTTCAATAAGCGGTTTAAAAAGGCTTGTGGCTCGGCAGTTGCTTGGTACACATCGATGACCTCTTGGGTCAACACGCCGGTGGCATTCAAAACAAAACAACCCATGCTGTAGGCCACGCCACGGGTCATCGTCAAAATGGTCTCACCCAAGTTGACCACTGGCGACACAAATGCAGGCCAAGAGGCCACATGAACCACCGGGTATTGCGACAACAGGTGATAGACCGCCAATGGGTTTCCGTTTTCGCCACAAATCAACCCGCTGATGCGCCCAAAGGGGGCCTGAAAACTGCTCAAGGTATCACCATGGCCACCGGTATGAACAATTTTCTCTGCCAAGGTGGGCAGAAGCTTTTGATGTTTTCCCAGAAGCTGTCCATCGGGGCCGATAAAAATCTGGGTGTTGTACATCGTCCCCGTTGTATCGGGGCGTTTTTCACACACGCCAATGACCGCGGTGATGTTGGCTTGTCGACAAGCGTCTTCCAGGAGATGGGTGGCTTCGCTGGGGATGACCACCGCGTTTTGAAACAGTTTTTGCGACAGGCCCAGGCTGACTCTGTCCGTGGGCGGGCGAACGGTGAACCAACAAGGGTGGGCGGGTATGAAACCCTCCGGAAAAGCTATGACCTGGGCGCCAGCTGCACCAGCTTGTGCAATCAAGTCACACGCTTTGGCGACGCTGGCCTCCCTGTCCAAATGCACCGAAGCCGCCTGCACAGCCGCCAATTTCATGCGCGGCAAGGTGTCGCCGGATTCAGGTTCTTGAGATGTCGTCTTCATGTTGAGCGTTTGATCAGTTGAGTTTTCCGCCGAGCCGCTTGATCACTTCTCCATACCGATTCGACTCTTGTGATATTTTCTTTTCCAACCCTTCAGGGCTGGTGGTGATGATGCAGGCGTCTTGTGCGGCAATCACCGCCATCATTTCGGGGTTTTGGGTGGCTTTGATCAGCTCTGCATTGAGTTTTCGCACCACCACCTCGGGCACTTTGGCTGGTGCAAAGAAACCAAACCATTGGTCGTATTCCAAATTGGGCAGCCCCATTTCTGCCAAGGTGGGCACGTCTGGCAACAAGGGGGAGCGTTGTGGCCCGGCATAGCCCAAGGCCTTGAAACGGCCATCTTTCAAAAATCCTTGCCCCGAGATATACGAGGAGAACAACACATCAATGCGTGAGGCCGCAGTCTCTGTGACCGCTTGGGCAGAGCCTTTCATGGGGACATGAACCATGGGTGCGCCCGTCGCACTTTTGAACATTTCGCCCAGCAAATGGCTGGTTGTCCCCACACCCATGGATGCAAAACTCAACCCGCCCGGCTTCGTTTTTGCCAATGAGATGAGCTCTTCCATGTTCTTGACCGGCAAAGAAGACGGGACCACCAAAATACTATAAAAGGAGAGAAAAGACGTGATGGGTTTGAAGTCTTTGTTGGCATTGAAGCCTGTGACTTGCCCCAAGTGCGGGTCTATCGAGTGGGTTCCAACATGCCCAACGAATAGCGTGTGGCCATCATGCGGTGCGGCCAACACCGCTTGTGCCGCCACAGTGCCTCCAGCACCTGGCTTGTTTTCCACCACCACACTCTGTCCGACTTGCTCAGAAAGCCTTTGCGCAATCAAGCGGACCACACGGTCCGTGGATCCACCCGGGGGGAACGGTACAACCACATGAATGGCGCGCCGGGGAAATGGCACATCCTGCGCCACGCTGGCATTGACCCATGACAAACCCATTGAAAACCAAACAACCCATCGGATCAACATCTTTTTCTCCAGCAGTTATTTTTTAGTTCACTTGGCTCATGCATATCGCGCCCCCCATCAAAGCCCAAGCGGCCATGAGCCGCCATCATCAATCGGGCGTGATGCCCGCACGCTTGACCGCCAGGCCCCACTTCACGATCTCTGCGCGAATGAATTCGCCAAACTGTTCCGGCGTGCTGCCAACCGGCTCGGCACCCGCAGCGGAGAGTGTTTCGCGGATATCTGGCAAGGCCAAAATTTTCTGAATCTCTTCGCTCAGTCGCTTGACCACCGCAGGTGAGGTGCCAGCGGGTGCGACGATGCCCGTCCAACCGGTCACGTGCACACTGGGGAACCCGGCCTCACTGGCCGTTGGAACATCCGCGACGGCAGGGGACCGCTTGGGCTGGCCCACCATCAACGCTTTCAATTTCCCCGCCTTGATCTGCGGCAACAGCGCCGGCATCGTGCCGAAAATAAAGTCCACCTGTCCACCGATCAAGTCTGTCAAGGCCGGTGCCTCACCCTTGTAGGGCACATGCAACATATTGACGCCACCCGCCCCCGCCAACAACTCGGCAGCCAGTTGCGACTGGTTGCCAATGCCTGCCGAGGCAAATTTGATGGCGCCAGGTTTGGCTTTGGCCGCCGCCACCAAGTCAGCTGCCGTTTTGTGCGGCGCATTGGCGGGCACCACCAATAAAAAAGCGATCGAGGTGGTTTGTGTCACCGGCACAAAATCTTTCAGGGTGTCATATGGGACCCTCTTGTAGACGTGCTGGTTGATGGTCAGCGCACTGGGGGAAGTCATCAAAAAGGTGTGCCCATCGGTGGCACGCATCACCGCTTCGGCGGCAATCATGCCGTTGGCGCCGGCACGGTTGTCAATGACCACCGCCTTGCCCAGGGCATCGGACAATTTTTGTGCGAGCAAGCGGGCCGCGATATCGATGCTGCCACCTGCAGACTGCGACACGATCAATTTGACGGGCTGGGTCGGCCAGGTTGCGGTTTGTGATGTGGCCACATTGGCGGCCATGCAAAACAACAGGGTGAAAAGGTACTTCATGGGTTGCTTTCGGACAGATCAGGGAAGGAAGTCGAGCAGCTGGGTCATGTCAGGGCAAGCCTGCAAATTCAAAATGGCGTCGCTCAATTCACGGGCCGCCGATTCACCCCACAAGGGGATCGCCAGGTCATTGAATTTGCGCTGCAAGGATTCGTCGCTGTGGGGGCGGTCCGGCTCACCACTGGTGGTGATGCACTGGCCGTGAAAACACTCACCGCTTCGGGTGGTGAGGCTGAGGTCGACCCTTTGTTGCGCCGGGTACCCGGCCGAGAAACTCGGCTCTTCGATCACCCGGATTTTGCTGGCCAAATTCACAATGCGCGGGTCATGGACGGCCGCATCACTGAAAGCGTCCAAACCCGTCCTTTCACCCACCATCAAGGTGGCCAGGGCGAAGGGTATCGAAAAACGTGCGCCAAACCAATCCTTGGGCCGTTGTGTGGACAAGTAGGCCGCCAAGCGGTAAGCGCGCACGTTGATGTCGGCGACCTCATCGAAGGCAATGGTGCGAGGGGCTTTCGCTAGCAGGTCCTGCAGCGCATCGATGGCCGAGTGCACATACCGCGCCGTCGGATACAGCTTGAGGTAGCCCTCGGTCAGCAGCCACCGTTGGCCCAGGTCTTGAACCGCCACCTCGCCTTGAAACCCATCGCCCAACACCAAGCTGAACGTGGTGTTGACGCCGTCGCTGGGGCCAGTGAAGCCAGACTGAACCAAACGCACCGCCATTTGCCCCATGTAGCCGCTGTGCCCGGCATACCAATTTCGAACCGTCGCACCATCGAGCATGGTGTGCCGGTTGGTGGCCACGCAACTGGACGCGGCCAAGCTGGCCAAGTTGCGGTATTCGCTGGCGGGGACACCCAGCAATCGGGCCGTGGCCAATGCGGCGCCCACCACACCAAATGTGCCGTGCGGGTTGATGATGAGTTTGATTTGGGTGGCCATGCCAATGCGGGCCACCACCTCATAGCAGAGTGCGACCGCCGTGAGAAATTCGCGCCCACTCAAGCCCCGCTCTTGGGCCACCGCCAGGGCTGCAGGGATCACTTGGATTCCTGGGTGGCCATTGGCCAAAAAATTGCCCTCATCAAAATCCAACCAGGCCCCGGCAATGCCATTGAGCATGGCGGCATCGATGCGATTGGTGGTTTTTTCAAGGCCCACCACCCAACAAGGGCCCGGGCTGCCAAAGGCCATTTGCTGCGCAGCCAGCGCCTGCATTTGTGGGGTTCGCATGCCCCAAGCCATCACCGGCAGCGTGTCCAATACGATGGCGCAGGTTCGATCGCGAACCGGCTGAGGGATGTCTTCCCATCGCGTATCTGAGACGAAACGACACAGGCGTTCTAAATAGTCCATCATTGAATCACGTTGGGCACACAGGTTATGGCTGGGGTGGCTGCTGAGGCAGCGATCAATTCATCACGATATTGGCGGCCTTGATCACCGGGGCCCAGGTGTTCATCTCGGACTGAATGAATTCCATGAACCGCTCAGACCCCATGGGCGTGAGCGTCATGCCAAAGGCTGGATCGCTCAGGCGTTGACGCATTTCGGGGTTTTGCAAAATGCCCAGTATTTCTTTCTCCAGACGCTGGGTGATGGCCAAAGGGGTTTGCGCTGGGGCAGAAATTCCCACCCATGACACCGCCTGCACTTTGGGCGAAACTTCATTCAAGGTGGGCACATCTGGGTACAAAGAAAGTCGCTTTTCACTGGTAACCGCGAGGATGCGCAGTTTGCCTGCGGCCACCAGCGAGGCCGCACTGGAGGTGAACACCATGTCCAAGCGGCCGCCCAACAAATCGGCCATCGCAGGGGCTGGCCCTTTATAAGGCACATGGATCATGTCCAGCTTCATCGCTTGCTTGAGCATTTCTGCCGCCAAAAATCCCGACGTGCCGACCCCGGCTGAAGAGTAGTTGACCACGCCAGGTTTGGCCCTGACCATGGCCAAAAAGTCTTGCACGGTTTTCGCTGGGTGGTCGCTTCTCACCACCATGAACTGAGGAAACACACCGATCAGGGCGATGTGTTTGAAGTCTTTGATCGGGTCATAGCCCAGTTTGTTGTACAACAAAGCGCCAGGCGCGATCGAGCTGTTGTAGGAGGCCAGCAAGGTGTGGCCATCGGGCACCGCTCTGGCCGCTTGCTCGGTGCCCAGGGTGGAGCCCGCGCCAGGTCGGTTGTCCAACACTATCGCCTGCTTCAAACTGTCGCTGAGTTTGTCCAGCACCAAGCGAACGGCATTCTCTGAAGCCGTCCCAGGTGTGAAGGGCATGATCAGTTTGATGGGTTGGCTGGGATAGGTTTGCGCACCAACGCTGAGAGCGCCCAAAAGGAAATACAAAAAGCCGAATACCTTGTAGATTTTCATGTTCATGCTTTGACATTAGCCATGGTGAGGTGGGTGAAAAATGGCTGGGCTTAGGCACCCAGCGCACGGGAGAGTTGGATATGAATCCAATGCGCCGCCAACAAGGTGCGCTGGTCGTCATGCATGCGCCCCACCACTTGCATCGCCAAGGGCAAGCCGTGGGGCCCGTACCCACCGGTGACGGAAACACAGGGGCCATGCATCAAGGTCCACACTTGGTTCATCCGCGTGTCCCCGGAGTAATCCTGCCCTTGGGGCGCCTCACCGGTGGCAGCGGGCACAAACAACACATCGCATGCGCCCAACACCTGATCAAACATCGCCCGGCATTGGTGTGCCAGTGCCTGCGCCGCTTGGTATTCGCGCCCTGTCACCGACAAGCCCTCTGTGCTGCGCTTGAGCAAGGCGGGACGCATTTTTTCAGCGTGGCGGCTCAAAATGTCCATGAAGCCGCCGCTCATTTCAAAATGAACCACCGTGGTGTGCGCTTTGAGCATTTGAGAAAAGGCTGGGGGCAACTGGATTTCAATGACCTTGGCCCCGGCTTTTTCCAAAGTTTGGGCGGATTCATGAAACGCTTTTTGGATGTGCGGGTCGGCCAAATCCCACTCAAAGGTTTTGCACAGGCCCACGGTGGGTCGATGGTCCATCGCAATGGTCTCATCAGGGATCAGCAGATCTGGGAACCTCGCCATTTCTGCACCAAAGAAAGCCACGTCGCGGACATCTCGGGCCACCAAGCCAATCGTGTCACAGGAGTCGGCGTTGGGCCACACCCCGCGTTTGGGCACCAAGTTGTAGGTGGGTTTATAGCCCGTCACCCCACAGTAGCCGCAGGGGCGAATGGTCGAGCCCATGGTTTGCGTGCCGGTCGCAAAGCTGACCATGTTGGCGGCGACCGCCGCCGCCGAGCCGGAGGACGACCCACCGGGTGTGTGGTCCAGCTTGCGCGGGTTGCGCGTGCCATTGGTGGGGAATGTGGCCAACTCGGTGGTGATGGTTTTGCCCAGCATCACACCGCCCGATTGGCGCAAGGTGGCGATGCAAGCTGCATCTTGCACCGGCTGATGCCCCGCAAAAACTTGGGACCCCCCTTGTGTCGGCATGTCATGGGTATCGAACACGTCTTTGATGCCCACCGTCAAGCCGTGCATGGCCCCTTGAATGGCTTGACCATCCAACCAATGGGCGTGTTTCAAAGCGGCCTCGCGGGCAATGTGCGCGAAGGCATGGACCTGTGGCTCTTGCTGTTCTATTTGGTCCAAACAAGCTTGGACATATGTTTGTGCCGACAAGCTTCTGTTTTGCAGGGCTTGGGCCACCACCACTGCCGGCTGCTCTACCCATGGGATGTTGTTCATTCAATCCTTTTGATCAATTGGTGCAAACGATGCCGCCATTGACTTTACAGGCTTGGCCTTCGGCCAAAGCCTGTGCCGATTGAAAAAAGCCTTGCGCGGCGGCAAATCCCAAAAATACACCCGCCCAGGGGCAACAAGCCCCACTGTTGACACCCCGCAAATTGATCACTTTGCATTCCCCCACCTCAGGGGTCCGTGTGTTCATGTCATGGGGCGCTGACCGCCCTAGTCCAGCTGCAAATTCAAGCCTTTCGCCGTGGCCGCCCAAATGCGGTCTTGCTCTTGTAAAAACTTCACAAATTGCTCTGGGGTCTGTGGGTCGGCTTGAATGCCCAAGTTGTCAAACTTCTCCACCACCAATTTGTCGCGCAACATGCCCGCAGCAATTTCATTGAGTCGCTTGGTGATGGCCGGTGGCAAACCGGCCGGGCCAAAGAAACCAAACCACCCCTGCGCCACAAACCCGGGATACCCAGACTCTGCCACAGTGGGTATGTTGTTCAAAATGGGAACCCGCTTCGACCCCGTGGTGGCCAGCACCTTCAACCGCCCACTGTTGTAATTGGCCACGGTATTGGTGAGAGAGCTCTCGAACGACAAATCCACGACGCCTGAGAGCAAGTCTTGCATGGCCGGGGCCGCGCCCTTGTAGGGGATGTGCGCCAAGCTGATTCCGGCGTCAAAAGACAGCTTTTCAGCGATCAAATGGGGCAAGGACCCCAGGCCCACACTCGCATAGTTGATTTTTCCAGGCTGGGCTTTGGCCGCCTTCACCAGGTCTTGAAGTGTGTTGTACGGCGTCTTGACGCCTGCCAAAACTGCGCCAGGGGTGTTGACGATGTTGGTGATCGGCGTGAAGTCTTTGGCGGGCACAAAACTCAAGGACTTGTGAATGTGGGGGCCAATCGACATGGCGCTGACCGTCATCACCCCCAAGGTGTACCCATCGGGCTGCGCTTTGGCCAAAACCGCGGTGCCAATATTGCCGCCGGCGCCAGCACGGTTGTCCACCACGACGGGCTGTCCCAAGCCATCGCTCAAGCGCTTGGCCAACTCCCGCGCCACCAGGTCGGTCACACCGCCCGGTGGAAATGGAACAATCATGGTGATGGGTTTCACCGGGTATGGGCTTGTGCTTTGCGCCCCCGTGAGGCCACAGGCCCCTGCCAGCAGGGTCGCGAACAAAACGTTGAAGGCGGTTTTGAGCATTCTTGACTTTCCTTGTCTTTTGGACGGCGTGGCAAAAAGCCCTGCCCCTCACACCCAGATAGGCATCTTCAAGTTAACCACAAACCACCCCAAGTTGCCAGATCGCGAACCCCGTGTCATGCCAAGCCTGACCCCCGCTCAACAGAAATGTGTTGCATCCCTGCGCCATGGGCACTGGTATAAAACCATGGCTTGAGCGTGACCCTTCACACAACGAATTCATGAACCAAACACTGCAACCCGACTGGCGCCAACTGCACCTGGGCCGCTTGCTGGGCCACGCCATGCGCCGCTTTGACGCACGGGTGCTGTACCTGATGGCGCACAACGTCGATGTGCCGCTGGCTTTGTCCAACTTGGCTGCGCGCGACCAAATCAGCGCGGCCCACATCCACATCACGCGCCACTTGGCGCTGGAGGGCTCGCGCCTGAGTGAGTTGGCCGAATTGGCGGGCATGAGCAAACAAGCCATGGGGTCGTTGGTGGACCAATGCGAGGCATGGGGCCTGGTCGAGCGCCTGTCCGACAACACCGACGCCCGCGCCAAGCGCATTGCCTTCACCCCAGACGGGCTGGCCTGGCTGGAAGCGTTCAAACAAGCCGTGGCACAGGCCCAAGACGAGTTCCGTGAAGAGGTGGGCGCCGAGGTGGCCACCGTGGTGGCTTTGGGCCTGGAGGCCTATGCCCAAGGCTGGCGCTGACCTATGGCTAATACCCATTTGATGCGCGCCGTCGCCCCCTAGAATGAATCCGAGCCAGGGCTAACACGAGGAGAGAGACCATGCGCATACTCATCGCTGAAGACGATCAGGTATTGGCCGACGGGTTGTTGCGCACGCTGCGCGCTTCTGGCGCTGCCGTGGACCATGTGGCCAGCGGCAGCGAGGCCGACGCCGCTTTGATGACCACCGACGAGTTTGATTTGCTGATCCTGGACCTGGGCCTGCCCAAAATGCACGGCCTGGAGGTGCTCAAACGCATGCGCTCGCGCGGCTCGGCCATGCCGGTGCTGATTTTGACCGCTGCCGACAGCGTGGAAGAACGTGTCAAGGGCCTGGACTACGGCGCCGACGACTACATGGCCAAGCCGTTTTCCTTGCAAGAGCTGGAGGCGCGGGTGCGCGCCCTGACCCGGCGTGGCATGGGCGGGGCCACCTCCACCATCAAGCACGGTCCGTTGGTGTACGACCAAGCGGGTCGGGTCGCCACCATCGACGGCAAGATGGTTGAACTGTCGGCGCGCGAATTGGGCCTGCTCGAAGTGCTGCTGCAGCGCTCGGGCCGCTTGGTCAGCAAAGACCAATTGGTGGAGCACCTGTGCGAGTGGGGCGAAGAGGTGAGCAACAACGCCATCGAGGTGTACATCCACCGCTTGCGCAAAAAGATCGAGAAAGGCCCGATCCGCATTGCCACCGTGCGCGGTTTGGGCTATTGCCTGGAAAAAATACCGGCCTGAGGGCCCGCGCGCATGCCATGAAGATTTTTCAGCGCGAACAGCGCTCGCTGTTTGGCGAAATTCTGGATTGGATGCTCACCCCGCTGCTGCTGCTGTGGCCGGTCAGCTTGGCACTGACGTGGTTGGTGGCGCAAGGCATCGCCAGCCAGCCTTTTGACCGCGGCCTGGAGTACAACGCCCAGGCCTTGGCGCAATTGGTGCGCACCGATCCCCAACGCAAGACCCAATTCAACCTGCCCGGTGCAGCGCGCGACATCTTGCGCGCCGATGAGGTCGATGAGGTTTACTACCAAGTCCTTGGGCCCAGCGGGGAGTTGCTCAGCGGCGACCCCGACTTTCCACCACCCACGATCCCGCCCAGCGCCGGTGATGGTGCGGGCAGCACACAGTTTCGCGATGACACCATGCGCGGCGTGGCCATCCGGGTGGCCTATCAATGGGTCTATCCGAACGACCTGAACAGCCCGGCGGCGTTGGTGCAAGTGGGCGAAACCTTGGGCAAACGATCGGTGCTGGCCACAGAAATTATCAAAGGCGTGATGCTGCCCCAGTTTGTCATCTTGCCCTTGGCGGTGCTGCTGGTGTGGCTGGCCTTGGCGCGCGGCATCAAGCCACTGAGTCAGCTCGAAGAGCGCATTCGGCTGCGCAAACCCGACGACATGAGCCCGTTGGATGACAGGGTGGTGCCGCTGGAGGTGGCGCCCTTGGTCTCGTCCATCAATGACTTGCTGACCCGGCTGAAAGATTCGATCGCCACCCAAAAGCGGTTTTTGGCCGATGCAGCGCATCAGCTCAAGACGCCGCTGGCGGGCTTGCGCATGCAAGCCGACTTGGCTCAGCGCGCCGGCGCCAGCGCCGAGGATTTGAAGAAATCGCTCGAACAAATTGGCCGCTCGAGCATGCGCGCGACCCACACCGTCAATCAACTGCTGTCGCTGGCGCGCGCAGAGAGCACCGGCGCGGTCATCCCCACGCAAGTTTGCGACCTGGTGGCGTTGACCTTGGAGGTGGTGCAAGACTCGCTGCCGCGCGCCATGGACCGCGCCATCGATCTGGGTTACGAAGGGCCGGATGTGGGCACCCGCACGGCTTGGACCATTGGTCACCCGACCTTGCTCAAGGAACTGATCCGCAACCTGGTGGACAACGCCATCAACTACACCCCATCGAGCAGCGCCAAGCCTGGCGTCATCACCGCCCGGGTGTTGCCCCAAGCCGATGGTCAATCGGTGTGGCTGCAGATAGAAGACTCTGGCCCTGGCATTGCGCCGGGTGAACGCGAATTGGTGTTCCAGCCTTTTTACCGCGCTTTGGGCAATGAAGCGGACGGCTCTGGGCTGGGCTTGCCCATCGTGATGGAAATCGCCGCCAAACACGGCGCCAAGGTGACGATTGATGACGCCCGCCCCCACCAAACCCCACCAGGGGCTTTGTTCACGGTTGACTTCAGCAGCGCCCGCGCCTGAAATGCACAGCGGCCATGCGTTGGGCGCAGGCCAGGGCCGCCATTGAATGGCGTCAGCCCTTGGGACTTCGCCGTTTGGTCATCAGGGCTTGTGCATATTGAGGGTCAAGCGCTCACGCTCGATCACCCGCTGCACCGCTGCATCGGCGGCCACCCGCTGCACATAAGCCCAGAGATCGGGCATCTCTGCCGGGGCGATGCCGGCCATGGTGGCCCAACGCGCCACGGTCAAGGCGTAAGCGTCCGCGGGGCCCAAATGCGGCCCGGCCAGCCATTCGCCCGCTGGCAGCGCCATCACCCGCGCTTGCAAGGCGAGCACCAGCGCGCGGTACTGCGCCGCCGCATGGTTGCGGATGTCGGCTTGCACCGCGGGTTGGTCGCTGTATTTGTGCGGCATGAACACATGGGTGAAGGTCGGGTGCACGGTGTTGTTGAACCATGACAACATCTCAATGGCCCGCGCCCGCGCCATGGG
>CANFPJ010000101.1 GCA_947448885.1 Comamonadaceae bacterium
GAAATCCGCAATATCGAGGCATGCGGATCGCTGATCACGTTTCGCGCGGTTCTTGGGGCGATCCGTCATCCAGATGCAGGAGCCAGACTTGCAGCATTGATTCGCCAGCGTGATGCGGAAACCGATGCAATGCTGATTCGTGCAGCTAGTGGCGAGGCCTCCGCATTCCAAAACCAAATTCGTCTGTGAGGTGCGCCATCATCAACAAAGCACAGAAGGGGCAGGCCTCTTGACTTCTGGGCATGCATTTGAGATGCAGTAGGAGACGGTAAGCAGCAAGCTATGTTTCTCACCCGTTTACAACGGGCTCAAAACGCTTGGTCTGTCGACCTTAGGAGACCACTGCCATGCCCCGACCTCTCAAAGCCAGCCGCGAATTGCGGCAACGATTCGACCTCTATCTCGATGAGTCCGAGGTCGATCAGATACGCGCAAATGCCACCGCAGCCCGGCTGCCAATGTCCACATTCGTGCGCCGGGTGGCCCTGCGTCAGCACATCGAGCCGCCGCCGCCTGCGGGAAATATCGAACGCTGGCGCGATCTGGCACCGCTGGCAAGCAACCTGAACCAGATTGCGCGGGCCTGCAATGCGGGGCTGCTGCCTGACGGGGTTTTCCCAGTGGTCATTGAACTGACTGAGCAGGTGCGCCTGCTGCGGTTGGAATTGCTGGATGTTGCCCAGCCAACGTCAAGCCGTCGCAGAGCCCGCAATGCTTTCTGATGATTGGCGAGATTGCACCAAACGGCAAAAGTGCGCGAGGCCTTGCGAGCTACCTGATGCGCGATGGGCGCGGCAGGATCATCGCGGGAACGATGGCAGGGCGCACCCCACGCGAACTGGCGCGGGAGTTTGGTGCTTTGCGCCGACTCAATCCCAAACTGACCAAGGCCGTCGCCCACCTGATGCTCAGTCCCGCACCAGGCGACCCGCCGCTGTCCGATGCGCAATGGCAGGAAATTGCCCAGCGCTATGCCGAAGGCATGGGATACGCCGACACCGCGTGGTGTGGCGTGGTGCACAACGACACAGACCATCAGCATCTTCACATCATTGCCTGCCGCATCGACCTGCGCGGCAAGACGATCTCGGATGCGAACAGCTACCGCAAATCCGAGGCCATCGTGCGGCGTCTCGAAGCGGACTTCGGATTGATCGCCGTGGCGAGTCCATCCGGCAAGAAGCGCACCAGCCGCGCCAAACCCATAACAACAAACCAAGGAGACATCGCCATGACTGAAACGCCATCCATCCAACCCAATCCATTTGATCCAGACGACCCCCAGCACGCGACTTGGCCCGAGCCATTCGAGCCGGGCCGCGACCTTGCGGAGCTGGCTATCGTGAACACCACACCGACGATTCAGGTGCCGGGCATCAGCGCAGCGGACTTTTTGAGCGAGGCTGAGCGGCGCAACATGCGTCGAAAGTTGGTGGAAGATGACTACGAGCAGCGGATGCTGGGGACTTTGGGGGGCGATCTGACCCGCATCTATCGGCATGCCCATGGCTCTGTTCTGTATTTCAAACAGCCGGGCCGCATCGCAGACCAGGGCGACAAGCTGACCGTATTGGGTGGCATGGACGAAAAACTTGCAGCCCGTCGCTTGGTGGCCTTGGGCCGCGAGCGCGGCTGGAAAACCATTTCTTTCACCGGCAGCGGCAGTTTCTTGGAGCTTGCCATGCGCGCAGCATTGAACGAACACCTGACGGTGATCGCCCAAGATGCCCGCCAGCAAGTGATTTTGGACAAGGTGCTGGCCGAGAGGCAGGGCAGTATGGGCACTGCGACAGGGCCTGCGCCCCTGCCACCGGGGGCCGTGGTAGGCGGCGAGGACATCCTTGCACCTCTTGATGAGCTGGATGACATCCCGCCACCGCCTTGGTCGAGGCCGACCAATACGGAGAGTCCCACTCAGCCCGTGGCTGCGCCACCGGCTGCCCCCGCCATGCCCATGGCGCCAAAGGCGCCATCCAATGAACCACCCAAGGCGCCGCCCGTGGGCGTTGTCCCCATGTTCAGAAACTTGCGCGAGCGGCTGCAAGACCGGCGCGAGCAAAAGGCACCACGAACGCCGGGGCCGTCGCCCACCCAGCCCGGCAAACGCCCTGGGCCATTGCGCCCATGAGATTTCAGGACAGAACCCCCGAATTGCGAGACACAAGGGGTCGTACCGAGTAAATCAGCCTGGTTCACATTCAACAACAAAAAGGAGCATGACATGAGTAACAAGACCAATAAGACCAACAAGACTAATAAACCCGCAAAGCCCGAAGGAAGTGGGCCGCACTACATTAGCTTCAATCCTGACGAGTGGGCTGCTTTGCAAAAGCTGGGGTTCCGTGAGCGCTGGGCATACGCACAACTCAAATGGATGGCCAACTTCAAGACGGGCATGTTGGGCAAGCATCTCAGCCAGCGCCTCAGCTATCAGGACATCGCCAATCTGGTCACAGCGCCCGGTGTGCAGGGGCGGGGCATGGGCAACATTGACGACACCCAAGCGGCTGACTTCATGCAACGCATGGCCACTGTGGGCCTGATGGTGCAGCACCCGAACCGAGCCAATGGCGGTTTGGTGTTTGAGCTGCCGCTGTCACCCATTGACCGGAAGCCACAGATTATTCCGGCGACGCTGCCCGCGGCATCCACGATTCCGGCGACCAGTCCGGTTATTTCCCCGGATCAGTCCCACCGCGAGGCCGCTATTTCCCCGGACGATGACATCCCGCCTTTTGACGAAAACCCAGCAACCACGCGGGTTTGCGACGCGCCAACCCTCTCTCTATCAGTAATGACTCTAAAAGAGTCAAATATCAATACTGACGGGGCGCCATCGGCTCACGCCGAGGCAGCCCCGCCCAGCCGCGCCACCGGCGCGGCTGCCGTCCGGGAAATCTCCCACCCGCCCCGGCAGGCGGGTGCGCCGCTGACGGCGGCAGACATCCAGAGTGCCGTCGCTGGCAGTTGGTCATTCACCGAGGCAGATACACCCGAGGCGCGGCAGCTTTACCGGTCGTGGGCAGATGCGGGCATCACACGCGACGACCTGCACACAGCCATGCGTGGCGTGGAATGTGCACTCGAAGGAGACAACGCAGTGGCGACCCCTGCCGACCTGAGCCCTAGGCTCTGGCCGCGCGTGGTGGATGGTTGGGAGCGCCAGTTGGCAGCCTGAGCCCCGTATCAGACGGGTGGCGCTGACATGCGCACCCTGTTTTGCGAGGGTATCCCAATAGCCCGCCGACCGATGGCACAGGCCAGCACGGCGGGCATGGGGAGACTGGCATGGGCGACATCAGGGCGGAAGTGACGGACAGGATCATTGCGCTAATGGAACAGGACGGCGGTGTTCCGCCATGGCGCAAGAGCTGGTCGTCTGGCGGGCTGCAATGGAACGCAAGCAGTGGTTCTTACTACAAGGGTATTAATCAGCAAATTTTGCTAATGACCGGCCACAGTGACGGTCGTTGGCTCACATACAAACAGGCCGAGGGCATGGGCGTGCAGGTGCGCAAGGGGGAGCGCGGGACCCATATTGTCAAGATGGTGGAAGTCAGCCGCAGGCAGGCAGCGCAGGAGGCTGATGCCGGTGGGGAAGTGCTGGCGGAGGACGGTACCAAGGCTCTGGTCATGAGGTCCTACACGGTGTTCAACGCCTGCCAGATCGACGGTTTGGCGCCGCTGCCAGAGCGTGAGTGCAACGTCAGTTGCGCCGATGCTGTGGAGCAGATTGTTTTCGGTTTGCAGAATACCGGGCTCAAAGTCAACTTCGGGCAGGGCTTCCAGCCTTGCTACATCCCGCGCACTGACGAGGTGCGGTGCCCACCCGTAAGCGAGTTCGAAACTTTGGAGGACTTCCACGCTACCGTGTTACATGAATGCGCCGGTCATGGGAGCCAAGCGATGAAGCGGCTCGCGATGATGACCATTGATCCGCCCCGGTTCGGCAGTGCGGAATACGCGCGACTTGAACTGGTGGCCGAGCTTGTATCAGCCCAGCTTGGGGCCGAGCTGGGTCTACCGATGGGGCCGTCGCTGATCCAGAGCCATGCGAGCTACTTGACGAGCTGGCTGCAAGTCCTGAAAGGGGACAAGAACGAGATTTTTAGGGCGGCGGCGAACGCCCAGAAGATTTGCGATTACGTCAACAAGCTGGCGGTTGAGGCGCAGCCGTTCGTGGTCCGGTCAGTGGCGGACGACCTCAATTCTGAGGCTCAAACTGCACCAGTTACAGAGTTCAGAATCGCCCTGTCATAGGTTTGCCGTTAGGATAGTGGTCCGTTCAACTATCCAAATGGGTGGTCCACTCATGAGGGATTTTTCTGAGCGGTAGCAGCTATAAGCTGTTGATTTAAAAGAATTTTCAGGTGAAGTGGGATGCCCCCGTCCACTCCGCCAAAATGGAAAAGCCGTTGTTTTCACAACGGCTTTTTTCTTTTTCCCTTGCCCTTTTTCCGATGCCATTTCGGTGCAACTGGTCTGAAAACCGGTTGATCGGGTGACTGCGCGCTGTTCATCGCGATGAAGTCAAGACACCTTCAGACCCCATGTGACATTCAGTTCTGATTTGTAAGCCTTTGCCCCTGGGGTGGTATGTACAAAAACTAGTGACTTTCCCTGGGTTTTTAAACCTTTGCTTGACGCCACGTTCAAGCGGTAATAAAAACAGAGGGTGATGTTTACCTCCTACGCAATTGGAGGCCTCAGGTGGTTTGGCACAGGGCTCGGTCATGGTGTTGATTTTTTAGTTTTCAATCCGTCGGTGAAGCACAAACTGGGTGGTTAAAACCAGGTGTCCACTGTTTCTTTTGGAATCATTTAAGAGAGAACTGACAGATGGACCATTCCTGTAAACCTGAATTCGGCGGTCGTCCCTTGGCTGGTGTCCCGTTGGGGATGGCGCTGATGGGGCTTGGATTCGCATGAACAAACGCTCCAACATGTCGCCAGCATCCAGCTTTGGCGACCAAACTTGCTGGGCCGATGGTGTCGTGCCCATGGCCCCCATGGTGGGTGGTTCGCCCGCCAGCGCCCATGGGGGCCTGAGCTGGCTGCTGAACACTTTGGAAAGAGAAGTCTTGCCCCGTTTGCTGCATGCGCATGGTCAAAGCGATGCAGGCCCTGACAAACGCCCCTCCAAGAGTGACAACGATGTGCCGCACTCGGTGGTCGAGCAGTTGGTCCAAATGGCCTTGACCAACGACACCGCCGATATGTTGGCATACGTGCAAGCCATTCATGCCCAAGGCGTGGCTTTGGAGACGGTTTATTTGCATGTGCTCACCCCCGTGGCGCGCACACTGGGTGAAATGTGGGAGCGCGATGAATGCAGCTTCACCGATGTCACGGTGGGTTTGTGGCGCATCAAGCAAGTCATGCACGAACTCAGCCCCACTTTCCAAAGCGTGGCCCAAGAACAGTCACACGGGCGCGAGGTCATGTTGGTGCCCACGCCGGGCTCGGCGCACAACCTGGGCTTGTTCATGGTGTCTGAGTTTTTCAGGCGTTCCGGTTGGCGGGTGAGTGGGGAGCTGTTGTCGCAACCCAGTGACATGTTGCATGCGGTTCAAAACGATTGGATTGATCTGGTGGGTTTGTCGGTGGGCATTTCGGACCACTTGGCGCCTTTGGCTGACCTGATCAAGGCCTTGCGCGGGGCATCGCGCAACCCCGCACTGCAGGTCATGGTGGGCGGGCCTTTGATGTTGGCGCACCCTGAGTACGTGGCCACCGTGGGGGCGGATTTCATGGCAGTCGACGCCCAAAATGCCGTCGAATTGGCTGAGGCCCGTGTGCCCATGCGCAATCCCCGTTGACCGCTGGGCTGACCTGAAAACCGCCCGATTTTCAAGCCTGGGTTTGGTTTTTCGGCCAGCTCCACAGGCCACTCGCCATGGCCGTGCCCGCCAAAATCACCAGGCCACAGGTCACATGCCACCAGCTCAACCGTTCATCAAACAGCACGGCACCCAATAGGCTGGCAAAGATGGGGATGAGGTAAGTCACGGTCATCGCCTTGGTCGCGCCAATGCGACTGTTGAGCTTGAAGTACAGGGCATACGCCATGGCGGTGCAAAGAATGCCCAGGGCGGCAATGCTGGCCCATGCGCTCAACGGGGGCGTTTCGGTGGGCCAAAGCCACCAGGTGGGGATGGCCAAAAATGCGCTGGCGCCCATCATGCTGCCCAAGGCCGTGGCCAATGGGGACACCGCCCGCAAATGTCGCTGGGCGTAGCATGCCGCCAGGCCGTAAAAAAAGGTGGTGGTCAAGGAAATGGCAATGCCCCACAACGAGGCCTGTTCATTCAAGGGCGCATCGGGGTTTCGCCCCAAGGTCAACGCCGCCACCCCCAAAAAGCCGATGGCCATGCCGCACCAGCGCGAGGCACTGGGCCGGTCTTTCAGCCAAAGCCAGGCCAGCAAACCGCCAAACAAGGGCGTGCTGGCGTTGAGGATGGAGGCCAAGCCCACGGTCATTTCATAAATGGCGTAACCCAGCAAGGCAAAAGGGATGGCCGAATTGATGCACCCCATGAAAAAAGTGCTGCGCCAATGGGTGCGCACCTCAGGCAACAGGCCTTTCGCTTGGGCCACGGGAAGGAGCACCAACATGCCCAAGGCCACCCGCAAAAAAGCGGTTGGCACCGGGCCAAAAAATTCGGATCCCCAGCGAATAAAGACAAAGGATGACCCCCAAATCATGGATAAGACCAGGAATTCGGGCAACCAGTGGCGCAGGGGAATGGTGTTCAAAGTGGGCTTGTGGCGGGTGCAAGCCATGGCCCGCGCGGTGCAGCCATGGCCTTGGATGGGGGTGGGGCATCCTACAATGAATGCCATGCAAACAGATCCCCACGCCTTCAAAGCCTATGACATCCGGGGCCTGGTACCCAACGCCTTGAACCCCGACTTTGCCCGTGCTTTGGGTCGGGCCTTTGGCCACCAAGCTCTGGCTTGTGGTGAGTCCACGGTGGCCGTGGGTTGTGATGGCCGCTGGAGCTCGCCCAGCTTGAGCGCAGCCCTGGTGCAAGGCTTGGTCGATGTGGGTTTGCAGGTCATCGACGTGGGCATGGTCACCACCCCGATGTTGTATTTTGCAGCCCACACGCTGTGCCGCAGTGGCATCCAAGTCACGGGCAGCCACAACCCCAAGGATTACAACGGGTTCAAAATGGTTTTGGCAGGCCGCGCCATCTATGGTGAAGACATCCAAGCCTTGCGCCGCATCATGACCGATGAAAGCTGGGCCCTCCAAGCAGGCGGTCAGGTGCGCTTGATGAATGTCATCAAGCCTTACAGCGATCGCATCCTTGGGGATGTGCGCTTGTCTCGGCCCATGAAAATCGTGATCGACAGTGGCAATGGCGTGGCGGGCGCCTCCGCACCCGGGATTTTTCGCGCCCTGGGTTGCGAGGTTGTCGAGTTGTTCAGCGAGGTCGATGGGCAGTTTCCCAACCACCACCCCGACCCGAGCAAACCTGAAAACCTGAAAGACCTGATCGCTGCCTTGGCCAGCACGGGCGCCGAGCTCGGCCTGGCCTTTGATGGCGACGGCGACCGCTTGGGCATTGTGACCCGCGATGGCCAAAACATCTATCCCGATCGGCAAATGCAGTTGTTTGCCCAAGATGTGCTTTCACGCGTGCCTGGGGGCCACATTGTGTTTGATGTGAAGTGTTCGCAACGCTTGGCCCCGGCCATCCGCGCCGCAGGGGGTGAGCCACTGATGTACCGCACTGGGCATTCCTTGATCAAGGCCAAGATGAAAGAAATTGACTCCCCGCTGGGCGGTGAGATGAGTGGCCACATCTTTTTCAAAGAGCGCTGGTTTGGCTTTGACGATGGCACGTATGCCGGCTGCCGTTTGCTGGAAATTTTGAGCCGATCCCCAGACGCCAATGCGGTGCTGTTGGCCTTGCCCACCAGCCACTCCACACCTGAGTTGAACGTGCCCTGCGCCGAGGGCGAACCGCACAGCGTGGCCCAAGCCATGTTGGAAGCTGTGCAAGCCGGGCGCTTGCCGCCGCACGCTGGCGTGGCGGCGCCCAGTGTTTCGGGCATCGATGGCGTGCGGGTGGATTGGGCGGACGGATTTGGCCTGATACGCGCGTCCAATACCACCCCGGTGCTGGTGCTGCGCTTTGAGGGCCAAACACCGGCTGCTTTGGCGCGCATCCAGGGGGACATGATGGCCTTGCTCACGGCGGTGAAACCCGACGCGGCGGTGACGGAGTCAGCGCATTGAGGGTGTTGGTCGTCAAGCTGTCTTCGCTGGGCGACGTGATCCAAACCCTGCCCGTTTTGCACGACATTCAAGCCCTGCACCCGCAGGTGCAAATCGACTGGGTGGTCGAAGAAGCCTTTGCCGACCTCTTGCGCTCGGTGCCCAGCATTGCGCGGGTCATCCCCATTGCCCAGCGGCGTTGGCGCCGCGCCCCTTGGTCAGCTGATGCGCGCCAGGGGTGGAAGGCCTTTTGGGCGGATTTGCACCAACAGGCCTACGACGTGGTGATTGATTTTCAAGGCCTGATCAAGTCGGCCCGGGTGGCGCGCGGGGCGCGATTGGCCCCACGTGGCTACAGCGTGACCTACGCCAATGCCAGCGATTGGTGTGCTTATGAGTGGCCTGTGCGTTACCTGCTTTCGCGCAGTCTGCCGATGGAAAAAACCATCCATGCGGTCGCCCGTTACCGCAGTTTGGCCGCCCGTGCCTGGGGCCAAGCGCCTTCAGGTGTGTTGTCTCAAGCGCCGGTTTACCCCTGGCCCCTGCCAGCGCCCACCCAACCCCCTTGCATGGTGCTGGCGCATGGCACCACCCGTGCGGACAACGCTTGGCCGATGGCCCATTGGCAGGCCTTGGCCCAGCGTTTTGTGGCCCAAGGATGGACCTTGGCGGTGCCCCAAGCCAATGACAGCGAAGCCCAATGGGCGGCCCAACTGCAATCGAACCTCGGCCCCGCTTGCCACGTGTGGCCCCGCATGGGCTTGGCCGATTTGCGTGCACGCATGGCCCAGTGCAGCGGGGTGATTGGGGTGGATTCAGGCCTGGGTCATTTGGCCGTGGCACTCGATTTGCCCACCGTCATCATCTTCAGCCAACCCCGGGTGGCACGGGCCGGGCCAGTGGGCCGCGCGCACCAAACCGCGGTGGGGGGCGACCACGTGCCCGATGCCCCAGCGGTGTGGGCGGCGTGGCAAAGCGTTGCGGTGCAGGCGCAGCGCGTGGCCAACGGGTCTTGGCCCCATCCATCGGGGCTGGCGGCCCATTCCCCTGCGCCCACACCCCCATGATGCGGTTTTTCTACAGCCTGTGGGTGCGTGCCATGGTGCCGCTGCTGCGGCGCAAACTGGCGCTTCGCGCTCGCAGCGAACCCCTGTATGGCCAATGGATGGAGGAGCGCTTTGGCCGTTATGAGGGCAGCGCCCAGCCCGGTGCTTTATGGGTACATGCGGTGTCCCTGGGTGAGACCCATGTGGCGGCTGTGCTGATCGAGGCCTTGCGCGCCCACCACCCGGGTTTGCGCTTGTTGCTCACCCACAGCACTGCCACGGGGCGCGCGCTTGGGCAGGGCTTGCTTCAAGCGGGCGATCAGCAGGCATGGCTGCCGTGGGACACACCCGCTGCAGTGGATGCTTTTTTGCGCCACTTTCAACCACGTGTGGGGGTGTTGATGGAAACCGAGGTCTGGCCCAACTTGTCTGCCGCCTGCGCCCAAGCCGGTGTGCCCTTGTGGTTGGTCAATGCCCGCATGAACGGGCGCTCTCACCGTTTGGCCCTGCGTTGGTCGGGCTTGGCCAGGCCCGCTTATGCGGCCTTGCGGGGCGCCTGGGCCCAAAGCGATGCCGATGCACAGCGTTTGCGCGAGGTGGGCGCACCGGTCATGGGGGTGCTGGGCAATTTGAAATTCGACGCCCAACCGGCCCCCGCCATGTTGGAACTGGGCCGCGCTTGGCGCATTGGCCTCAAGCACCCTGTGGTGATGCTGGCCAGCGCCCGCGAAGGCGAGGAAGCCATGTTGCTCGATGCCTTGCAATCCCAAGCTGGCGCCCTGGCGGCGGCGCATTGGCTCATCGTGCCGCGCCACCCCCAGCGCTTTGAGGCGGTGGCCGCCTTGATCGCCGCCAGGGGATGGCGGGTGCACCGGCGCAGCCAATGGGGCCCCGGCGGGCCTGCACAGGTGAACCCTGCTGGTGGCGCGGCGGGAACCGCGCCCACCCTGTGGCTGGGCGACAGCTTGGGCGAGATGACGGCCTTTGCGGCGCTGTCCGATGTGGCGTTGTTGGGGGGCAGTTTTGCGCCCATGGGTGGGCAAAACCTGATCGAGTTGGCCGCATGCGGCTGCCCGGTGGTGATGGGGCCGCACACCTTTAACTTTGCCCAGGCGGCCGAATCGGCCCAAGCCTTGGGTGCCGCCCAGCGGGTTCACGATCTGCCCGCAGCTGTGGCGCTGGCCATGGCATGTCTGGCCCAACCCGCATCGCTAGAACAGGCCCGCAAGGCCAGTGTGTCGCTGGCGCAAAGCCACCAAGGGGCGGCGCTGCGAACCGCCCAAGCCCTGCGGCCGTGGCTGGACTGACAGGGTTTATTTGGCCAACAGGTTATTGACGATTTGCAAGTCGTCGGCCTTCAAGCTGCCATTGGATTGGCGCAGTTTGAGGTTACCCAACAACACGTCATAACGCGCTTTGGCCAAGTCGCGCTTGGTTTGGTACAACTGACTTTGCGAGTTCAGCACATCGATGTTGATGCGCACGCCCACGCTGTAGCCCAGTTTGTTGGCATCCAAGGCCAGTTGGCTGGAGTCTTCCGCCGCCTTCAAGGCATTGACCTGGCCCAAACCTGAGACCACGCCAAAGTAAGCCGCACGGGTGGCCTGCGCAACGCTGCGCTTGGCCACTTCCAGATCGGCCTGGGCTTTGTCTTCCAAC
>CANFPJ010000102.1 GCA_947448885.1 Comamonadaceae bacterium
GCCGAAGACGCCATGGCCTTGATCGACATCGCTTGGGAAGAATGCCCGCCGGTGGTCGATGCCGCCGCCGCCTTGCAAGCCGACAGCCCGTTGATCCACCCCAGCCTGGGCAGCAACCTGGCCCTGGCCCACCACATCGGCGGCGACAGTTTTGCCGCGGTGGCAGCCCTTGCCCATTGCGTGGTTCAGCGCGAGTTGGTTTACGCCCGCCACACCGGTGTGCCGCTGGAGGGGCGCGCCATCATCGCCGAGTTTGACCCGTCCAGCCGAAACCTCACGGTGCACCCATCGACCCAAGTGCCGCAACAAATGCGCGCCTTGTTGGCGCAGTTGTTTGGCTTGCGCGAGACCGATGTGCGCGTGCTCACCCCCGATGTGGGTGGCGCCTTTGGCATCAAGCTGCATGTCTACGACGACGAAATGGCCACGGTCGCGGCGTCGGTTTTGTTGGGGCAACCGGTCAAGTTCATCAGCGACCGATTTGAGGCCTTCAACAGCGATGTGCATGCGCGCTCGCACCGGGTGCAGGCCCAACTGGCGCTCGACGCGCAAGGCCAGGTGCTGGGCTTTGCGGTGGACGACTTGATGGACATTGGCGCCTATTCCATGTTCCCGCGCACCAGCGTGCTCGAAGGCATGCAAACCGTGTCCTTGGTCGGTGCGCCCTACGCAGGAGCGGTGCTGCAAGCGCAGTTGCGCGTGGCCTACCAAAACAAAGCCCCGGTGGGCGCATACCGGGGCGTGGGCCAGCCGGTGGCTTGCGCCATCACCGAGCAATTGATGGACGCGGGCGCGGCCGCGCTGGGCCTGGACCCGGCCGAGTTGCGCCGGCGCAATTACCGCGTCACCGCCCAACATGGCGCCACCGGCGCCAATGGCATGGACCTGGGTGGCTTGTCGCACCACGCCTGTTTGGAGCGCTTGCTCGAGCTGATGGATTACCCCGGCTTGCGCGCCCAACAGCGCGCCATGCGCGCCCAAGGCCGCCACTTGGGTTTGGGCCTGGCGGCGTTTGTCGAGCTCACCGCCCCCGGCCCAGCGTTTTATGGCGCGGCCGGTGCGCCCATCACCGCCCAAGACGGTTGCGTGCTGCGCTTGGAGCCCAACGGCGGTGTGACCTGCATGATCAGCAGCACCGACCAAGGCCAAGGCATTGACACCGTGCTGCAACAGTTGCTGGCCCAAAGCCTGCACTTGGACATGACCGCCGTGCGCGTGGTGCGCGGCGACACCCACAGCGTGCCCTCAGGCGGCGGCACCTGGGCGTCGCGCGGCATGGTGGTCGGTGGCGAGGCCGCGCTGCTGGCCGCCCAACAACTTTTGTCGCAGTTGACCCAACTCGCTGCTGCGGTGATGCAAGTGGATGCCGCGCAAGTGCAATGGCGCGAGGGCGCGTTTCACCATGGCACGCAAAGCGTGGACTGGCTGCGCCTGGCGCAAATGCTGCACTTTCGCCTGCACGAATTGCCCGCTGGCGTGCAGCCCCAATCCTTTGCCATCGCCAGTGCCAGCGCGGTGCCCCAGCGGCCCTTCATGGCCTCCAACGGCATCCAAGCCAGTTGGCTCGAAGTCGATGCCGACACCGGCTTTGTGCGCTTGCTCAAACACTGGGTGGTGGAAGACTGCGGTCGCGTGCTCAACCCCTTGCTGGCCGACGAACAGTTGCGCGGCGGTGTGGTGCAAGGCATTGGCGCGGCGCTGTTTGAAGAATGCCGCTACGACGAACAAGGCCAGCACCAGACCTCCACCTTGGCCGACTACCTGGTGCCCATGGCGGGGGAGATGCCCGACATCGTCATCGCCCATGTGCACACCCCCGTGACCCACACCTTGCTCGGCGCCAAGGGCATTGGCGAGGCCGGCACGATTGGTGCGGGTGCGGCGGTGGCCAACGCGGTGCACGATGCGTTGGCACCTTGGGGCGTGCACATCGCCCACCAACCCTACACGCCCGAGCGAATTTTGCAGGCCTTGGGCCGCGTGGGGCCACGCGCATGAAGATCGTCGCCATCCACGAAGCCACGCTGCCGATTGGCTCGGCAATGCGCAACGCCTCGATTGCCTTTGACCAGATGACCGCCTCGGCCCTGGTCATCCGCACCGATCAAACGATCGGCGGCGAAGCCCTGGTGGGTTTGGCGTTTGACTCGATTGGCCGCTACGGCAAAGGCGGCTTGCTGCGCGAGCGCTTCATCCCGCGCTTGATGGCTGCGGCACCCAGCGATTTGCTCGACGAGCACGGCCACATCGACCCGGCGCGCTGTGTGGCGGTGCTGATGCGCGGCGAGAAACAAGGCGGCCACGGCGAGCGCCCTGGTGCGGTGGGCTTGCTCGACGCGGCGCTGTGGGACTTGCGCGCCAAACAAATGGGCCTGCCGCTGTGGCAATGCCTGCGCGAGTCCACGGGCCACATGGGCACCTCTGCCACTGCGCCGTCCACTGCCACCACAATTGAAACGGCGCGAGCCCACACCACCGCTGCGGCCACCACAGCGCCGCCGCGCATCGCCACCTATGCTTCTTGTGGCCATTTCACCGACAACCCCAACCCGCAAGCGCTGCGCGACGAGGTTGCCCAGTGCCTGGCCTGGGGTTACACCACGGTCAAGATCAAACTCAGTGGGCGCGACGCCAAGCTGGATGCCCAGCGCATCGCCAGCGCCTTGAGCGCGGGCTTGCCGGCATCGCACCTGGCCGTCGACTTGAACGGCCAATGGCAAGCCGGTGACGCCGATGGGTTGGCGGTGTTGGCCGAGCATCCCCTGGCCTGGGTGGAAGAGCCCACCCCAGCGCTGGATTACGCCGCCTTGGCCGCCTTTTGCCAAAGCCACAGCGGCCCGGTGGCCACCGGCGAAAACCTGTTCTCGGTCGACGACGCGACCAACTTGCTGCGCTACGGCGGCCTGCGCCCACAACAAGACCGCTTGCAAATGGACATCTCTTTGTCTTACGGCGTGGGTGAATACCGCGCCATGCTCGAACGCGCCCAGGCCATGGGGTGGTCGCCCCAGGCATTTTGGGCGCATGCCGGCCATTTGTTCGCCGCCCATGTGGTGGCCGCATTCGGTCTGGGCAGCCACGAATCGGCCCCCGACCCCAGCCGTTTGTATGGCGGCTTTTGGGATGGCGTGCCCGTGGTCGATGGCCACCTCCATGTGCCCGCACACCCCGGTGTGGGGTTTGAGCACAAAGCCAACCTCATGGCAGCCTTTGACCAACTGCCATGACCAGGCCGCACCTTCACCCTTGAAGCCCACACCCTTCACACCGCCATCCACCCCCATTCAATCGATTGAACCCAGGAGCCCCCATGACCACCGCCAAACTGCGCCACATCGCCATCTCTGTGCCCGACCTCGAGGCCTCAGCGGCCTTTTACGAACAAGCCTTTGGCCTGAAGCGGGTGAATTTTGTGGTCACCCCTTATGGCGACGGCTTGTCGCTGAGCGACGGGGTGATCAACCTGACCTTGCTCAAGTTCCACACCGACGATGCAGCCGGTGACGAGCGCGGCAAAGACTTTGTCGGCATCCACCACATGGGCTTCATCGTCGACGACTTGGAGGCCATGAGCGAGCAGATCCAAGCCAGCGGCGGCACCTTCCACCGCGAACTCAAAGGCGGCAATGGGGTGGACTTTGAGCGCAAATTCCGCGACCCCAATGGCATTGTGTTTGACATCTCGCACCGCGGTTGGGTCGGCATCCCACCGGACGCACCCTGAACGCCGCACGCAGACCCCACGCCAGCACCCACGCCCTTGAACACCCAGCCTCACTGACTGCCGCCACCAGCCACCAGACGCCGCCATGAAACCCGCCGCCTTCGATTACCTGTGCCCAAGCTCACTCGACGAAGCTTTGCACGCCTTGGCCACCCATGGCGACCAAGCCAGCGTGCTCGCGGGCGGGCAAAGCCTGATGCCGATGTTGTCGTTTCGCTTGCTCGAACCCCCTTGGGTGGTGGACATCAACCGCATTCCCGGCCTGGACAGCATCGAGTTGGACGGCGGCATGCTGCGCATCGGTGCTTTGGCCCGCCACGCCCAGGTGATGGCCCATCCGCTGGTGGCCCAACACCTGCCCTTGTTGGCCCAGGCCATGCCGCACATCGCCCACGCCGCCATCCGCGAGCGCGGAACCCTGGGTGGCAGCCTGTGCCTGGCCGACCCCGCCGCCGAATTGCCGGCTTGCATGCTGGCCCTGGACGCGCGCCTGCACTTGCGCTCGCTGCAAGGCACGCGCGAGGTGGCTGCGGCCGACTTTTTCCAAGGCCTGTACCAAACCGCCCTGGCCCCGGGTGAGTTGCTCACCGAGGTGCTCATCCCGTTGCCCGAGGCAGGCAGCGCCATGGTGTTTGACGAATTCAGCCGCCGCCACGGCGACTACGCCATGGCCGGTTTGGCCGCTTGGTCGCACCCGGCCCGCCAGCGCAGCCGCTTGGTGTTTTTGGGTTGTGGCGACCGGCCCACCCGCGCTGTGCGCGCTGAAGCCTTGCTCAATGCCCGCAGCCCATTGCCAACCTACGCCGACTTGCGCGCGGCCATCGACGCCGACCTGCATCCCGAAGCCGACCTGCAAGCCCAGCCCGACACCAAGCGCCATTTGGCCACCGTGCTGCTGCAACGCGCTTGGCCCCACCTGTGACCCCTGCCACCCCCGAGACCGCCATGAACCCCTTGCACCCCTTGTCTTTGCACGTCAATGGCGTGGCCGTCCAAGCCCAGGTTGAGCCGCGCCAACACCTGGCTGATTTTTTGCGCGAGCAGGTGGGCCTGACCGGCACCCACTTGGGTTGCGAATACGGCGTGTGCGGCGCCTGCACCGTGCGGGTGGATGGGCGCATCGTGCGCGCTTGCTTGATGCTGGCCATCCAAGCCCAGGGCTGTGAGGTGCAAACCATTGAGGGCTTGGACGCCCAAGGGCAATACAAAGACCTGCAACAAGCGTTTGTGGCGCGCAACGCTTTGCAATGTGGTTTTTGCACCCCCGGCATGGTGATGTGCGCCAGCGCCTTGCTGGAACAAGGCGGCTGCCCCAGCCGCAGCGACATCCGCGCCCACATCAGCGGCAACTACTGCCGCTGCACCGGCTACGAAGCCATCGTCGACGCCATCGAGCTCACCGCCCAACAACGCGCCGCAGCACCCCAAGCCTGAATCCCATGCCTTGGGGGCGCTGCCGCCCTGGGCACACCCCCTCCCGCAACCACGCCCATCCGGCCCGTCAGGGTTTCGCTGGGGCTTGCATGCAAGCCAGCATGTGGTTCATGGCAGCCAGCAAGCTGGTTTTTTGCGCGGCTGACAGGCCGGCCATGGCGCGCTCGCGCACCGCCACGGCCATGGGCAAGATGCGCCGGTACATGGCCTCGCCCACCGCTGTGGTGTAGACCCGCACGGTGCGGGCGTCTTGGGTGTCCATTTGGCGGCGCACATAACCATCGGCCTCCATGCGGCTGAGCAAGCGGCTCAGGCTCGAATGGGGCACCACCGCGTACTCCGACAGGTCGGTGATCGAGCTGCCATTTTTTTGCGCCAACACCGCCAACACGCGCCAGTGCTGAAAGCTCACCTTCAAAGGGCGAAAATCCAACTCCAGTTGGCGGTTCATCAGACCGCTCACGCGGATCATCAGGTAAGGCACGGAATCGTCGAGGACGAAGTCTTCCAAGACTTTTGTCGAATTGATAGTCATGTCTCAAGCCACTGGTGTGAGATTTTTTAAATTCGATAAATCTTAATCTCTCTTTCGAATAATTTTTCCAAATATAAAAATAATAGAGATCCCTGTTTACCCTAATCAACGCCAAATCAACAACACGGACATGGTCAATAAATATGCAAATAAAACGCGCCGAAAAGCCTGTTCGCTGATGTGCTGGCCCAACATGCGGCCCAGGACCAAGCCCAGGGCCATTGGCAACAAAGCGGCCAGCGACAAGCCGATATCGCCCCAGCCCATGCGGTCGTAATAAAACATCGCGCAGTACAAGGGCAAGGAACCAAACAAATAAACAATGCTGATGCCGCCAATGAACTGCTCGCGGCTCAGGCGCAGGGCCATCATGTAGGTGATGATGATCGGCCCGGTCAGCGAGGAGACCGCGCCCAGCATGCCCGAGCACAGGCCCACGGCGGCACTGACCCAGCGTTCACGCTGGGGTGAGACATCAAACTGCGGCTTGAAGGCCATCAGCACCACCGCCAGCACCAACACGCCAGCGAGCATGCGGTTGAGGTGACGCACATCGAGTTCGAGCGTCATGCGCACGGTCAAGACGGTGGCCAACAATTGCGCCAGCGACAGCGGCCAAAAGCGGCGCAGGTTTTGCCGCCATTGCCCCACCGCCCACACCTGCCACAGGTTGGAGCCCATCACCGGCACCGCCACCAAAGCCATGGCTTGGGGCGCCGGCATGACCAGCGACATCATGGGCACGGCCAGCATCGGCAGGCCCACACCAATCGCCCCTTTGACCACCCCACCCACCAAGAAAGACAGCAGGCCCACGGTCAGCATCTGGGCCATGCCGGGCGTGGACAGCCAGCTGTCCCACAGCGCTGCGGCGCTCAAAACCGCGCCGCTTCCAAGCCAAACTGGCGCAATTTCTGACGCTGGACCACCCTTGATCGTGGAGCGGCCAAGCTCATTCTTTCTGGATGCCGGCTTGGGCCACGGCCTTGCCCAAGCGCTCCACCTCGTCCAGCACCGCGCGGTGGCATTCGGCAGCGCTGCCGCCAATGGCTTCGATGCCCGCGTTGCTCAAGGTTTGCACCACCTCGGGCATTTTGGCGATGGCGGCCATCTCGGCGCTGATGCGCTCGATGGCCGCAGCCGGTGTGCCGGTGGCTGCAAACACCGCCACGATGGGGGCAAAGTCAAAGCCCGGAATGATTTCGGCAATTGCGGGCACGTTGGGCTCTTGGGCCGAGCGCTTGGCCGCGTTGTTGCCCAGCAAGCGCACTTGGCCGCTTTTGACAAAACCCAGCAACGAGGGCAAGGCCGAGAACAGCATGTCCACCTGCCCACCGACCAAGGCCGGCACCGATTGGCCCGTGCCCTTGAACGGGATGTGGGTGATCTCCAACCCCAATGACGCCTTCATCGACTCCATGGTCAGGTGATGGGTGCTGCCAATGCCCGAAGAGCCATAGGTCAAGGTACCGGGCTTGGCCTTGGCCAAGGCGATCAATTCGCGCAGGTTGTTGGCCGGTGTTTTCGGGTGCACCGCCAAATACAGCGGCGCGCGCGCCGCCAACGACACGGCGACAAAGTCGCGCTTGTAGTCGTAGCTCAGCGACTTGCTGATCAAGGGGTTGATGGAAAACGTCGACCCATCGGTGACCATGAAGGTGTAGCCATCTTTGGGCGCCAAGGCCATGGCTTGGGCCGCCACCATGCCGTTCGCACCAGGCTTGTTGTCGACCGTGACCGGTTGCCCCAAGCGCTCACTCAAGCGCTGGGCGTAAATGCGCGCCACCGTGTCGGGCAAACCGCCGGCGGCATGGGTGATGACGAATTTGATCGGCTTGTTCGGATAGGCCTGGGCCCAGGCGGTGGGCGATGCGCCGGCCCAGGCGGCGGATGCGGCCAAAAAGTGTCTGCGTTTCATGGATGGGGGTGGGGTGTTGAAGAAATGAACGGGGCGGCGCTCAGCTGACCAGCTCTGGCCGGGACACGCCCAGCGCTTGGGCTTGGTGCACGCGCCAATCGGTGGTTTTGGGGATCACGCCTTGGAAAGAACACACCTTGGCGGGGATTTGCAACTCGCCCACCCCGATGGCCGGGCCCCCATTGGCAAAGGACTTCACCGCGTCCAGCATTTGGCGGCGAAAGGCCACGATGGCCATGTCGCTCGCGCCCAAGCGGTCGTGCTCGCGGTCGACGATGGGCCCCATGCCCACCCACATCGCCAAATCTTGGTTCGGAATGCCAGGGATGCCAGTGAAGTTGCCCGCCTTCATGGCGGCGCGGTCTTGCTGGAAATGGTTGCCCACATGGCGCGCTGGATGGAAGGCGGTATCCACATCCACACCCACCTCGGTGTGCAAAAACTTGCGCCACGCCGCCGTGTCGGGTGTGGTCTGCGGGTCGCCCCAGGCGATGAAGTGAAACGCGGTGTGGTGGTCATCGATGGGGGTGTTGAAGTTGGCCACGTTGTATTGGTCGTTGGGCGGTATCAAGGCCGCAGCCGGGGCCACAAACACCGTGGTGCGCACGTACTCGTGGGTGGCGGCGTTTTGGATCGGTCGGCGCAGCGCCGCATAGCGAAAGCCATAGCCATTGAGCTCGACTTGCATGCGCGGGGCTTTGTCGGTGGAGGGGCGCAACCAGTTTTCGTTGTTGGCCTTGGCGCCGTCCACGCGGGCGGGCAACATGTCTGAAGAGTGCAAGCTGGAGCTGTGCGCCGAATCGATTTGGCCCTCCAAAATTTGCGCCCAGTTGGCCGGGATGATGATTTTGGCGATGGACACCTGAACCTCGTCGGTGGGCGCCCAGCGCGGGGGCACAAAGGGCGTCATGGTCTCCGGCGGGCCCATGTAGGCCCACACCGCACCCGCCCATTCGTGGGTGGGGTAGGCCTTGTGCTTGACCTTGCTGACCAAGCCACTGCCCGTGGGCTCGGAGCTCATCTCGACCACATGGCCGCTCACGTCCATCTTCCAGCCGTGATACAGGCAGCGCAAGCCACCGTGCTCGTTGCGGCCATACACCAGCGATGCGCGCCGGTGCGGGCACTGCTCATCCAACACGCCGACCTGGCCTTCGGTGTCGCGAAACACCACCAAGTTTTCGCCCAAGACACGGGCGCGAACGGGGGTGCCATCGGGCTCGGGCACCTCTTCGGACAAGCACACCACTTGCCAGTGGCGGCGCATCAACTGGCCCATCGGGGCATCGCCCTCAACGCGGCACATCAACATGTTTTCTTCGTGGGTCAGCATCATGGCTCCTGGGCTGGCGGTTTGGGCAGGCAGTTTGGGCGGGCGCAGAAATGGCTTGCCCGTATTTGCTTAGTGATCTAAGATTATGAATCCAGTTTACACCTTGTCAAGCCTTCGGGCTTTGGTACAAACCATGTCCCATTTTTCTTTGGCAGTCGCCCCTTTGAGTGCCTTGCAGGTGCGCCGAAAACACCCCATCGCCCGTGACATCGTGCGCTTTGAATTGACCCATCCCCAAGGCCAGGACTTGCCAGATTGGTCAGCAGGCGCACACATCCGCTTGTCCACACCCCAGGGCCACATCCGCAGTTATTCCCTGTGCGGCCCGGTCGACGCGCGCGACCATTGGGCGATTGCGGTCAAGCGCGAGGCCAATGGGCGTGGCGGTTCGGCCAGCATGGCCGATGAGGTTCACGAAGGCGACGAACTGCCCCTCCACGGCGGCGACAACTTGTTTGCCCTGGACCCCCAAGCCACCGAGCACATCCTGATTGCCGGCGGCATTGGCCTCACGCCCTTGTATGCGATGGCGCAAACCCTGGCCCTAACCCCTGCAGCGAAATTTCATTTGTATGTGTGCAGCCGCGACGCCGAGGGCACGGCCTTTTTGAGCGAGTTGCAACAAGCCCCTTGGCGCGACCATGTGACCATCCACCACGATGCGGGCGATACCAGCCAAGCGCTGGACCTGTGGCCGCTGTTGGAAACGCCCAGCGCCGCCCATGTGTATTGCTGTGGCCCACAAGGCCTGATGGACAGCGTGCGCGACATGAGCGGGCATTGGCCCACCCACCACATCCATTTCGAGAGCTTCGGTGCCAGCCAAGAAGGTTGGTCCGAGAACCAAGCTTTTGAGGTGGTGTTGCGCCACAGCGGCCAGCGCATCACCGTGCCCGCAGATCGCAGCCTGTTGGAGTGCTTGCGCCAAGCGGGTGTGCGCGTGGCCAGCTCCTGCGAGAGCGGCACCTGCGGTTCGTGCAAAACCGGCTTGCTCGCCGGTGCGGTGGAACACCGCGACATGGTGTTGTTGGCCGATGAACAGGCCACCCACATCATGCCGTGTGTGTCGCGGTCTGTCGGTGGCGCCACCTTGGAGCTGGACCTGTGAGGCCTTTGCGCATCGGTGTGGCCGGCCTGGGCCGCGCCTTCACCTTGATGATGCCCACCTTTGTGCACGACCCCCGGGTGCAATTGGTCGCCGCCTGCGACCCCCAGCCCCAGGCTTGCGCCCAGTTTGAGCGCGACTTTCAAGCGCCCAGCGTGGGCTCGGTGCAAGCCTTGTGCCAGCGCCCAGATGTGGACTGGGTCTATGTGGCCACGCCGCACCAATGCCATGCTGAGCATGTGGTTCTGGCCGCCCAACACGGCAAACATGTGCTGGTGGAAAAACCCATGGCCATCCACTTGGCCGACTGCAACCGCATGATCGCGGCCTGCGAGAAAGCCCACACGGCCTTGATCGTGGGGCACAGCCACAGCTTCAATGGGCCGGTGCTGCGCGCCCACCAACTCATCCGCAGTGGGCGCTATGGCCGGGTGCGCATGATCCACGCC
>CANFPJ010000103.1 GCA_947448885.1 Comamonadaceae bacterium
CATGCTCACAGCCGCCGTAATAGCGCTTGCCCGGGTAGCCCTCGGCATATTTGTTGGTCAATTGCGAGCCTTGTGCGGCCAGCACCGCGGGAGAGGCGTAGTTTTCGCTGGCAATCAACTCGATGTGGTGCTCTTGGCGGGCGTTTTCGGCCTGGATGGCGGCCCACACTTCGGGGTCGGTTTGTTCAACCAAAAAATCGCGGTGGTACATGGCGGCAGTCTTTCAAATGAAGGACCCTGGCGCGGCCAATGGCTGCGCCCAGGCTGCCCAGGCGAACGGCTAAACACCTGACACCAGGTGGCACGCTCCCCAGTGGTGGGGCCTCAGCAGAAGCCGCGATCCACGTCAGCGGTGGGTGTCAAACCCACGCCTATCGCCAGTTGCGTGCGGGGCAGAGTTTACGCCAGTGAATGCCCCATGGGTTCTGGCCAGCGCTGCGGGCTGCCAGCTCGCCTGGCGGCTTGGCTTGGCCGGCAAGGCTGCGGCGGGGCTCAGCGAAACTTGGTGAATTTTTGCGCCCGCTCCCACAGCTTTTCAAAGGTGGTGGCGGGTGTTTCAGTGGGCTCGCTGGCGGGCACGGTTTGACCGGCGGCCACCAGCAGCAAGCGGGCGTGCTCGACCATCACTTTTTGGGCGTAACCGCCCTCCATTTCGTTGTTGCTCGCGCCCACATAAAACTTCAGCCCAACCTCGACCGAACCACCGGCGCGGGCAATGCATTCTTTGAGCACATTCACCCCCACCCGCAAATTGGCCACCGGGTCGAAAGCAGCAAATTTACCGCCAAAACCTTCATATTTGTCAGAGTGAATCTTGGTCATCACCTGCATCAAGCCTTGCGCGCCCATGGTGCTTTGGGCAAAGGGGTTGAAGCCCGATTCGATGGCCATGACCGCCAAAATCAGTGTGGGCTCGATTTGGTTCACGGGGCCGAGTTCATAGGCCTCGGCGATCAAGGCACTCAAGGGCTCTGGTGCCACCCGGTATTTGCGGCTGAGCCAATAGGCCAAATTGGCCTGTTGCTTGGGCAGATCGCGCGGGTCATTGGCGGTGGCGCGGTCGGCGGCGTCGATGTCGGTGGCAAAGCCCAGGGTGCCGGTTTGGCGCTCTTGCAGCCACGACATCAACAGCGCCTCGCCGCTGGTGCGCAGGTCGGGGCGCAAGTAAAAGGTCAGGCTGACCAACACCACGGTCACGCCGACCAGGGCAAAGCCGTTGTGCCCAATCAGAAAAAAGCCTTGACCGATGTCGTTGAGCACGGTCGCCACCCCCAGGCGCAGCTGTTGCAGCGCATGCTTGGCTCGGTGGGTGGCTGCTTTCAAATGGCGTCTCCAGGGCAGATGGGGGTGGGCGGTTCAGGCCTGAGCCACAAGGGGCCGGGGCGGGGGGTGCAGCGCCGCCAGGTGCTGGGGGCTTTTGACCCTGAGGGGGTGTGCCAGTTATTTTAAAGCCTCACTGCAGATGCCCTGCGTTTTGCCACGGGCCAGGCCATTCGTGTCGTCCCGACCGGCTTGGTGCGCTGTGCGGTGACAATAGGCGGTTGGGCCTGTGCGCGCAACCCACCTGGGGCGCTGCTGGGCCCCAAGTCCCGGGTGAACGCGCCGACCCAGCCCCGCCCTTAGATTCAAGAAATGTGAGACCGTTGTGACCGATGCTTCTGCCAGCTCCCTGGATGCCGCCGCTTTGGACCGGCTGACCGGTGGTGCTTTCACCGCCCCCACCGCTTCTGAGCGCGCCGCCCGCGTGCGCGATTGGTTGACCAGCGAACCCTCTTTGGAGCATTTGCAAGAGGTTTACAAAGAGCTCAGTGCCAAAGACAAGGGCGCGGCCAAACCACTGCGTGAAAAGCTCGACGAGCTGCGCCGCGCCCGGGCGCAAGACAGCCTGGCCTTGGACTGGGCCCAGCGCGCGCAGACCTTGCTGGCGGCCCCCCGCATCAACTTGGCCGACGCCATGGCCTGGCAGCGCGACGCCGCCAAAGCCGGCGCGCCGCTGTCGCGTGAACCCTTGCAAAGCCTCAAGGGCCAGTTGGCCGAGCGGGTCAAGGCGATTGAAGACCTGCAGCACAAGGCCCAGGTGTACCGCGAGGCCAGCGTGTTGATGACCCAGCGCATTGAGGTCTTGTCGACCAAGCCCCTGTCCGATGCCCTGGCCCAGCGCGAGGGTTTGCAAGCCGATTGGTTGCGCTGGCAAACCGACGCCCAGGCCTTGTTGGTCGCGCCCGACTGGGCCAGCGTGGACGCCAAATTTGCCCCCATGGTGCAGACCTGCGAAACCCAATTGAAAGCGGTGTGGGAGGCGTTTCAAGCGGCTTTGTCGCTGGCCGAAGCGGCCCTGACGGACGCCAGTTTGCCTTTGCCACCGGTGCCCCCTTGGGCCGATCAAATCCGCGCCCAACGTGGGCAAGAGGCGCCCGCCGCCGCCCAAGCCCCGCAGCGGCCCAAGGTGGACCCGGCCCAACGCGCCAGTGCCCACGCGGCGGTGCACCATGTTTTGCAGGAGCTCGAGCAGGAGCTGTCTTTGGGCCACGGCAAGGCCAGCGCGGGGGCGGCCCAGGCATTGCGCCAAGCGCTCAAGGAGCATGGGCGCTTCATTGACGACAAATTGCAGCACCACGCCGACCAAGTGTTGTTGGCCGCAGGCGAATTGGAGGGCTGGCAGCGCTGGCGCGCCGATCAGTTGCGCACCGAGCTGGTCCAAAAGGCCGAGGCCTTGTTCAAACCCGCGCCGCCCGCCGCCGAAGGCGAAGAGCCCGCCCCCCCGCAGCCGGTCATGGGTGGGCGAAAAATGCAAGAGGCTTTGCGCCAACTGCGCGAACAGTGGAAGCAAACCGATCAAGGGGGTTTGCCCAACCATGGTCTGTGGAAGCGCTTTGACCGCGCTTGCAACCAAGCCCACAAAATGGTTGAGCAGTGGCTGGAGAAAGTGCGTGCCGATGCCGCCGCCCACAAGGCCCAACGTCAGGCCTTGATTGACGAATTGCAAGCCTGGGCGCAAGCCCACGCGCAAGGCCCCGACTGGAAGGCCGTGGCGCGCCAACTGCACCAATTTGAAAACCGCTGGCGCGATGCCGGTCACTTGAGTGAGAAGGCGTTTGCCGAGTTGCAAACCGCTTGGCGCGAAGCCATGAAAGCCGCCCGTGCGCCCATCGATGCCGTGCAGCAAGCCAGCGTGGCCCGGCGCCAAGGTTTGATCGCCGAGGCCGAGCAACTGGCCGCTGCCGATGTGCTGCGGGTCGACGCCGTCAAAGCTTTGCAGCAACGCTGGCAGGCCGAGGCCCAGACCATGGTGCTCGAGCGCCGCTTGGAGCAAAAGTTGTGGGATGCGTTTCGCAAGCCCATCGACGATGCCTTCCAGCGCAAAACGCAGCAGCGCGAACAGGCCAGCGCGGCCATGAACGAACACGACCGCGCGGTGTTGCAAGCCGCCAAAGCCTTGGAGCAGGCCAACGCCAGCGCCGATGCCGCTGCCATCCGCACCGCCATGCGCCAATTGGAGATGGCCATACGTGGCCAGGCCCAAGCAGCAGCCACCCCGGATGCCGCTGTGGCGCTGGCCGCACCTGCCGCTCCGGTTGAGACCGCCACTGCCCCAGCTGAGACCGCCGCCGCATCCGCCGCATCCGCAGCAGAACCCGCTGAGACCGCAGCCACGCCAGACACCACGCAAGCCCCCACTGATGGGGATGCCACAGCGCCGCTCGAAGCCAGCGTGACCGATGCCGCACCCCAGGCCTCGGGTGATGACTTGAGCTCAGAGCTTGCAGCGGAAAACGCCGCCCCAGAACCCACGCCAGTCTTGGTGCCCGTGGCGCCCGCGCCCCCACCCAAAAAGGTGGTGGCTGTGCGCGGCGACGACCGACCCGGCATGAAAAAAGCCGAGCCCGCCGCGCCCATGGGCCGGGGTTTCAAAGGGCGCGACAGCCGTGACAGTCGAGACAGCCGCGATGCACCGCGCGGGCGCCCTGGCGACACCGGGCGCGGCCGCGATGGCTTTGGCGCGGGTGGTCCCCGAGCAGCAGGCCCGGGGCGGTTTGAGCGCAGCGACATGGGCCCGCGTTTGGGCGACGCCGCTTTCCGCGCCCAACGCCAAGCCCTGGAGCAAGCCGAGCTGGCGCTGAAAAAACTCGCCGCCCAAGCCCATGGCGAAACCCTGACCCATGTCTTGACCGCCTGGGAAAAGCGCGATGCCGAATTGCTGCCCCCAGCCTCAGAGTTGGGTGCGCGCTTGCCGCCAGCGCAGCGCAGTCAGTGGGTCAAAGCCTTGTCCAGCCCGGCCAGTGCCGAAGCCGAAACCGCTTTGTTGCGGTTGGAAATGGCGGCCGAGTTGCCCAGCCCGGCGGCGTCGCTCGAGGCGCGCCGTCAGTTGCAGTTGGTGTTGTTGACCCGGCGCAACGATGCACCGCCGCATCAAACCTGGGCGCAGGACGCGGCACACGTCATGTCATCGGCATTTGAGCCGGGCCAGGCGCGCCGCCTGCAAAACGCGCTCAAGGTGTTGTTGCGCCGCTGACCGGTGCGGTGGGCAGGGGCACACCTTGCCACTGTCCCCCTTGCAAGCGCAACACCTCCAGGCGCGGCGGCTTGGCTTGGGCTTGCCAATCGCTCAGCACCCGCCGCACTCGGCCCTGGCCCAGGTCGTGAACACCAGGCCGGTGGGTGTGGCCATGCACCAAGGTCTGGGCTTGGCTCACGTTGAGCGCTGCTTCACAGGCCAGGGGGTTCACATCCGGCAAAGACACCATGGCTTCTTGCTTGGCTTGGCTTTGGGTGCGCATCGCCCGCGCTTGGGCCATGCGCTCTGGCAAGGGCTGCGACAAAAACGCGCTTTGCCACTCTGGGCTGCGCACCTGGGCCCGGAAGGCCAGGTAATCGTGGTCATCGGTGCACAAAGCGTCGCCATGGCTTAGCAACAAAGGCCCGGCGCTGCTGAGCACGGTGCAGGGCTCGCTCAGTGCTTGCACCCCCGTGAATTGAAAAAACCCAGGGCCGATCAAAAAGTCGCGGTTGCCACACACAAAAAACACGGGCTTCGATGCGGTGCATTCGGCCAAGGCTTGGGCACAGCTTTGCTCAAAAACCCCCAAGGGGTGGTGCAGCACATCGTCGCCAACCCAGGCTTCAAACAAGTCGCCCAAGATGAACAGGGCATCGGCAGGGGTGTGGCGCAAATAGGCCAACCAGGCTTGCGCCGTGGCTGGGTCTGCGCTGTGCAAGTGCACGTCCGATAAAAAATCCACGCAACCCCAAGCCGAAGCATCGACCGATGCCAGCACTGGGGTGCTGGCGGGCAGGGTGGCGTGCAGGGCTGTCAAGGCGCAGCCGCTCCGATCAAAGGGCGATGGCTTTTTCGATCACCACGTCTTGCACGGGCACATCGTCGTGAAAGCCCTTGCGCCCGGTTTTGACCGCGCGGATGGCGTCCACCACCTCGGTGCCAGCCACTACTTTGCCAAACACCGCATAGCCCCAGCCTTGTGGGGTGGGCGAGCTGTGATTGAGAAAACTGTTGTCCGTGGTGTTGATGAAAAACTGGGCGGTGGCCGAGTGCGGATCGCTGGTGCGGGCCATGGCCACGGTGTAGATGTCGTTGTGCAGGCCGTTGTTGGCTTCATTGTCAATCGGGGCGGCGCAAGGCTTTTGTTTCATGCCTGGTTCAAAGCCGCCGCCTTGGATCATGAAGTCCTTGATCACGCGGTGAAACACCGTTTGGTTGTAGTGGCCGTTGGCCACATAGCTCAAAAAATTCTCGACCGACAACGGGGCTTTATCGGCATCGAGTTCGAGCGTGATGATGCCGTGGTCTTGGATGTGCAGTTCGACTTGGGGGTTGGACATGTTATTTCACCAGGGTTGCAGATTGAATGACCACCGCGGTGCGGGGCACATCGGTGGGGAAGGGGCCGCCAGCGCCGGTGGGCGTGGCTTTGATGCGCTCCACCACCTCCATGCCGCTGACCACCGCACCAAACACGGTGTAGCCAAACAGTTGGGGGGCGTTGAGCAAATTGGCACGGGGCACGTTTTCGTAGGTGCGACCGCCGTATTCAAAGCGGGCGACCGGGTCGCCGTCGGGGATCAGCACCGGGTCCAAAAAGGCGTTGTCACGCACATTGATGAAAAACTGCGCGGTGGCTGAGTGGGGGTCGTTGGTGCGGGCCATGGCCAAGGTGCCCACGGTGTTGCGCGCGCCACCCTTGGACAAAGCTTCGCGCCCTTCGTGGGCCACCGGTGCGCGGCTGGGTTTTTCGCGGTAGCGGGTATCGTAGCCACCGCCTTGCACCATGAAGTTGCTGATGACGCGGTGAAACACCGTGCCGTCGTAGTGCTTGTCACGCACGTATTGCAAAAAGTTGTCCACGGTTTTGGGCGCCTTGTCGGGATACACCTCGACCACAAACTCGCCCATGTTGGTGATGAACTTGACCCGCGGCGCAGTTTGGGCCTGGGCAAGCGGCAGGCCCAAGCTGGCGCACATGGCCAGCCAGGACAAGCCATGGGCAAGGGGCTTGAACAAAGAACGACGCTTCATGGTGTGGGGCCAGAGAGTTTCAAAAGGGGTAGCAGCAGTTGCTGTTTTTGGGCCAAGCCCTGGTTAGGCCGTGGGGCACTGACCGGGGCACTGACGCCAGGGTTGAGCCCCGAGATGGGGCGCAACGGCACGGGTGATGGGGCCTGCGCGGCCTGTTGGTAATGGCGCTGGGCTTGACGCAGCAACACATCAGCCAAGTTTTCGTGGGCCAGGGCATGCTGGGGGTCGGCGCGCAAGGCCAGCTCAAACGAGCGTTGGGCCAGGTCGATGTCGTTGTTGGCCGCTTGCAGCACACCCAGGTTGTTGTGCGGTTCGGCCAACTCGGGGAAGTCTTGGGTCAGCTCGGTGTAGACCTGCATGGCCTGCTCCCGTTTGCCTTGGCGTGTCAAAAGCACCGCTTGCCAAAAACGCATTTGCGGGTCGCGCGGTCGTTGGGCCAAATGGGCCAAGACTTTTTCCATGGCAGCGTCGTTTTGCGCTTGGCGCATCAACTGCTCCACCTGTTGGTGAGGGTCGGTGATGACGGCAGGCCCTTGGGCGTGTGCTGCGCCACACATCCAGCACACCAAGCAAAGGGTGCGCAGCACAGAGGGCCAGGGCAGGGGTTTCATGGGCGAAATCAGCGGGTGTCAGCCCACAACAAAGGGCGTTATATATACTGAGGGCATTGTAGGTCAGTGTCAGATTTGACACCTTGATCGATAGAGCTTACCCAGACCCATGACCCTTCGCATTCACAACACGCTCACCCGGGCGTTGGAAACCTTTTCGCCGATCACGCCAGGTGTGGTGCGCATGTATGTGTGCGGCATGACCGTGTACGACTTGTGTCACCTGGGCCACGCCCGCTCCATGGTGGCCTTTGATGTGGTGCAGCGCTGGCTCAAAGCCAGCGGCTACCAGGTCGAATATGTTCGCAACATCACCGACATCGACGACAAAATCATCCAACGCGCGGTGGACAACGGCGAGACCTTGCGTGCGCTGACCCAGCGCATGATTGACGCCCTGCACCAAGACGCCGATGCACTGGGCATTGAACGGCCCCAACACGAACCGCGTGCCACCGACTTTGTGCCGCAAATGACCCGCTTGATCGGTCAACTAGAAAGCCAAGGCCTGGCATATCGGGTGCCCAATGGCGATGTGAATTTTTCGGTGCGCAAATTTCCCGGCTACGGCAAGCTCTCAGGCAAGTCTTTGGACGAGCTGCACGCCGGCGAGCGTGTCGCCGTGCTCGACGGCAAGCAAGACCCGTTGGACTTTGTGCTGTGGAAGAGCGCCAAACCGCAAGAGCCTGAAGAAGCCAAATGGGCCAGCCCTTTTGGGCCGGGACGACCGGGATGGCACATCGAATGCTCGGCCATGGCGTGTGAGTTGTTGGGGCAGACCTTTGACATCCATGGGGGCGGGGCGGATTTGCAGTTTCCGCACCACGAAAACGAAATTGCCCAAAGCGAGGGCGCCTCCGGCCAGGCCTTGGCCCGCTACTGGATGCACAACGGCTTCATCAATGTGGACAACGAAAAAATGTCCAAAAGCCTGGGCAACTTTTTCACCATCCGCGATGTGCTCAAGGTGTTTGACGCCGAGACCATCCGCTTTTTTGTGGTTCGCAGCCACTACCGCAGCCCCTTGAACTACAGCGATGTGCATTTGAACGATGCCCGCAACGCTTTGAAGCGCTTGTACACCGCGTTGGCAGCGGTGCCCCCCATTGCGATGGCCAGCATCGATTGGCGCGAGCCGCATGCCCAGCGCTTTCAAGCCGCAATGAACGAAGACTTTGGCACCAGCGAGGCCGTTGCGGTGTTGTTTGACTTGGCCAGTGAAGTCAACCGAAGTTTGTCTGCCGAGCTGTCGGGCTTGCTCAAGGCTTTGGGTGGTGTGTTGGGTTTGTTGCAACAAGCGCCGCAAGCGTTTTTGCAAACCGGTGTGTCGCTCAGCGAAGCCGACATCCAATCGCAAATCCAAGCCCGGGCCCAGGCGAAAAAAGACCGCGACTTTGCCAGCGCAGACCGCATCCGCCAAGAACTGGCCGCGCAAGGGGTGGTGCTCAAAGACTCTCCCACCGGCACCACCTGGGAGCGCGGTTGATGCCCAACAAGCAACCCGCGATCACCGTGGCCACGCCCGAATATTGGGAGGAGGCCTGCAAGCACCTGGCGAAAAAAGACCGGGTGATGCGCCGCTTGATCCCGCAGTTTGGCGATGCATGCTTGCAGTCGCGAGGCGACGCTTTCGTCACCTTGGCGCGCTCCATCGTGGGCCAGCAAATTTCGGTCAAAGCTGCGCAAAGTGTGTGGGACCGGTTTGCGGTGCTGCCCCGCAAAATGACCCCGGCCAATGTGCTCAAGCTCAAGGTCGACGACATGCGTGCGGCCGGTTTGTCGGCCCGCAAGGTGGAATACCTGGTCGATTTGTCGTTGCACTTTGACGGCGGCTTGCTCAGCACCCAACAGTGGGCCAGCATGGGCGATGAAGAGATCATTGCCGAGTTGGTGGCCATTCGGGGCATTGGCCGTTGGACGGCCGAGATGTTTTTGATTTTTTACCTGATGCGCCCGAATGTGCTGCCCCTGGATGATGTGGGCTTGATCAACGGCATCAGCCACAACTATTTTTCGGGCGAAGCGGTCAGCCGCAGCGAAGCCCGCGAAGTCGCCGCTGCTTGGCAGCCGTACTGCAGTGTGGCCACTTGGTATATTTGGCGCTCGCTCGACCCCTTGCCGGTCGAGTACTGAGCAAGCGCGCCGCGCCGCCCCAGGAGAAAAATTTGTCGAAGAAAACTTTTCTTGATTTTGAGCAACCGATTGCCGAACTCGAAGCCAAGATTGAAGAGTTGCGCTATGTGCAAAGCGAGTCTGCGGTGGACATTTCCACCGAGATCGAGCAACTGCACAAAAAAAGCCAGCAGCTGACCAAAACCATTTACAGCGACCTCAACTCTTGGCAAATCACCAAGATCGCCCGCCACCCCGAGCGTCCATACACCATGGACTACATCAACGACATCTTCACCGACTTTGTCGAGATGCACGGCGACCGCCACTTTGCCGACGACCAAAGCATTGTGGGCGGCTTGGCCCGCTTCAATGGCCAGGCCTGCATGGTGCTCGGCCACCAAAAAGGGCGCGACACCAAAGAGCGGGCGATGCGCAACTTTGGCATGTGCCGCCCCGAGGGCTACCGCAAAGCACTGCGGCTGATGAAGACGGCCGAAAAATTCAAACTGCCGGTGTTCACCTTTGTCGACACCCCTGGCGCGTATCCGGGCATCGATGCCGAAGAGCGCAGCCAAAGCGAAGCCATTGGCCGCAACATTTTTGAAATGGCACAACTCGAAGTGCCCATCATCACCACCATCATTGGTGAGGGCGGCTCGGGCGGGGCACTGGCCATCAGCGTGGCCGACCAGGTGTTGATGCTGCAATACGCGGTCTACTCGGTCATCAGCCCCGAAGGCTGCGCCTCCATTTTGTGGAAAACCAGTGACCGTGCCGCCGATGCAGCCGAGGCGCTGGCCATCACCGCCCACCGACTCAAGGCCTTGGGCCTCATCGACAAAATCGTCAACGAGCCTTTGGGCGGTGCGCACCGCGACCCCAAGCACATGGCAGCCCAACTCAAGCGTGGCTTGGGCGAGGCTTGGCGCCAAGTCAGCGATCTCAAGGTCAAAGAACTGCTCGACAAGCGTTACGAGCGCCTGCAAAGTTACGGCCGCTTCAACGACACCAAAGTCGAAGCCCAATGAGCCCCGGGTGAGCGCCAGCCCCCCCCCAGACCCACACCCCCTGAACTTGGCCTTGCAGGCCTTGGACCCCTTGCCACCCTTGGTGGTGG
>CANFPJ010000104.1 GCA_947448885.1 Comamonadaceae bacterium
GCCTATTCCATGAACGGGCAAAACGCCCACTTTGGCTCGCCCATCAATGGCGCCGACCCCTTGCGCATCAGCGGCGGCTCGTCTTCGGGCTCGGCCTCGGCGGTGTCCAACCGCCTGTGCGACTTTGCTCTGGGCTCGGACACGGGTGGCTCGGTGCGGGCACCGGCCAACCACTGCGGCTTGGTCGGCATGCGGCCCAGCCACGGCCGCATCCCCTTGGACGACACCTTGGCCTTGTCGCCCAGTTTGGACACCTGCGGTTGGTTCACCCGCGATGTGCCCACTTTTGCCCGGGTGGCCGATGTGTTGTTCGGTGAAGACGCGCATCCTTTGCCCGACAGCGTGCGCTTGCTGGTGCCCAACGACATTTGGGGTTTGGCCGCACCTGCGGCGGTCAAGGCCTTGAAGCCGGTGCGCGGGCAGATCGAAGAATGCCTGGGTAAAGCCCGCGCGGTGAACATCGCGCTGGATGACTTTGACACCATGTTTTGGCATTTCCGAGCCATCCAAGGGCGCGAGGCCTGGGATGTGGATGGTGGCTTTATTCAACGCTTTGCCCCAGTGCTGGGCCCGGGTGTGGCCGAACGTTTTCAGTGGGCGTCTGAACTCAGCGACCAAAAAGTGGCTGCGGCCCAGGCGTTTCGCCAACGCTGGCGCGCGCACATCGGGGGCATTTTGGGCCGCGACGGCGTGTTGCTCATGCCCACCATGCCCGATGTGGCACCGCTGATCAGCTCATCGGAAGTCGACTTGGATGATTACCGCAACCGGGCTACCCGCATGCTGTGCGGTGCGGGTTTGGCGGGCTTGCCGCAGTTGAGCCTGCCCTTGGCCCAACGCATGGGGGCGCCTCTGGGCATTTCATTGGTCGGGCCGGTGGGCTGTGACCGCAGTTTGGTGCGCTTGGCCGAGCGCATCCATGCCGCGCTGGCTTAAAGCCCCGTGGGTCTGTGGCCGTGCTCAGGCCGGGTCGGGGTGGAAGTATTGGGGTAAGGTGAAGACCTCGCAGTCCTCTTGTGGGCCTTGGCGGCTTTTTGACCAGCGACCACCGCGCCCATCATTCATCGACATTTGGAAAGCAACGCACCATGACACAGGCCTCTCACCCCTTGCCCGATTTGCGCATCAATGACCAACGCTTGTGGGACGCCTTGATGACCTTGGCGCAAATTGGCGCGACCGCCAAAGGCGGTGTCTGCCGCTTGGCCTTGAGCGACTTGGACCGCCAAGGCCGCGACCTGGTCACCCAATGGGGCCGCGAAGCCGGCATGTCGGTGACGGTGGACCAAATTGGCAATGTGTTCATGCGCCGGCCCGGGCGCAACCCCGCTTTGCCCCCGATCATGACCGGCAGCCACATCGACACCCAACCCACCGGCGGCAAGTTCGACGGCAACTACGGCGTGCTCGCTGGCTTGGAGGTGGTGCGCTGCTTGAACGACCATGGCATCGAAACCGAGGCACCGATCGAAGTGGCTTTTTGGACCAACGAAGAAGGCTCGCGATTTGTGCCGGTGATGATGGGCTCGGGCGTGTTTGCCGGTGCCTTCTCGCTCGAGCACGCCTACAACGCCCGCGACACAGACGGCAAGTCGGTGCGCGAAGAACTCGAGCGCATTGGCTATGTGGGCACCGAGGTGCCCGGCCAACACCCCATCGGTGCTTATTTTGAAACCCACATCGAACAAGGCCCGGTGCTCGAAGACGCCGGTGTGACGATTGGCGTGGTCACCGGGGTGCTGGGCATCCGCTGGTTTGACTGCACGGTGATGGGCATGGAGGCCCACGCCGGGCCCACCCCCATGCCCTTGCGCCGCGACGCCCTGCAAGTGGCCACCACTTTGATGCAAGCGGTGGTCGCGGCCGCCCAGCAGTTTGCGCCGGATGGGCGCGGCACGGTGGGCATGGTGCAGGTGCACCCCAACAGCCGCAACGTCATCCCTGGGCGGGTGAAGTTCAGCATCGATTTGCGCCACCCCACCGACGCGGGCGTGGACGCGATGGCCGATCAGGTCAAGGCCTTGGCGCAGCGCTTGCAAGAACAAACCGGCCAAAGCATCCAGATTGAATTGGTCTCGAGTTACCCGGCCCAGGCCTTCCATGCTGAATGTGTGCAAGCCGTCACCGACGCCGCCCAGCACCTGGGCCACAGCCACATGCCAGTGGTCTCAGGCGCCGGTCACGATGCGGTGTACACCGCCCGCTTGGCCCCCAGCGGCATGATCTTCATACCCTGCAAAGACGGCATCAGCCACAACGAGATCGAAGACGCCACACCTGAACACATCGCCGCTGGCTGCAATGTGCTGTTGCACGCCATGTTGGGGCGGGCGGGGGTGGTGTCGGGGGCTTGAGCCTCAGCCCTTGGCGCAAGCCAAACCCGGCGTGGTGCACCACTCGCTCCAGCTGCCCGGGTAAAGGGCGCTGGTGCCCAGGCCGGCAATCGCCATGGCCAGCACATTGGGCACGGCACTGACGCCCGAGCCACAGTGGTGGACGACGCTGGCGGGGTCGCGACCGTTGAGCAGTTGTTCAAACTCTTGGCGCAGCACGTGGGGGCTTTTGAAGAAGCCTTTGTCGTCGAGGTTCAGTGCAAACGGGCGGTTCAACGCACCCGGGATGTGGCCGGCCACCGGGTCCAGCGGCTCGGTTTCACCGCGAAAGCGTGCGGGCGCGCGCGCATCGATCAAGGTTTGCTCGGGTCGGCCGAGTTGCGCCGCCACCTCAGCGGTGCTGCGCCAGTTCACCAAGGGCGGTGACAGGGAGAAGTTGCCCTCGGGTCGGGGGTTTTCAATGCCGCGGGTGATGGCCCCGCCGGATTGCTGCCAAGCCTGAAAGCCACCATCGAGCACGGCCACAGCACCGTGACCGCACCACTTGATCATCCACCACAGGCGGCCGCAGTAGTTGGCCCCTTGGCGGTCATAGACGACCACTTGCATGTCGTTGTTCAGGCCCACGCTGCGCAGCCACTGCGCCAACACCTCGCGCTGGGGCAAGGGGTGGCGACCGCCATTGACCGCATACGCCGGGTCGGATTCGCTCAGGTCGTGGTTGAGGTCGGCGTGCAGCGCCCCGGCAATGTGCTCTTGGCCATACATTTGCAGCCCGGCTTCGGGCTTCATCAGGTCGGCGCTGACGTCAAACACCAGGTGGGGTTGGCCTTGGAGGGCTTTGAGTTGTGCAACGGTGATGAGGTGGGTGTGCATTCAGGTCTCCGCAGGTGGGGTAGGGGTTGATTCTTGCAGCCAAGTGGCCCAGATGCCGCTCAGCAGGATAACGGCCATGCCGGCCCAAGTCCACCAAGTGAGGGGGTCGTCAAAAAAGGCCACGCTGAACAAGGCGCCGAAGACGATGCCCGCGTAGTGCAAATTGGCCGCCACCAAGGTGGGCCCGTGGCTGTAGCCGCGCGTCATGCACATTTGCCCGGCCGAAGCCAGCACCCCCAGGGGCAGCAGCCACCAGGCGGCTTGCGCGTTCCAGGGCGAGACGCCTTGCACGCCCATGCCCGCCGCACCGGCGAACACGGTGGCGATGGAAAAAAACAGCACCGTGCGGGTGATGGGCTCACCAGCATGGGTGAGGGTGCGCACTTGCAGATAAGCCAGGGCCGAGACCAAGCCAGAGACCAAGCCGACCACGCCGGCAAACCATTGGCTGGTGTCCACGGTGGGGCGCAGCATCAACACCACACCCACAAAACTGGCCACGATGCTCAAGCCCAAGGGCCAGGCTTGGCGGCCCTGTTGGGCCAGCGCCGGGCGCACGCCGCTGCCACGCAGGCGCCACCACAGGGTGGCGATGAGGGCCAGCAAAGCCACCCACACGCTGCTCATGTAATTGAGGGTGATGGCCGTGGCCAGGGGCAACTCGGCCAGGGCGTAAAACCAAGTGCCCAGGGAGAACACACCCACGGCGCAGCGCCACAGATGCTGGCCAGGTAAGCGGGTGCGCCAGGCGATGTCGCGACCCCGCATCATGGCCAGCATGATCAACACGCTGATGACGCCCCGGTAAAAAACCAATTCAGAGGCGTTGAAGTGCTGCGAGGCGACTTTGACGCACACCCCCATGCCGGCAAAAAACACGGCCGACAGCAGCATCCAGACCGCCTGCATCTCAGGTGCTGTGGGCCATGCGTTGTCGGTACCACTCGTGGAAATGCTGCATCCCGTCTTCCATCGGGCTTTGGTAGGGGCCGCGCTCGTCGTCGCCCCGGCGCATCAACGCGTGTCGCCCCGCGTCCATGCGTTCGGCGATTTCGTCGTCCTCCAAGCAGGTTTCCATGTAAGCGGCTTGCTGCGCTTGCACAAAATCGCGCTCGAAGGCCACGATTTCCTCGGGGTAGTAAAACTCGACCATGTTCATGGTCTGGGTCGGGCTGATCGGGTGCAGGGTCGACACGGTCAGCACGTGCGGGTACCACTCCACCATGATGTGCGGGTAGTAGGTCAACCAGATGGCCCCGTGCTCAGGGGGCTTGCCTTGGCGGTATTGCATCACCGCCTGGTGCCAGCGCTGGTAGACCGCGCTGCCCGCCGCCTTCAATTGATTGGCCACGCCCACGGTTTGCACCGAAAACTCGCGCTGAAACTCCCAGCGCAAGTCTTCGCAGGACACAAACTGGCCCAAGCCGGGGTGGAAGGGACCCACGTGGTAGTCCTCCAAATAGACCTCGATGAAGGTCTTCCAGTTGTAGTTGCAGTGGTGCATTTCCACCCGGTCCAGGGCGTAGCCGCTGAAGTCCAGCGCTTGGCGCGGGCCCATTTGGGCCAAATCGGCGGCGATGTCGCGGCCGTTGTCTTCAAACAGCAAGCCGTTCCACGACCGCAGCGGGTAGTTGTTGAGGTTCAGGCAGGGGTCTTGGGCAAAGTGCGGCGCGCCCAGCAATTGGCCCGAGGGCGCGTAGGTCCAGCGGTGCACCGGGCAGACGATGTTGCCCGAGGCGCTGGCGGCGTTTTGCGGGGCGTTGAGGTTGCCGCGCCCTTTGAGCATCACGGCCTGGCGGTGCCTGCATATATTAGAGATCAACTCCACCCCTTGGGCGGTGCGCACCAAGGCCCGGCCCTCGCCCTCTTGGGGCAAGGCCGCATAGTCGCCCAGCTCGGGCACACTCAATTCGTGCCCCACATAGCGGGGCCCACCTTGAAAGATGGTTGCCATCTCGCGCTCAAACAGCGCCGTGTCAAAGTAGCTGGAAACTGGTAGTTGGCTTGCGGCCTGCTGCAGTTGAAGACTTAAATCAGACATGATTGACCTGACCAAAGACTCCCCACAGGGAGAGGTGGAAAAAGCCCGCCACAGGGGCGGGCCAGGGGGGGTGGATTCTAACCCGGCGCCCCTGCCCACAAGACTCAGGGTCAAGCCCGTGCTGAAATCCGTGCCAAAACCACAAAGTGTCAATAGAATGTGACACCTTCAAGGCCTTCACACCATGCCCAAAACCCCTGCCACCCCCCCCACCAGCGGCGCCGCAGCGCCCGCCAGTTATGAGGCGGCCATGCAAGAGCTGGAAGCCTTGGTGGCCAGCTTGGAGGGCGGGCAATTGCCCCTGGACCGACTGATCGTCAGTTACCAACGCGGCTCTGAGTTGCTGGCCTATTGCCAGACCAAGTTGCAACAGGTGGAGCAGCAAATCAAGGTGTTGGACGACGGCTTGCTCAAACCCTGGAACCCCAATCCATGACACCCGCAGACACCGCCTTTCGCGACTGGACGGCCCACAGCCTGACCCAGGTGGAGGCGGCCTTGTCCGAATGGGTGCCGCTGTCGGCCCCGGCGGGCTTGGGCGAGGCCATGCGCTATGCGGTGCTCGACGGCGGCAAGCGGCTGCGCCCCTTGCTCACCTTGGCCGCCGCACGTGCAGTGGCGGGTGCCGCCGAGCTGCCTGCGGCCCTGCGCTCGGCTTGTGCGGTCGAGCTGATTCATGCCTACTCTTTGGTGCACGACGACATGCCGTGCATGGACAACGATGTGCTGCGCCGCGGCAAGCCCACGGTGCATGTGGCCTACGGCGAGGCCATGGCCTTGCTGGCGGGCGACGCCTTGCAGGCCCTGGCTTTTGAGTTGCTGACCCCCGAAGATGGCAGCGTCCCCCCCACCGTGCAAGCCCATTTGTGCGCTGCCTTGGCCCGGGCCGCCGGCCACCATGGCATGGCGGGTGGCCAAGCCATCGATTTGGCCCATGTGGGCAGGGCCATGACCGAGGCGGCCCTGCGCGACATGCACCGGCGCAAAACCGGCGCCATGCTCGAGGTCAGTGTGCACATGGGCGCTTTGAGCGCCGGGGCCGATGGCCCCACCTTGGCTAGCTTGCAGCGCTATGCCCAGGCCATTGGTTTGGCATTTCAAGTGGTGGACGACATTTTGGACGTCACCGCCGATTCGGCCACCCTGGGCAAAACCGCTGGCAAAGACCAAGCCAACGACAAACCCACATTTGTGTCATTGTTGGGTTTGACGGGTGCCCAAGCCCAAGCCCAAACCTTGTTGCAAGACGCCTTGGCGGCATTGGACGCCGCCGATTTGTCCGATGATGGGGCCTTGCGGGCTTTGGCCCACAGTGTGGTGCAGCGCGACCGTTGAGAGGAAAAACCATGCCAACTTTGCTTGAAACCATTGACTCTCCCGCCGATGTGCGGCGCTTGTCGCGCTCGGCTTTGCCCACCCTGGCCAATGAGCTGCGCGCCTTTGTGCTCGACAGCGTGGCCAAAACCGGCGGCCATTTGAGCTCCAACCTGGGCACCGTGGAGCTGACCGTGGCGCTGCACTATGTGTTCAATACGCCGCACGACCGCTTGGTGTGGGACGTGGGTCACCAAACCTATCCGCACAAAATTCTGACCGGGCGGCGCGATCGCATGGCCAGCCTGCGCCAACTCGGCGGCATCAGCGGCTTTCCGCGCCGCAGCGAAAGCGAGTACGACGCCTTTGGCACCGCGCACTCATCGACCAGCATTTCGGCCGCGTTGGGCATGGCCATGGCCGCCCAGCAAAAGGGCGACAAGCGCCATGCGGTGGCCATCATTGGCGACGGCGCCATGACCGCCGGCATGGCTTTTGAAGCGCTCAACAACGCGGGCGTGGCCGGGGCCAATATTTTGGTCATCTTGAACGACAACGACATGTCCATCAGCCCGCCGGTGGGCGCGCTCAACCGCTATTTGGCACAACTCATGAGCGGGCGTTTTTACGCCGCCGCCAAAGACCTGGGCAAGCAAGTGCTCAAAGGCGCACCCACGCCTTTGTTTGAACTCGCCCGCCGTTTTGAAGAGCAGGCCAAGCACATCGTCACCCCCACCACCTTGTTTGAAAAGTTTGGCTTCAATTACATCGGGCCGATTGACGGGCACGATTTGGACGCCTTGATCCCCACGCTGGAAAACCTGCGCAATCTGCCCGGGCCCCAGTTTTTGCATGTGGTGACCCGCAAAGGACAAGGCTATGAGCTCGCCGAGCGCGACCCGATCGCCTACCACGGCCCCGGCAAATTTGACCCCAAGGTGGGTTTGACCGCACCCAGCGTGGCCCCCAAAACCACCTTCACCCAGGTGTTTGGCCAGTGGCTGTGCGACATGGCCGCGCAAGACCCCAAATTGGTGGCCATCACCCCGGCCATGCGCGAGGGCTCGGGCATGGTGGAGTTTCACCGCCGCTTTCCCGAGCGCTACCACGATGTGGGCATTGCCGAGCAACACGCGCTCACCTTTGCCGCTGGCATGGCCTGCGAGGGCCTGCGCCCGGTGGTGGCGATTTACTCCACCTTTTTGCAGCGCGCCTACGACCAACTGATCCACGATGTGGCCTTGCAAAAGCTGCCCATGGTGCTGGCGCTGGACCGCGCGGGCTTGGTCGGTGCCGATGGCGCCACCCACGCCGGGGCCTATGACATCGCTTTTTTGCGCTGCATCCCGAATGTGAGTGTGGCGTGCCCAGCGGACGAAAACGAATGCCGCCAACTGCTCACCACCGCCCACCAACAAGACCACACGGTGGCCGTGCGCTACCCGCGTGGGGCGGGCGTGGGGGTGGCAGTCGACCCAGGCTTGAACCCATTGCCCTTTGGCAAAGGCGAGTTGCGCCGCCCTGGCAAGGGCGTGGCGATTTTGGCGTTTGGCACCTTGCTCTACCCGGCTTTGCAAGCCGGTGAGGCGCTCCATGCCAGCGTGGCCAATATGCGCTGGGCCAAACCCTTGGACACCGAGTTGTTGCTCGAGTTGGCGCGCACGCACGAGGCCTTGGTCACCGTGGAGGAGGGCTGTGTCATGGGCGGCGCGGGCTCGGCGGTGATGGAGGCGCTCAACCACGCTGGCGTGACCAAGCCGGTGCTGGCCCTGGGCTTGGGTGACTTTTTCACCGAGCAAGGCGACCCGGCCAAACTGCTGGCCCAGCAGGGCTTGGATGCGCCGGGCATTGAGGCCAGTGTGCGCCAACGCTTTGCCGCTTGGGTGGCACCGGCTGCGCCACTCAAGTTGGTGGGCTGAACAGCGGTCACGGTTGGGGGTAGCGCAGACCCCCACCGTGTCATTCATCGATGAGACAGATTTCAAGCCTTTGACGATTTTTTGAAAATCGACAAAATTCGGGAAAACCCGTACGGTGTGTCTTGCATGTGACTGCCTACAATTCGTCCTTTCGTTTATCCCTTTGACACCCACTTTCTGGAGACCACAACATGGATCGTCGTTCCGTCATTAAAAACGCAGGCATTGCCAGCATCCTGGCAGCTGGCGTCGCGCCCGCAGTGCGCGCCCAAGCGGCTTTGCGTTGGCGCCTGACCTCGAGCTTCCCCAAAGCTTTGGATACTTTGTTCGGCGTCAATGACGTGTTTGCTGCCAAGGTCAAAGAGATGACCGGTGGCAAATTTGAGATCACCACCCACGCCGCTGGCGAAATCGTGCCCGCGTTTGGCACCATCGATGCGACCAAGGACGGCACGGTGGAAATGTCCAACACCGCGCCCTATTACTACTTCGGCAAGGATGAAACCTTTGCCCTGGGTTGTGCGATTCCCTTTGGTTTGAACAGCCGCCAAATGACCGCCTGGATGTACGAAGGCAATGGCCTGAAGTTGATGCGCGACTTTTATCGCAACTACAACATCGTCAACTTCCCCATGGGCAACACCGGCACCCAAATGGGCGGTTGGTTCCGCAAAGAAATCAAATCGCTGGCCGATTTCAAAGGTACCAAGTTTCGCATTGGCGGCTTTGCCGGTAAAGTGGTTGAGCGCATTGGTGGCGTGCCCCAAAACATCCCCGGTGGCGAGATTTACCAAGCCCTGGAAAAAGGCACCATCGACGCCGCCGAGTGGGTGGGCCCGTATGACGACCTGAAGCTGGGCTTTTACAAAGTGGCCAAAAACTACGCCTACCCGGGTTGGTGGGAGGGCGGTCCCCAGTTGGACCTGCACGTCAACACCAAAGCCTATGACAGCTTGTCGCCTGAGTACAAAGCCATCATCGCCAATGCGGCGGCCTATGCCCACACCGACATGCAAGCACGTTACGACGCCCGCAATGCCGCAGCACTCAAGCAGTTGGTGGCCGGTGGCGCCAAGCTCTTCCCGTTCTCCAAAGACCTGATGGACGCGTCCTTCAAAGAGTCGATGGCCCTGTACAGCGAAGTCTCGGCCAAGAACCCCAACTGGAAAAAGGTCTACGACGACTACGCCGCCTTCCGCAAAGAATCCAACAACTGGTTCCGCGTGGCCGATGCGCGTTTCGACAACTACATGCAGTCGCGCCTGGCCGACCTGTGATCTGACGCACCGCACCCCCAAGGTGTCGGTGACTTGTGTGCAGTACCCCCTTGCGGCCCACCCCTTGTGGACTGTTTGGGGGTTTTCTTTGGATAGCGATTCCCCATGAAACCCCTTTTCACTTTGGCCGAGTTCATCGACGCGGTCAACAACCGCTTCGGCACCCTGGCCAACTGGGCCATTTTGTTGTCGTGCTTCATCAGTTGCGCCAATGCGGTGCTGCGCTTTGGCTTTAGCCTCAGCTCCAATGCGTGGTTGGAAATCCAGTGGTACTTGTTTGCCGGGGCCGTCATGTTGGGCGCGTCCATGGTCCTGCGCGTCAACGAGCATGTGCGGGTGGATGTGATTTACGGCCAGTTGTCGGCGCGTTTCAAGGTCATGGTGGATGTGTTCGGTTTGACATTCTTTTTGCTGCCGGTGATGGCGCTGATGATTTACCTCTCCTTTCCGCTGTTTTGGCAAATGTTCAACAGCGGTGAGATGTCGTCCAA
>CANFPJ010000105.1 GCA_947448885.1 Comamonadaceae bacterium
GCAAAAAGTCGGCCGCCAAAATGGCGTTGCTGGGCACTTCGCACATCATGATCAACTTCAGATCATCTTGCCCGCGCTGCAACCCGTGCTGGGCCAACAACTGGGTCACGCGCTCGGCCTGCCCCAAGGTGCGCACAAACGGGACCATGACTTGCACATTGAGCAAGCCCATGTCCAAACGCACCCGGCGCAAGGCTTCGCACTCCATGGCAAAGGCCGGGCCAAAGTCTTTGCTGAGGTAGCGCGCCGCACCGCGGAAACCCAGCATGGGGTTCTCTTCTTCAGGCTCGTATCGGCTGCCACCAATGAGCTTGCGGTACTCGTTGGACTTGAAGTCAGACAAGCGAACAATCACTGGCTTGGGCCAAAAAGCCGCGGCAATGGTGGCCACACCCTCGGCCACTTTGTCCACATAAAACGCACGCGGCGAGGCATGCCCACGGGCGACCGATTCGACGGCTTTTTTCAAGTCTGAGTCCACATTGGGGTAATCCAAGATGGCCTTGGGGTGGATGCCTATGTTGTTGTTGATGATGAACTCCAAGCGGGCCAGGCCCACGCCTTGGTTGGGCAATTGGCAAAAATCAAATGCCAATTGGGGGTTGCCCACGTTCATCATGATTTTGGTGGCGATCTCGGGCATGGTGCCGCGCGCGACCTCACTCACCTCGGTGGGCAGCAGACCGTCGTAGATAAAACCGGTATCGCCCTGGGCACAACTGACCGTGACCAGTTGGTCCGATTTGAGGTGTTCGGTGGCGTCGCCACAACCGACCACCGCAGGGATGCCCAACTCTCGGGCGATGATGGCCGCATGGCAGGTGCGCCCGCCACGGTTGGTGACGATGGCGCTGGCGCGCTTCATCACCGGCTCCCAGTTCGGGTCGGTCATGTCGGTGACCAACACATCACCGGCTTGCACCAAGTCCATTTGGTCGATGCTGTGAACCAGGCGAACCGGTCCCGCACCAATTTTCTGACCGATGGCGCGGCCTTGGGCCAACACCGTGCCCGAAGCTTTGAGCTTGAAGCGATGTTCCACCTGGTCTTTTTGTTGGCTCTTCACGGTTTCAGGCCGGGCTTGCAAGATGTACAGCTGGCCATCCACACCGTCCTTGCCCCATTCAATGTCCATCGCGCGGCCATAGTGCGATTCGATGACCAACGCGTAAGCCGCCAACTGCTGCACCTCTTCGTCACTCAAAGAATAGCGGTTGCGCATCTCGGTGGGCACCTCTTCGGTGTGCACCAATTTGCCGCCCTGGGCACGCTGCTCAGGGGTGGCAAACACCATTTGGATCAATTTAGAACCCAGGCTCCGGCGAATCACGGCCTTGTGGCCGGCCTGGAGCATGGGCTTGTGCACATAAAACTCGTCGGGGTTGACGGCCCCTTGGACCACTGTCTCGCCCAAGCCGTAGCTCGAGGTGATGAACACCACTTGGTCAAAGCCGGTTTCGGTGTCCATGGTGAACATCACCCCCGCCGCCCCCAAGTCCGAGCGCACCATGCGCTGAACCCCGGCAGACAAGGCCACATCGGCGTGGGCAAAGCCCTTGTGCACGCGGTAACTGATGGCGCGGTCGTTGTAGAGCGAAGCAAACACCTCGCGCATTTTCAACAGCACATCCTCAATGCCCGTGACATTGAGAAAAGTCTCTTGTTGGCCGGCAAAGGACGCATCGGGCAAGTCCTCGGCAGTCGCAGATGAACGCACCGCCAAAGAAGCGTCCAAGTGGCCAGCGCACAAAACGGCGTGCGCAGCGCGGATCTCGGCCTCCAAATCGGCAGGAAAGGGCTGATCCATCAGCCATTGGCGGATTTCGGCGCCGGCCGAGGCCAAGGCGCGCACGTCTTCGGTGTTCAAAGCAGACAAGCGCTGGGCAATTCGCGCATCCAAGCCTTCGTGGTGCAAAAACTGCCGAAAGGCATGGGCTGTGGTGGCAAAGCCCGTGGGCACACGCACCCCAGCTGGGAGTTGGGAAATCATTTCGCCGAGACTGGCGTTTTTACCGCCAACCGACTCGACGTCGGTCATTCTCAGGTTTTCAAACGGTACGACCAAGGCGGTCGGGCTGAAAAGTGCAGACATGGGGAGGCTCCGGAAGTTAAAACCGGTGGTGCGCTGCCCTGGGGCGCAGGGTCTGCCCAGGCACGCCCATGACCGAGCCCATCACCACAGCTGAGTTGTATTTGGAAGGGTGTGGGGAAAGGCGGGGTCATGAATAAATTCGGATAATGGCCGAGATTGTAGGCCTGCGTCAGGGGCTGCGATGACCTCATTTCAGAAAGATTTCATGCCCAACCCCACGGTCTTTTTCGTCTCCGACGGCACTGGCATCACCGCCGAAACCTTTGGCAACGCCATCTTGGCCCAATTTGAAATCCAGCCCCGCCATGTCCGGCTGCCCTTTGTCGACACGGTGGACAAGGCGCACCAAGCCGTGCGGCAAATCAATCACACGGCTGACTTGGAAGGGCGCCGACCGATTGTGTTCACCACCTTGGTCAATGAAGATGTCTTGGGCGTCATCCGCAATGGCTGCAAAGCCTTGCTGCTGGACATGTTTGGCACGTTTGTCAACCCGCTGGAAGCCGAACTGGGCATCACATCCAACCACCGCATTGGGCGCTTTTCCGACGTCAGCAAAAGCCAGGCCTACCACGACCGCATCGAGGCCATCAACTTCAGCCTGTCGCATGACGATGGCCAACTCAGCCGCGACCTGGACAAAGCCGATGTGATTTTGGTGGGCGTGAGCCGCAGTGGCAAAACCCCGACCAGCCTTTATTTGGCCATGCAGTACGGCATCAAGGCCGCCAACTACCCCTTGATCCCCGAAGATTTCGAGCGCCAGCAATTCCCCTCAGCCGCCCAGCCCTATCGCAAAAAAGTATTTGGCCTGAGCATCTTGCCGGAACGCTTGAGCGAAGTGCGCAACGAGCGCCGCCCCAACTCACGCTATGCGAGTTTGGAAAACTGCCGCTATGAGGTCAGCCAAGCCGAGGCCATGATGCGCCGCGAAGGGATTCGCTGGCTGTCCACCACCACCAAAAGCATTGAGGAAATTGCCACCACCATCTTGCAAGAGGTCAAGCCTGAACGGCTGACCTACTGATGGCCCCTGCGGCAGACAAAAGGCTTTAACCCAAGGCGGCGATGGCTGCGCGGGCAATTTGGGCATCGTCTTGCGATTTGACGCCGCTCACACCCACCGCACCAATGACTTGCCCGTCTTTGATGATGGGCACGCCACCTTCCAGCAGGCCTTGTTGGTTGGGCGCACTCAAAAACGCGTAGCGCCCGCCATTGATCATTTCTTCGTAAATGCGGCTTTCGCGCCGGCCCAGCGCGGCGGTGTTGGCCTTGGCCGGCGCCATGTATGACGTGCTGGGCGCTGCGCCGTCCAGGCGTTGGAACCACAGCAAATGCCCGCCATCGTCGACGATGGCAAAGGACACAGCCCATTGGTTTTTCAAAGCTTCGGCTTGGGCGGCTGCAGCCATGCGCTGCAGGTCGGACAGTTCAAGGGTGGGTTTGTTTTTCATGGGAATGATGTTAGCAAACCTGGCCCTCACGGCAGAGGGGTCCAGCCCGTGCCTGGCATCGGCAGCGGCAAATACCCACAAGGCTTAGGCATATAGCGGGCGGGGACTTGAATCCCCCTAGAATGCCGCCATCTGCATGTGCAGAGTAACTTTGGAGACTGTGTCATGAGCGATTCATACCAAAACATGGATTACCACTACGTCACCACCACACCGGCGGAACGCAACCGTGTGCTGCGCAACACCTACTGGCTGTTGGCGCTGAGCATGGTGCCCACCGTCTTGGGCGCTTGGTTGGGGGTGGTCACGGGCTTGAGCCGGGCCATGTCGGGTGGCATGGGATTGGTGGTTTTCTTGGTGGGCGCCTTTGGGTTCATGTACGCCATCGAAAAGACCAAGGATTCGGCCAAAGGCGTGCCGGTCTTGTTGGCCTTCACCTTTTTCATGGGCATCATGCTGTCGCGCATGATCGCCATGGTGCTGGGTTTTAAAAACGGCGCCGAGCTGATCATGACCGCTTTCGGCGGCACCGCTGGCGTGTTTTTCTTGATGGCCAGCCTGTCCACCGTGATCAAGCGTGACTTGAGCAGCATGGGCAAATGGTTGTTCGTCGGCGCCATGGTGTTGATGGTGGGCAGCATCATCAATGTGTTTGTCGGTTCATCGGCCGGCATGATGGCCATCTCCATGTTGGCGATTGGCATCTTCAGCGCCTACATGCTGTATGACCTCAAACAAATCATCGACGGCGGCGAAACCAACTACATCAGTGCCACTTTGTCCTTGTACATGGACATCATGAACGTCTTCCAAAGTTTGCTGGCTTTGCTGGGCATCATGGGTGGCGAGCGCGATTAAGTCTCTCCCCCAAGGCCAACCTGGTTTGGCCCTCACCTGCAAAAGGCCCTTCGGGGCCTTTTGTCATGGGCTTGTTGGCATCCTGTCAAACACCGCCATGCTCTCCACATGGGCGGTGTGCGGAAACATGTTCACCACGCCGGCTGCCGTGCAGCGGTAACCCGCCACATTCACCAGCAAGCCCGCATCGCGGGCCAAGGTGGCTGGGTTACAGCTGACATACACAATCCGCTGCGGCGGTTGCCAGCCAGGGTGCTCGGCGGGGTTTTGAATGGCATCGGCCAAGGCCTTGCTCAACGCGAAGGCGCCTTCTCGGGGCGGGTCCATCAGCCACTTGTCGGCCACGCCATCTTGCGCCAGGGCTGGCGCTGTCATCTCAAACAAATTGCGCGCGACAAAACGGGTGGGGGCCAATCGGGTTGGCTGCAAGCCGAGGTTGTCATGGGCCCGTTGCACCAAGGCAGCGCTGCCCTCCACGCCCAAAACCTCAGCGGCTTGGGTGGCCAAGGGCAAGGTGAAGTTGCCCAGGCCACAAAACCAGTCGATCACCCGTTCGTTGCCTTGAACATCCAACAGTTGCAAGGCTTGCTGCACCAACACACGGTTGATGCGGGGGTTGACCTGGGTGAAATCGGTGGGCTTGAAGGGCAACTGGATGCCAAATTCCGGCAAGGCATAAAACAAGTCAGAGGCTGCGTTGTCCAAGCGGTGGGCCGTGTCCGGGCCTTTGGGCTGCAGCCACCACTCCACCCCATGCTGCACAGCAAAGTCGCGCAAGGCTTGCAAATCGCTGGGGCTCAAAGGCTCCAAATGGCGCAGCACCAAGGCGGTGGTGCGGTCGCCGCCGGCCAATTCAATTTGGGGACAGGTGCTGCGCGCTTGCATGCCGCCCAAAAGGGCTCGCAGCGGTAACAACAAATCACTGACATGGGGCGGGAGCACCGGGCAGACCTGCATGTCGGCCACATAACGGCTTTTGCGCTCGTGAAAGCCCACCAGTACCTCGCCTTTTTTTTGCACCCAGCGCACCGACAGGCGTGCCCGATAGCGATAGCCCCAATCGGGGCCCTGGATGGGTCGCAAGATGCGCTCGGGCTTGACCTTGCCCAAATGCCACAAGTTGTCTTCCATCACCCGCTGCTTGACGGCCAATTGGGCCATGGGGTGCAAGTGCTGCATCTTGCAGCCACCACACGCACCGGCGTGCAAACCAAAATGCGGACAGTGTGGCGTGACCCGTTGCGAACTTTCATGCAAGACCGCCTGCAATGTCCCCTGCTCCCACTGGTTCTTGCTGCGGTGGATGATGGCACTCACCCGTTCACCGGTCAGCGCACCTTCGACAAACACCACCTTGCCCTCCACGCTGTGGCCCACCCCTTGGGCGTCGTGGTCGAGCGACTCGATGTCGAGTTCGGGCAAAGGCTTGGGGCTCACGCAGGCTTCAACGGGGGGGCAAAAATTTGGTGGGGTCCACCGGCTTGCCCAGACGGCGAATTTCAAAATGCAGCTTCACCTGGTCGGCGTCGCTGTTGCCCATTTGGGCAATGGTTTGACCCCGCTTGACCGATTGGTCTTCGCGCACCAACAGGGCCTGGTTGTGCGCATAGGCGCTCAGAAAGGTGTTGTTGTGTTTGATGATCACCAAGTTGCCATAGCCACGCAGGCCAGACCCCGCGTACACCACTTTGCCGTCGGCGGCGGCCAGCACCGGGTCGCCGGCCTTGCCAGCCAGGTCCAGGCCCTTGTTTTTGGCCTCATCAAAACCCGCCGTGACAGCGCCGTTGTGCGGCCAAATGAACGCCAGGCCCTCGCTGTCGGCCGCAGGGGTTGGGGTTGCGGGCGTTGCAGCCGTGGCAGAAGCCGCAGGGTTGGGCGCAACGGCCGGCGGGGTGGTCACCTTGCTGTCGGGCCCGGCTGCGTTGACCGGGGTGGGCGCTGTGACCGGTTTGACAACCACCGCCTCTGGGCTGGGCGTTTGGTCCGGTGACACCACGCGAAGCACCTGCCCCACTTCGAGCAAATTGGGGTTCTCGATCTTGTTCCAGCGCGCCAAATCGCGCCAGTTTTGGCCGGCGTCCAAACCAATGCGGATCAAGGTGTCACCCGGTTTGACCGTGTAGTAACCGGGCTTGCCCATGTTTTCATGACCCGGCAAGCTTTGTGGGTCGGGTCGCGCCGCGGGCCTGCTGGCAGAAGCCGGGGTGGGCGGTGGCGGTGGGGGAAGACGCCCCACGCTGCTGCCCCGATCTTCAACCGGCGCCGGAAAGCCCGAGCGCGTGGCGCAACCGACCAGGCCCAAGGCCAGCCAGCCAGCTACCACCCACAGACCCCAGCAACGCGGCATGGAATTCATCCCACCTCTCATTAAGCGACGCCCGATTTTAGGGGGACAAAATGCACTGCCTCCAATTGCTGCTGATGCAATCCTTGGGGGGTTTTGTCGATCACCACCAAAGCTTGCTGGCCATTGCCCGTGAGCGTGGGCGCAATCAGCCGGCCACCCACCGCCAGTTGATCGGTCCAGGCCGTTGGCACGGCTTCACCCCCAGCGGCGGCAATGATGGCGGCATAAGGCGCCCCTTTGGGGTAGCCCAACATGCCATCACCAAACAACAAGTGCAAATTGGGCAGGCGCAAAGGGCGCAGGTTGTCACGGGCCTTGTCGTGCAAGCCGCGCAAGCGCTCGATGCTGTAGACCTCGCGCGACACACAGCTGAGCACCGCTGCTTGGTAACCACAGCCGGTGCCAATTTCCAGCACCCGACCCATGCGGCCATCGGCTTGCATCAAAGCCCCTTGGCGCAACAGCTCGATCATGCGCGCCACCACGCTGGGCTTGGAAATGGTTTGCCCCAAACCAATGGGCAAGCTGGTGTCCTCGTAAGCCTGGGTGACCAAGGCCGAGTCGACAAATTGATGGCGCGGCACTTGGCCCATGGCCGCCAGCACTTGGGGGTCGCTCAGGCCGCCTTGGGCCAATTTGCGCACCATGTTCGCACGCACGGCCGAAGAGTCCAAACCCAAGCCAGCGGGCACCGGGGGGGCCGTGGCCACCTTGGGGCGGTCAGGCTTGGGCGCAATCGCGGGGTTGGGCAAGGTGATTCCGGGTGGCGGCGTTGGGCCTTGGCGCGACGCCTTGCCCTTTGGCGCATCGCCCGCAGGCATTCGCGCGGGGAACGAGGGTCGCTGTTTCATTCAGTGCGGTCCACGGCATTCAAGTGGTTTTGCCAAGCCGACAATTGATCATGGTCGGTCAGGTCAATTTGCAGCGGTGTGATGGTGACCACCCCTTGGTGCATGGCATGGAAGTCGGTGCCCTCGGCATCGTCTTTGGCCGCACCGGCGGCACCGATCCAGTACATGGTCTCGCCGCGCGGGCTTTCTTGGGTGATGACGCGCTCGGCGGCATGGCGCCGCCCCAAGCGGCACACCTGCACCCGATCGAGTTGCGCATAAGGCAGGTTCGGGATGTTGACATTCAGCAACCAAGGCGGGGCCTGCATTTGGCCCCCGGCGATCAAACCGTCCACCATGTCGCGGGCTTTGCGGGCGGCGTCCTCGATGTGCGCCCAGCCCTTTTCATGCTGGGAAAAAGCCAAGGCGGGCACGCCCATCAGATAGGCCTCCATGGCTGCGCCCACGGTGCCCGAGTAAATGGTGTCGTCACCCATGTTGGCGCCGTTGTTGATGCCCGAGACCACCAAATCAGGGCGGTAGCCCAGCAAACCCGTGAGCGCAATGTGCACACAGTCGGCGGGCGTGCCATTGACATAGCGGAAACCATTCGGGGCATCGCGCACATACAAAGGCGCATACAAGGTCAGGGCGTTGGATTTGGCGCTGTTGTTGTGCTCTGGGGCCACCACCTCCACCTGCCCCAAGGTGCGCATCGCCTGGTACAAGGCCTCGATGCCGGGCGCTTGATAGCCATCGTCGTTGCAAATCAAAATATTCATGCGCGCCCATCCTAGAAGCAAAGATTGTATGACCCACGCCACCGCCATAATCTCGGCTCCCAACCAAGGAGAAACTCCGTGCATGCCTGGCTCTGCGAAACCCCCACTGGCGTTGATCAACTGACCTGGAAAGAACTGCCCACCCCGACACCCGGGCCCGGCGAAGTGCTGGTGCAAATCCAAGCCGCCAGCCTGAATTTCCCCGATTTGCTGATCGTTCAAAACAAATACCAGTTCAAGCCCAGCTTGCCTTTTGTGCCCGGCTCCGAATGGGCGGGCGTGGTGCAAAGCCTGGGTGAAGGCGTGAACCAATTAAAGGTGGGTCAAGCCGTGGCCTGCTTGTCGGGCACCGGTGGATTTGCCACCCACACCATCGCCAAGGCCGATCAATGCGTGCCTTTGCCCGCCAACTTCCCGGCGGTGGATGCGGCGGCCTTCATCATGATTTACGCCACCTCGCACCATGCCTTGATCGACCGCGCGCAATTGCGCGCCGGCGAGACCGTGCTGGTGCTGGGTGCGGCCGGCGGTGTCGGCACCTCGGCCATACAAATTGCCAAAGCCATGGGCGCGCGGGTGATTGCCGCCGCCTCCAGTGACGAAAAATGCCAACTGTGCCTGGCCCAAGGCGCAGACGCCAGCATCAACTACGCCAGCGAAAACCTGCGCGAACGCATCAAAGCCCTGACCGATGGCAAAGGGCCCGATGTGATTTACGACCCGGTGGGTGGCGACTACACCGAACCGGCCTTTCGCTCCATCGCCTGGCGCGGGCGCTATTTGGTGGTGGGCTTTGCCGCTGGCCCCATCCCGGCATTGCCCCTGAACCTGACCTTGCTCAAAGGCGCGTCAGTGGTGGGTGTGTTTTGGGGCGACTACGCCAAACGCGAAGCGGCTGCCAACCAGGCCATGATGGGCGAACTCGCCCAGTGGTATGCCCAAGGGAAGATCAAGCCGGTGATCGACCGCACCCTGCCCATGGCCCAACTGCACGAAGCCTATGCCCTGATGGGTTCGCGCCGGGTGATGGGCAAGTTGGTGATGGTCAATTCCTGAGGACCAGTCACCGGGCCTTGGGGCCTCAAACCCCGCCGTGGGGATGGGTGGGGTCCACCCACAACACCTGCTCGGGCGGCTCGGCGGGCGCGATGTCCAAATTGATCGCCACCGCTTCGCCATCGCTGCGGCACAGCACGCACTCCAGCACCTCGGTGGGGCTGGCATTGATTTCTTGGTGCGGCACATAAGGCGGGACATAAATAAAGTCGCCAGGACCGGCCTCGGCGGTGAACTCCAAGCGCTCGCCCCAGCGCATGCGGGCGCGCCCCTTGACCACGTAAATCACACTCTCCAAATGCCCATGGTGGTGGGCACCGGTTTTGGCGTTCGCATGGATGGTGACGGTGCCCGCCCACAGCTTTTGCGCACCGACGCGGGCAAAGTTGATCGCCGCTTTTCGGTCCATGCCGGGGGTGGAGGGCACATTGCCGTCCAACTGATCGCCAGGGACCACACGCACCCCGTCGTGCTTCCAGTCGGTGGGCGTATGGGTGTGCCCTGGGGCGTGATCGTGATCTGGGTGATGGGTCATGCTGATTTCAAGGTTTGGATTGGCGGGCCTGTGCAAACCGGCCAATCAAGTAAATGCACAAACACAAAGAGATGATTTGGAACACGTATTGCAAAAAGCCATCGCGAAACTCTGGCCCCAGGCCCCGGGGCAAGAAAATCACAATCAATCCAAAGATGATGCCCAACATCAGATGGACCGGGTTGGCAGGGGGTTGAATCGGGGTGTCTTCGCTCATGGCCTGTGCTCCTGTGGTGAAAGTGGGTCTGGGTGCTGACTTTACCAAGCC
>CANFPJ010000106.1 GCA_947448885.1 Comamonadaceae bacterium
ACGGCCTTTGGCGATGACCTGTGTTTGAAGATGATTTTGGACTGGAGAAACTTCGCATGAGCAACCACCAATTAGGGGCGACACCGCAGCCAGTGAAGTTTGTGGATCGCCTGCGCCAAGAGGCGTCACAAGAGCCCGAGCCCGTGCACACGGGCGAAGTCAAAAAAGAGACTCAAATCATTGCCATCTACGGCAAGGGCGGCATTGGCAAAAGTTTCACCTTGGCCAATTTGAGCTACATGATGGCCCAGCAAGGCAAAAAGGTGTTGCTGATCGGTTGCGACCCCAAGAGCGACACCACCAGCTTGTTGTTCGGTGGCAAGGCCTGTCCGACCATCATTGAAACCTCTTCCAAGAAAAAGCTCGCCGGTGAAGCGGTGCAAATTGGCGACGTGTGCTTCAAGCGCGATGGCGTCTACGCCATGGAGTTGGGTGGCCCCGAGGTGGGACGCGGCTGCGGTGGTCGCGGCATCATCCACGGCTTTGAAACCCTGGAAAAACTGGGCTTCCACGACTGGGGTTTTGACTTTGTGTTGCTCGACTTTTTGGGTGACGTCGTGTGCGGTGGCTTTGGCTTGCCGATTGCCCGTGACATGTGCCAAAAAGTGATTGTGGTCGCCTCCAACGACTTGCAGTCGCTGTATGTGGCCAACAACGTGTGCAGCGCGGTCGAGTACTTCCGCAAGCTCGGCGGCAATGTGGGCGTGGCCGGCATGGTCATCAACAAAGACGATGGCACCGGTGAAGCCCAGGCTTTTGCTGGCAATGCCGGCATCCCGGTGTTGGCCGCGATCCCTGCCAACGAAGACATCCGCCGCAAAAGCGCCAGCTACGAAATCATTGGCACGCCCGACAGCACCTGGGGCCCTTTGTTTGCCGAGTTGGCGCAAAACGTGGCCGACGCGCCACCGGTGCGACCCAAGCCGCAAACCCAAGACGAGTTGCTCGGCCTGTTCAGCGCCGACACTGTGGGCCGCAATGTGGTGCTCGAGCCCGCCACCACTTTTGACATGATGGGTCGCCACGATGTGGTCAAGCCCACCCTGGAAGTCGTCTACGACGAGGCTTGAGCGCACCATGGCCAAAACCATTCCGATCCAAGCTGCGCCTGTGCTGGCCAACCCGGCGGGCGCTCAAGCCGATGGGCTGGGCTGCCACTCGGGTGCCGAGACCATGCTCGCTGCGGCCCAAGCCGCGGGCAAATCAGAAATCTTGGCGCAATATGCCCAAGACTATCCCCGCCAAGCCAATGCCGGCCCACACGACCAACCCCAAAGCATGTGCCCGGCTTTTGGCTCTTTGCGCGTGGGTTTGCGCATGCGCCGCACCAGCACCATCTTGAGCGGCTCGGCGTGCTGTGTGTATGGCCTGACCTTCACCTCCCATTTTTACGGTGCGCGCCGCACCGTGGGTTATGTGCCCTTCAACTCCGAGACCTTGGTCACCGGCAAACTGTTTGAAGACATTCGCGACGCCGTCTACGCCCAGGCCGACCCGGCCAAGCTCGACGCCATCGTCATCATCAATTTGTGTGTGCCCACCGCCAGCGGTGTGCCCTTGCAATTGCTGCCCAAAGAAATCAATGGCGTGCGCGTGATCGGCATCGATGTGCCCGGCTTTGGTGTGCCCACCCATGCCGAAGCCAAAGACGTGCTGGCTGGCGCCATGCTGCGCTATGCGCGCGAAGAGATCATGAGTGGCCCAGTGCAAGCCCCCAAGGGCGGGCGCCAAAGCAAACCCACGGTGGCCTTGCTGGGCGAAATGTTCCCGGCCGACCCGGTGATCATTGCCCAAATGCTCGCGCCCATGGACGTGTTGGCCGGCCCCGTGGTCCCCACCCGCGAGTGGCGCGAGCTGTACGCCGCGCTCGACTGCAGCAGTGTGGCGGCCATCCATCCGTTCTACACCGCCAGCGTGCGCGAGTTCCAAGCCGCAGGCCGCCCCATCGTGGGCTCGGCACCGGTGGGCGTGGAAGGCACCCACGACTGGTTGCAAGCCATTGGCGACAGCATGGGTGTGTCCCAAGCCAAAATCGACCTCGCCCGCAACCAAACCCTGGGCCCCATGCGCGGCATGCTCGCGGCCAAACCGATCAAAGGCCGCATCACCTTGAGTGGCTATGAGGGCTCGGAGTTGCTGGTGGCGCGTTTGCTGATTGAATGCGGTGCCGATGTGCGCTATGTGGGCTCGGCCTGCCCGGCCACCCCCTGGAACCTGCACGATTCCGAATGGCTCAAAGCCAAAGGCGTGCAAGTGCAGTTCCGTGCGTCGCTGGAGCAAGACCTGGCCGCCATGCATGAATACAAGCCGCAGTTGGCCATTGGCACCACCCCGGTGGTGCAAAAAGCCAAAGAAGCCTGCATTCCCTCGTTGTATTTCACCAACCTGATTTCAGCGCGCCCCTTGATGGGCGTGGCCGGTGCTGGCTCCTTGGTGCAAGTGGTGCAAGCGGCCATGGGCAACCAATCGCGGTTTGACGCCATGAAAGCCTTTTTTGGCGAGGTGGGCTCCGGCCACGCCACGGGCGTGTGGGAGGGCGTGCCCAAAGACCGACCCGAATTCAAAGCCGAGACCAAGCGTCAAATGGAGCGCGCCGCCAAGAAACGCAAAGCCGAGGAGATGGGCTGATGTCACACCCCACCGCCCCCAAGACCCCACTCAACTACGTGCTCGACCATGACCGCGCGGGTGGTTACTGGGGCGCGGTGTATGTGTTCACCGCCATCAAGGGCTTGCAAGTGGTGATCGACGGCCCGGTGGGCTGCGAAAACCTGCCCGTCACCTCGGTGCTGCATTACACCGACGCCTTGCCCCCGCATGAGTTGCCCATTGTGGTCACCGGATTGGCCGAAGAGCAGTTGGGCCGCGAGGGCACCGAGGGCGCGATGAAGCGGGCCCACGCCACCCTCGACCCGGACCTGCCCGCCGTGGTGGTCACCGGCTCCATCGCCGAAATGATCGGTGGCGGCGTCACCCCCGAGGGCACCAACATCGCCCGCTTTTTGCCGCGCACCATTGACGAAGACCAGTGGCAGTGCGCCAACCGCGCCATGTTCTGGCTGTGGAGCGAGTACGGCATGAAAAAAGTGCCGGCCCGCAAACCCTTTGATCAGCGCCCAGCGGGCGAAAAGCCGCGCGTGAACATCATTGGCCCGTGCTACGGCACCTTCAATTCGCCCAGTGACTTGGCCGAAATACGCCGCCTGGTGCAAGGCATCGGCGCCGAAGTCAACATGGTGTTTCCGCTGACCAGCCACCTGGCCGATGTGTCGCGCTTGGTCGAGGCCGACGTCAACATTTGCATGTACCGCGAATTTGGCCGCATGCTGTGTGAGGCGCTGGAGCGTCCCTATTTGCAAGCGCCCATTGGCCTGCACAGCACCACCGCGTTTTTGCGCAAGTTGGGCGAGTTGCTGCACATCGACCCCGAGCCCTTCATTGAACGCGAACGCCACACCACGCTCAAGCCCTTGTGGGATTTGTGGCGCTCGGTGACGCAAGACTTTTTCGCCACCGCCAGTTTTGCCGTGGTCGCGGGCGAAACCTATGCGCGTGGCCTGCGCCATTTCCTGGAAGACGAGATGGGCCTGCCCTGCCGCTTCAGCGTGTCGCGCACCGCAGGCACCAAAACCGACAACGCCGCCGTGCGCGAGTTGGTCCACAAACAAACCCCGCTGATCATGTTTGGCAGCTACAACGAGCGCATGTACCTGAGCGAAATCGGTGGCAACGGCCCGATGCGCGCCACCTACATCCCGGCGTCGTTCCCCGGCGCGGTGATTCGCCGCCACACGGGGACGCCGTTCATGGGTTACAGCGGCGCCACCTATGTGGTGCAAGAGGTGTGCAACGCTTTGTTTGATGCGCTGTTCCACATCCTGCCCTTGGGCACCGACATGGATCGGGTGGAGGCCACCCCGGCGCGCGGCGTCAGTGGTGACAACGCGCGTTGGGACGACGCGGCCCAAACCTGGTTGCGCAAAGTCATTGAACAGCAGCCGGTGCTGGTGCAAATTTCAGCCGCCAAGCGGCTGCGCGACCAGGCCGAGCAGCGTGCGCGAGAAGCCGGCGACGAGGTGGTGACCGAGCTGCATGTGCAGCGTGCCGGTCTGGAGCTGGGTTTGGGAGAGCCGGCATGAGCCGCCACCCGGCTCGGATGAGCCCCGTGCTCACCAGGGTGCTGGCCCACCCCGAAATGTCGTGGCGTTTCGCTGCGGATGCCCATGTTGCGCGGGCTGTGCGCATGATCGGCCGCAAGGTCATTTTGTGAAGGAGCAGTCTATGTCAAATCACAAGTCCATCTCCGGACTGACGGACGAAGAAGCTCAGGAGTTCCACACTTTCTGGATTCAGGGAACAGTGGCATTCACGGCGGTGGCCGTGGTGGCGCATTTCTTGGTCTGGGCGTGGCGCCCCTGGTTCTGAGGCTATCAACCATTACATGAAGCGACTCACCATGCATGACTTTTCTGATGTGAAGTCCAAGCGCCTGTTCCCAGGCGACTCTCGGGCATTTCTGCTGATCTTTGCCATCGGTTTCACCGTGTTGTTTGCCGTTGCGGTGCTGGGCCAAGTGCTTGGCTTGCATTGGCGCAGCTGGCTGCCGGGCGCAGAGAACATGAAGAGCCTCACAGCAGGGGTCAAGTCGGGTGTGTACACCTTCATGTCCCACATACTTTAGGAGAAATCACCATGTGGCGAATTTGGCGACTTTACGACCCATTGCGTGCAATGGTCGTTCAAGGCATCTTTTTGTTCAGCCTGGCAGCGATGATTCACCTCATCTTGTTGAGCACGAACAAATTCAATTGGTTAGATGGCCCGAAAAAGGCCCAAGGCACGGCGTCACAAAACGCGCCCCTGCCGTCTCCCGTTCCTGCAGCGAAATCCTGAAGGGGTTTGACCGCAGTTGGCAGGCGTTGTGGGCGTCCTTTGGGAAACCCATATCGCCTGCCCTTTTAAAGATTCATGGGCCACGGTGCAGCCGTGGCTTCTAGGAGGGCCCGATCATGGCCATGCTGAGTTTTGAAAAGAAGTACCGCGTGCGTGGCGGTACCTTGGTGAGCGGTGACTTGCTCGACTTTTGGATTGGCCCGTTTTACGTGGGCTTTTTTGGCGTCACCACTTTGTTCTTTTCCTTTGTTGGCACCGCCTTGATTTTGTGGGGTGCGTCACAAGGGCCCACCTGGAACTTGTGGCAAATCAGCATTGCCCCGCCCGACCTGTCGTATGGCTTGCGCTTTGCGCCCCTGATGGAAGGGGGTTTGTGGCAGCTCATCACCATTTGCGCCATCGGGGCCTTTGGCTCCTGGGCTTTGCGCGAGGTGGAAATCTGCCGAAAGCTGGGCATGGGCTACCACGTGCCGGCGGCCTTCAGCATGGCCATCTTTGCCTACGTCACCTTGGAGGTGATTCGCCCGGTCTTGCTCGGTGCCTGGGGCCATGGTTTCCCGTATGGCATTTACAGCCACTTGGACTGGGTGTCCAACGTGGGCTATCAGTACCTGCACTTTCACTACAACCCCGCGCACATGCTTGCGGTGAGCTTTTTCTTTGCCACCACCTTTGCCCTGTCCTTGCACGGCGGCTTGGTGTTGTCGGCCACCAACCCAGGGCGCGGCGAAGTGGTCAAAACGCCTGAACATGAAGACACCTTTTTCCGCGACACCATTGGTTACTCGGTGGGCACCCTGGGCATTCACCGGCTCGGTTTGTTCCTGGCTTTGGCCGCGGTTTACTTCAGTGCCTTGTGCATTGTGATCAGCGGCCCATTCTGGAGCCGTGGCTGGCCCGAGTGGTGGGGCTGGTGGTTGAACATGCCCATTTGGCGCTGAAACGGAGACGCACATGCCGCAATACCAAAACCTATTCACCGCCGTTCAAGCCACCGGGCCGACCCAAAGTGGCGTGCCCATTGAGGGCGGCGAGCGCGAGCGCATGCTCAAGCCGTTTTTCCTGCACTTGCTGGGCCGCATTGGCAACGCGCAAATTGGGCCCATCTATCTGGGTGGTCTGGGTCTGGCCTCGCTGATCTTGGGCACCTTGGCCTTCAACATCATTGGTTTCAACATGTTGGCTTCGGTCAACTGGGACCCGATCCAATTTGTGCGCCAGCTGTTTTGGCTGGCCCTGGAGCCGCCAGCGCCCGTGTATGGCTTGAGCTTTCCGCCAATGAATGAAGGCGGCTGGTGGTTGCTCACCGGCTTGTTCCTGACCGCTTCTTTGTTCATGTGGTGGGCGCGCATGTACCGCCGCGCCAAGGCACTGGGCTTGGGCATGCACATCCCCTGGGCCTTTGCCGCCGCGCTGTGGCTGTATTTGGTGCTGGGCTTTTTCCGCCCCATCTTGATGGGCTCGTGGAGCGAGGCCGTGCCCTTTGGCATCTTCCCGCACCTGGACTGGACGGCGGCGTTTTCGCTGCGCTATGGCAACCTGTTCTACAACCCCTTCCACGCTTTGTCCATCGTCTTCTTGTATGGCTCGGTGTTGCTGTTTGCCATGCACGGCGCGACCATCTTGGCCGTGACCCGCTATGGCGGTGAGCGTGAGATCGAGCAAATCGTTGACCGTGGCACGGCGTCTGAGCGCGCCGCCTTGTTTTGGCGCTGGACCATGGGCTTCAACGCCACCATGGAGTCGATTCACCGCTGGGCCTGGTGGTTTGCGGTGCTGTGCCCCATCACCGGTGGCATCGGCATTTTGCTCACCGGCACCGTCGTCGATAACTGGTATTTGTGGGCGGTCAAGCACGGCGTGGCACCCCCGTACCCTGTGGTGTTTCCAACCGTGGTCGACCCGGCCACTGTGATGGGGGTCAAACCATGAACAAAGCCCTGTTTCTCAAAGGTCTGGCTTTGGCCAGTGTGGTCTTGCTCAGCGCCTGTGAGCGCCCGGTCATGGACACGGTCCAGCGCGGTTACCGCGGCACGGGCATGGTGCAGGTGTACAACCCGCGCATCATCGAGCAAAACGAAGAACTGCACGCCGCGCCCATGTCTTTGCCACCCGCATCGACCGAGGGCCCCAAGGCCGGCAAGGTCTATCAAAACGTCAAAGTGCTGGGTGACTTGAGTGCTGCACAGTTCACGCAGCTGATGGTTTCCATGACCAGCTGGGTCGCCCCCACCGAGGGCTGTGCCTATTGCCACAACCCGGCCAACTTGGCCGAAGACAGCAAATACACCAAGGTGGTGGCGCGGCGCATGATCGAGATGACGCAGCACATCAACAGCGGCTGGAAAAACCACGTCGCCGAAACCGGCGTCACGTGCTACACCTGCCACCGGGGTCAACCGGTGCCGGCGCAAATTTGGTTCAAAGAACCACCCCAAGCCAATGGCGCGGACTTCATCGGCGGCCGCGCGGGCCAAAACCTGGCGGCGAAAAGTGTGGGCCTGTCATCGCTGCCCAGCGACCCGTTCACCCCGTTTTTGCTCGACAGCTTGGACATCCGCGTCAACGGCACCACCGCCTTGCCCAGTGGCAACCGCCACTCGATCAAGCAAGCCGAATGGACCTATGGTTTGATGACCCACATGTCCACCGCCTTGGGGGTCAACTGCACCTATTGCCACAACTCGCGCTCGTTCTCCAGCTGGGAGGGCAACCCACCCCAACGGGCCACGGCATGGCACGGCATCCGCATGGCGCGTGACCTGAACTTGAATTACCTCGAGCCCCTCACGGCCACCTTCCCAAGCCAACGCAAGGGTGAGTTGGGCGACGTGGCCAAGCTCAACTGCGCCACCTGCCACCAAGGCGCCTACAAGCCGCTTAACGGCGCACCGATGATCAAAAACCACCCCGAGTTGGTGGGCAAACCGGCCCCTGCCCAAGTGGCTGCGGCCAAGCCCTGATCGGGCGGTTGGCCCAGCCGGGCAACCCAGGCTTGCGGCCATGAGCGATTTGGATGCGCCCACCGCCACGCTGTCCGGCGTGGTGGTGGTGTTGTTGGTGGACTTTTTGCGCCAACACCGCGCCTGGGGCTGGATGCGCATGGTGCAAGGCCCCACCGCCCTGAAAAATACACCAGGCCTGTTGTTCGCCAAAGTGATGGGCAGCGGCCATGACGGCGGCTTTGGCCTGCGCCCCAGTGCCAGCCACCAAGGCTGGGTATGCCTGTTTGACACCCACGCGAATGCGCGTGCTTTTTTGGCCGGTGCGCATGTCATGTCCTACCGCGAGCGCGCGCGCGAATACTGGACCGGCTTGATGGCCGTGGGCAGCAGCCGTGGTCAGTGGGACGGACAGGCCTGGGAGGCCAGCCCCACCTGGGAGGTTCAAGCCGCAGACGCATCGGCGTCGCAGAGTCCTCCACGCCAAGCCCCCGTGTTGGCCACGCTCACCCGGGCCAGCATCCGAGCGGCCAGCGCCATGTCGTTTTGGCGCCATGCGCCCGCGGCGCAAGACAGCTTGGCCCAGGCGCAAGGTTGTATGTTGGCCATGGGCTTGGGCGAGGCGCCCCTGGTGCGCCAGTGCACCTTCAGTTTGTGGCGCGACGAAAAAAGCATGCACGACTACGCCCGCCAAGGCGCGCACCAACTAGCCATTCAAGCGGCCTACAAACACCACTTTTTCACCGAATCGATGTTTGTGCGCATGCGGGTACTGGACATGCAAGGCGTGTGGTGTGGTCGTGCGTATGGCAACCCCGCCGCCTATCCATCGCTGGAAAGCCACCATGCCTGAATCTGGCGTGGTGGTGGTGGGGGCGGGCGTGGCGGGCTTGGTCAGTGCCTTGTTGTTGGCCCAACAAGGGCTGCGCGTCACGGTGCTGGAATCGGCCGATCACCCTGGCGGGAAAATGCGCCAACTCCAGGTGGATGGTGCGGCCATCGACAGCGGGCCCACGGTGTTCACCATGCGTTGGGTGTTTGACCGCATCTTTGATGCCGCCGGCACCAGCTTGGCCCGCGAGCTGAACACGTCACCGTTGTCGGTGCTGGCGCGCCATGCCTGGGCCGATGGCTCGCGCCTGGACTTGCATGCCGACCCGCTGCAATCCATCCAAGCGGTGGCCGAATTCGCCGGGCCCGACGAGGCCCAACGCTTTGAACGCTTTTGCCAGCAAGCCCGTTTGGTGCACGACACCTTGGAGGGGCCATTCATCCGCTCGCCCTCGCCCACGCTGTTGCAAATGGCGAGCGCCCTGGGGCCATCGGGTTTGCGGGTTTTGCTCGGCATGGGCGTGATGCCCAGCTTGTGGCGCAGCCTGGGCCAACATTTTCGCGACCCGCGCTTGCAGCAGTTGTTTGGGCGCTATGCCACCTACTGCGGCTCGTCGCCTTGGCAAGCACCCGCCACCTTGATGCTCATCGCCCAAGTGGAGATGGACGGCGTGTGGTCGGTGGATGGCGGCATGCATGCGCTGGCGCAGTGCCTGGCCCGCTTGGGGGCGCAACGCGGTGTGCAGTTTCGCTATGGTGAAAGCGTGCAACGCATCACCCTGTCACAAGACCGCGCCAGTGGCGTGCAGTTGGCCAGTGGCGAGACCATCGCCGCACAAGCCGTGGTGTTCAATGGCGATGTGGCGGCTTTGCGCACCGGCTTGCTGGGTGCTGGGCCACTGCCCCAGGCCGTCAAAGGCCGCGCTGCGGAGCGTTCGCTGTCGGCCATCACCTGGTCGATCAACGCGCCCACCCATGGCTTTCCCTTGGAGCGGCACAATGTGTTTTTCCAAGACGATTACGCCAGCGAATTCACCGACATCTTTGACCGCGCACGGCTGCCCCACAAGCCCACGGTGTATGTGTGTGCCCAAGACCGGGGACTCGCCGACACACCCACAGGGCCCGAGCGGCTGCTGTGCCTGGTCAATGCCCCCGCGCTGGGCGACAGCGACCACATCACACCGGAGGCGATCGACCAATGCGAGCAAGCCAGTTTCCAATGGCTCCAGCGTTGTGGCCTGCAAGTGAGCTTGCAATCCCACAACCACGTGCGCACCACGCCAGCGCAATTCCACCAGCTGTTTCCGGCCACCGGCGGGGCCTTGTATGGCCAGGCGACCCACGGTTGGATGTCGGCCTTTGCACGCTCCAACTCGGCCAGCCGCATACCGGGCCTGTTTTTGGCGGGGGGCAGCGTGCACCCGGGGCCGGGGGTGCCGATGGCGGCGCTGTCGGGCCAACTGGCGGCCGAGGCCGTGATGGCGCACCGCGCTTTGACCAAGCGGTATCACCCGGTGCTTACCTCTGGTGGTATGTCGACGCCCTGAGCG
>CANFPJ010000107.1 GCA_947448885.1 Comamonadaceae bacterium
TGCCCGCCTTGCAAGACGCCGGCAATGTGTTGCGCCCTTACACGGCCTTCAAGCTCAGCTTGCGTTTGCCGCCCTTGGTCGATGCGGCACAGGCGGTGCAAGCCATGAAAACTTTGCTGGAAGACAACGCCCCGTACCAAGCGCGGGTGACCTTTGAGCACCATGGCGGCGCGACCGGGTGGAATGCGCCAGACGTGGCCCCCTGGTTGTCCCAAGCTTTGCACAGTGCCAGCAATGCCCACTTTGGCGCCCCGTGTGGTTTCATTGGGCAGGGCGGCACGATACCGTTGATGAACATGCTCAGCCAAGGTTTTCCACGCGCACAAATGGTGGTGTGCGGCGTCTTGGGGCCGCAGTCCAATGCCCATGGCCCCAATGAGTTTTTGCACCTGCCTTATGCGCGCAAACTGACAGCCGCCATGGCCCAGGTGATGGCCGCCTTGCCCTGAGCCGGGGTTGCACGCAGGGCGTTAAGCGGTCTGGGGTTTGTTCAGGTGCAGGTGGCGGCCCAGCCACAACAGCGCCACACCGGTGACTCCGATGGGCAGCAATGAGCCCAGGTTGAGCCAGTCCCAACCCGACGTGGTGACCAAAGCGCCCGATGCAAAGGAAGTCACGGCCATGGTGGCAAACACGCAAAAATTGAGCACCGCTTGTGCCCGGTGCTTGTCTTGCGGGGCGTAACCTTGCAGGGACAAAGTGGTGCTGCCGGTGAACAAGAAATTCCAGCCCACCCCCAGCAACAACAGCGCGATCAAAAACTGCTGCACTTCGATGCCGCTCAAGGCGATGGCCACGCAAACGAAGTTGAGCAACACCCCCACCCCCATGATCGGCAAGGCGCCAAAGCGCTTGATCAAATGCCCGGTGAAAAAACCGGGCGCAAACATGCCAATCACATGCCATTGCAGCACCATGGCCGTTTCTCCAAAACCAATGCCGCAGGTTTGCATGGCCAAGGGGGTGGCCGCCATGAGCAGGTTCATCACCCCATAGCCCAGGGCCGCACTCAAGGCCGCCACAAAAAACACCGGCTGGCGCATCAAACTGCCCCACGAGCGTTGAACTTGGCCAGCTGGTGGGGGCGGGGGTGTGGGCCCAAAGTCAATGCGCTCAATCACCAGCCAGGCCAGCACGGCCACACCCATCAAACTCAAGTAAGCCCCGGCAAAAGGCACGCCCAGCAAATTCTTGGTTTGGTTGGCCAGGTTGGGCCCGATGATGGCGCCCATCAAGCCGCCGGCCATGACCCACGACACGGCTTTCTCACGCCCTTCGGCCGGTGACAGCTCGGCGGCGGCAAAGCGGTAGAGCTGGGCATTCGCGCTGTAGTAGCCGGCGATGAAGGTGGCCCCCACCAGCAGCCAAAACCATTGGTGCATCACCGCCCACAAGGCCAATGCACAAGAGAAAAAAGCCACCACCAAGCCCATTTGAAACGACTTTTTGCGCCCCCACAACGCTTGGGTGCGCGACACCACGGCCGCACTCAGCGCGCTGCCCACCACATAGCCCATCACCGGCAAGGTGGCCATCCAGCCCACCGGGGCCAGGCTCAGACCTACCAAGCCGTTGATGGCGATGAAGGTCACGTTGTTGGTGAAAAACAAGCCTTGCGCCAAGGTCAGCAGCCACAGGTGTTGGTTCATGGTTTTCTTTCGTTGGAATTGAACGCGGTTGAATGGGTCTGGCGTGGCGTCACCAGGGTGCCGCTTCGGCGCACAAGGTCAAAGCGGCCAAGGCCGCTGTCTCGGCGCGCAAGGTGCGCGCGCCCAGTTGCCAGGGCACAAAACCGGCTGCCACGGCCAAGGCTTCTTCGGCGCAGCTCAAGCCCCCTTCGGGGCCGCTGAGCACGGTCACGTGCGCGCTGGCGGGCGGGGGTGGCGTGGCGCTGGGTGCCAAAGACAACAGGCGCTTGGTGGTGGACCCGTGATCCTGTGCGAGAAATGGGCCCAAGCCCATGGGCAGCGCAATGGTGGGGGGGCGGTTGCGCCCGCACTGTTCGCAAGCGGCATGTGCCAAGGCTTGCCAGTGGGCTTGGCGCTTGAGCGCCCGATCGGCGTGCAAGCGCAAAACGCTGCGCTCGGTCATCAGCGGCACCAGGCGCACCACACCCAGCTCGGTGGCCTTTTCGACCAACCAGTCCATGCGCTCGTTGGCGGGCATGCCCACGGCCAACACCACTTGATGGCTCGCCTCGCGCTCGATGGCCTGGTGTTCTCGGACATTCACCGTCACGTCTTTTCGGCCCATGTGCGCGATGTGCGCCGACCATTCGCCACCCGCGCCATTGAACAAGCAAATCTCGTCGCCAGGCTGCAAGCGCAACACCTGGACATGGCGAGCGGCGGCCGGGGCCAGCGCCACGCAGGTCTGGGCGATCAAGGGGTCGGGATGGAAAAAACGCGGCACAGGGTCTGACGGGTGGTAGGGCCGCTGTCAGACCCGACCAAAAGCGTAGCCGCTGGCCGTGGACTGGCCTTCGATGCGGTCGATCAAGCGCAGCAGCGGAAAGAGTTCTCGGTAGCGGCTGCAGGCGGCCCGAATATAGGTCACAAAACGCGGCGTATCGGCCAGGTATTTGGGCTTGTGGTCGCGCAGGCCCAAGCGGGCAAAAATGCCCGCCACTTTGAGGTGGCGTTGCAGCCCCATCCATTCGACTTCGCGCCAAAAGAGGCCAAAGTCGGTGGACAGCTCGCCCGTGCCCAGCAAGCCTTTTTGCCTGGCGCGCTCCCAATAGCGCACCGTGACATCCAGCACAAAGGCTTCGTCCCAGCTGATGAAGGCGTCGCGCATCAAGCTGGCGATGTCGTAGGTGATGGGCCCATGGACCGCATCTTGAAAGTCCAGCACCCCCAGGCGGCGCTCTTGCGGGTCGCCCGAGACCATCAAGTTGCGCGGCATGAAGTCGCGGTGCACATACACCTGGGGCACCGACAGATTGCGCGCCACGATGGTGGCAAACGTCTGGTCCAGGGTTTGGCGCTCGGCATCGGTCAGCACCAGGCCGCGGTGCTGGGCCACATACCAGTCGGGAAACAGTTGCAACTCGCGCATCAGCAAGGCGTTGTCGTAAGCCGGGAGCACTTGGGGCTGGCTGGCGCTTTGCCAGTCGATCAAGGCATCCAAGGCGCGCGCAAAGTCGCCCAGGTGTTGCTGGGGCTGTTGGGCGTCGAGTTGTTGCATCAGGGTGTGTTGGCCCAAATCGGTCAGCAGCATGAAGCCGTGCTCGCGTTGCCAATCCAGCACCTGGGGCACGTGCAGACCCGCGGCCAGCATCAGTTCGGCCACTTGGACAAAAGCCGCACAGTTTTCATGGGCCGGTGGCGCGTCGACCACGATCAATGTGCCGTGGTCGGTGTTGATGCGAAAGTAACGCCGAAAACTCGCGTCGGCCGAGGCCACCCGCAAACTCGGCAAGTGCAGGCGGTGGTTCGCGGCCAAGGCGTGCAGCCAATGCTCAAAATGGGCTTGGCGCGCCGCATCTGCCCACTGCACCTGGCTGGAGGGGGCCGGTGTGGGACCGGCTTCGATGGTGGGGGTGCTCATGGATAATCCATTCTACAAACCTGTGCCGGTGCTGCGAGCGGGGCCCCCAAGCGGGGGTGTCGCATGTGTCCACCACGGCCTGAACCCCCACCCATGAACGCCCGCCCCCCACTGAAAGCCAAATGCCTGCGCCCAGCCCTGTGGGCCGTGCTGGCGGGGCTGTGCATCGGCGGGGCGTGGGCGCAGGCGCCGCTGTCGTCACAGACCACGCCGCTGCCGTCGTCGGCCGCTGGCGCGCCCGTGCTCAAACCCAGCAGCCTCTTGCCGGTGCCCGCGCAAAACCGCGCCCTGTTGCCCCTGTTCATCCAAGCCGATCATTTGTCAGGGCGCCCGGATTTGGACTTGCTCATGCTGGGCGATGTGCAACTGCGGCGGGCCGATACCTTGATCCGCGCTGAGCGGATTGATTACTTTTGGCCCACCGATACGGCCCGGGCCCGCGGCAACGTGCGCATCAACCAAGCGGGCAATGTGTTTGAAGGCCCCGACCTGGATTTGAAAATCGAGGCGTTTGAGGGCAGCATCACCGAGCCCCGCTTCCAGTTGTTGCGCAGCCAGGGGCATGGCCAGGCCAAGCGGGTGGACTTTTTGGATGAAAAGCGCGCCGTGATTCACCAAGGGGACTACACCACCTGCCCTCGCAAACCCGGCCCAAGTTGGTTGCCCGATTGGTTGATCCGCGCCGACAAACTGAGCTTGGACAGCGAAAAAGGCGATGCCGAGGTGACCAACGGCGCCTTGTATTTCAAAGACACCGCTGTGGTGCGCGTGCCCTCGTTTGCCTTTCCCATGACCAGCCAGCGCCGATCGGGCTTGCTGCCGCCGACCATTGAGTCCAACAGCATTGACGGCTTCACTTATTCGCAACCGTATTACTGGAACATCGCGCCCAACCGGGACTTGTTGATCACACCGCGCCTGATGACCGAGCGGGGTTTGAACCTCTCCACGGAGTTCCGGTATCTGGAAAGCGTGCTGCCCCCATTTCAAGGAACGGCCAAGCTGGACGTGATGCCCTATGACCGCTTGGGCGGGACCTCGCGCTGGGGCACATCCTTGCTCCACCAGGGCACGCTGGACACCCGCTCAGCCCGCTTGGGGCCGGTGCAGTTGGGCTTGAACATCAACCGGGTCAGCGACGACAACTATTGGAAAGACTTTCCGCGCAACAACATCAATGGCGCACTGCGTTTGTTGCCGGCCGACGCCAATGTGGCCTATGCCAGCGGGGCCTTGACCACGCAAGTGCGCACGCTGCGCTGGCAAACCTTGCAAGACAGCAGCACCCCCATCACGCCGCCGTATGACATGGTGCCCAAGCTCAGTGGCCAGTACCGCTGGGCCTACCCCTCGGGCTTGGATGTGGTGCTGCTGGGGGAGATGACTCGCTTTCAGTCCAACCGCGAATTTTTGGGGTTGACCAATGACAACGCGCAGCGCATGGTCAGCCAAGTGCAAGTGGCGCAATCGTGGATCACGCCATATGGCGCCGTCACCCCCAAGCTCACCCTGAATGCGCGCAGCTATCAGTTTGACCAGGCATTGGCCAGCACAGGTGTGCGCAACGCGTCGGTCGTGGTGCCGGGCTACAGCCTGGATGCGGGTGCGGTGTTTGAGCGCCCTACCCGGCTGTTTGACCTGCCTTGGGTGCAAACCTTGGAGCCGCGCATTTTTTATGTCAACACCCCGTTCAAGGACCAAAACAGCTTGCCCAATTACGATTCGGCCAGCTACGACTTCAACATTGCCACCATCTTCACCGAAAACGCCTTCACCGGATACGACCGCATCTCTGACAGCCACCAGGTGACCACCGGCGCCACATCGCGCTTTTTGGACCCGCAGTCGGGCGCTGAGCGCGCCCGCTTTGTGTTGGCGCAGCGCTACCGTTTGCGCGCCCAAGAGGTGGTGTTGCCGGGCGGTGTGGCGGCCACCGAGCAGCTCAGCGACACTTTGGCCGGTACCAATTTGCAGTTGGTCAATGCGTGGGCGTTGGACTCGGCGCTGCAGTACAGCCCAGACGCGGCGCGCATGGTCCGCTCCACGGTGGGCGCGCGCTACCGACCGGGACCGTATCGCGTTTTGAACATGGCCTACCGTTACAAAGCCGATGCCGTGGGCGCGGCCGGCGGCGAGTTTGTGGACACCAGTTGGCAGTGGCCCCTGCAAAACCTTTTTTCCGCCAGTGGCAGTGCAGACAACAGCTTGGGTGCCAGCGAAGGCCGTTGGTACACTGTGGGTCGCTTGAACTACAACCAACAAGAGTCACGCTTGGTCGATGCGCTGGTGGGGGTCGAATACGATGCCGGCTGTTGGCTGACGCGAATTGCGTTGGACCGCTATCAGCTGACGGCCGACCGAGCAGTTCAGCGGGTCATGTTCCAAATGGAGTTTTCGGGGATGTCCCGTGTGGGCTCCAATATCACCGGTGTGTTCAGGGATTACGTGCCACGCTATCAAAACTTGCGCGACTACGGGGGCTTTCCAAGCCGATTCGGTCAATATGAGTGAACAGACAAATTCTTTGCCTCAGTCCTGGATGGCCCGCTTGGCATGTGCCATGGCTTTGTGTGCCAGTGCGGTGTGCGCGGCCCAGGGGCTTCGCCTCGGGGGCCCCGCTTTGGGCCCAGCGCTCAGTCCCACCACGGCCAACACCACGGGTGCGCGATCTTCAGACTTTATTGTGGCGGTGGTCGACTCTGAACCCATCACCAACCAAGAGTTGCAGCAGCAAGTCGAGCAAACCGCTCAACAAATGCAACAACAGCAAGGCGGCTTTGCCCCGCGGCGTGAAGTGTTGGTGCGCCAAGTTTTGGAGCGCTTGATCGATGAGCGCACCCAATTGCGCTTGGCGCAAGATTTGGGTATCCGCATTGAAGACGGCATGCTGGATCAAGCCGAGCAAGGCATGGCCACCCAAAATGGGGTGAGCTTGGAGGCTTTTCGCGAGCGGTTGACGGAACAGGGCATGAGCCCGGTGCAATTCCGCGCCGATTTGCGCCAGCAACTGACCTTGCAGCGTTTGCGTGAGCGAGAGGTCAATGCACGCATTCGCATCACCGAACCCGAAATCGACAAGCTGCTGGCCGAGCGCATCAAAACCAGCCAAGAGGCGGACCCCGTGCTGGCCTTGGGCCACATTTTGTTGGCGGTGCCCGACGACGCCAGCGAGGCGCAGCGCCAAGAGACCCGACTTCGCGCCCAGGCGCTGGTGGAAAAACTCAAAGGCGGTGCCGACTTTGAAACCTTGGCACGTGAAAACTCCGACGCAGCCGACAAAGCCAGTGGCGGCATGATGGGCCTTCGACCCGCCCAGCGCTATCCCAGCTTGTTCATCGAGGCGGTCAAAGGCTTGGCCGTGGGCCAGTTGGCTGGCCCCGTGCCATCGGGCGCAGGCTTTCACATCCTCAAGCTGATGGAGCGCCGCCAACCGCAGGCCACCACCTTGACCGTGCCGCAAACCCGCGCGCGCCATATCTTGCTGCGCCCGGGTGAGCAGCTCAGCCCCAATGCCGCGCGTGCGCGCATGCTCGAGTTCAAGTCTCAAATCGACAGCGGGCGGGCCGAATTTGCCACCATGGCGCGCCTGCATTCGCAAGACGGCAGTGCCGCTTCCGGCGGCGACTTGGGTTGGGCTGGCCCGGGCATGTTTGTTCCGGAGTTTGAAGAGGCCATGAACAAGTTGGCCCCTGGGCAAACCTCGCCCCCCGTGGTCACGCGTTTTGGCGTGCACCTCATCCAGGTCATGGAACGGCGCCAGGCCGAGCTGAGTGCCAAAGAGCAGCGCGACTTGGCGCGCAACATTTTGCGAGAGCAAAAGTTAGAAGACAGCTACCGCGCCTGGGCCCAAGAAACCCGTGGGCGCTCTTACGTCGAATACCGCGACGACCCGCTTTGAGCATGGCCCACCCGAACGCGCCACGCAAGCGCTTTGGCCAACACTTTTTGACTGATCGCGCGGTCATCGATGACATCGTTAGCGCCATTGCCCCCCAGGCCGGGCAGGCCATGGTGGAGATTGGCCCCGGTTGGGCCGCGCTGACCCAACCTTTGGTGGAGCGACTCGGGCACCTTCAAGTGATTGAAATCGATCGCGACTTGGCGCGTGAACTGCGCGGCCACGCCCAACTGAGCGTGACCGAAGCGGATGTGTTGCAGGTCAACTTCACCGAGCTGGCCCAAAGCCTCAACGCGCCCCAGCTGCGCGTGGTGGGCAACTTGCCTTACAACATTTCCACACCCATCTTGTTTCACTTGCTCGACCATGTGGCGGTGGTGCAAGACCAGCACTTCATGCTGCAAAAAGAGGTGGTCGATCGCATGGTGGCCGCGCCCCACAGCGCCGACTATGGCCGCTTGAGCGTCATGCTGCAAGCGCGCTACCAGATGGAAAAGGTGCTCGACGTGGCGCCCGACGCCTTTCACCCCCCACCCAAGGTGGACAGTGCGGTGGTGCGCATGGTGCCGCTGGTTGATGTGGTCGATGTGCCCTGGTCTTTGCTGTCAGAACTGGTGCGGGTGGCCTTTGGCCAACGCCGCAAACTGCTGCGCCACACCCTGGGCGCCTGGTTGCAGCAAAAGGGTGTGGCCACCGACTTTGATGTGCAACGCCGCGCCCAAGAGGTGTCTGTGGCGGAGTTTGTGGCTTTGGCGCAGCTGTGCCAAGGGCAGTGATCCAGCCGACGTTGAGCTTTAACCCGAAGTGAAGGGTTCATCGCTGCGGATCAGGGCCTTGCGCGGCAGAAAACGGAGCCCTTGACCGTTATGGAGCATCGGTTTCGGAATGCCTGCAAACTTTGCATTTTTAGCCTTCGTTGTGCGTTGAGCGCATAACGCATAAAATACTTTTAATGCACAAGCGAATGACCATTACTTTGGACGAGGCGGTTTACGATGGCTTGTACCGAACCATTGGCAAGCGCCAAATCAGCCAATTCATTGAGGATCTTCTGCGACCCCACGTCATGGACACGGCGCTCGACGAAGGCTATCGCGCCATGGCGGCCGACACCGCCCGAGAAGCCGATGCCCAAGAATGGAGCAACGCTTTGGCCAAGGACATGGTGAATGAAACGCGGTGAGGTCTGGTGGGTGGAATTTGACCCATCCAGTGGGTCTGAAATCCGCAAAACCCGGCCTGCGCTCATCGTCAGCAACGATGCGGCCAATAGAAACCTGGCCCGGGTCGTCGTGGTACCGCTTTCCAGCAATACAGAGCGACTTTATCCGGGCGAGGCGATCGTGACGGTCGAAGGTCTGGAGAGCAAGCTCATGGCAGACCAAATCATGGCGGCAGACAAATCTCGCCTGAAAAATCTACTCGGTGCGGTCAGTAAAACCGATATGCAATCAGCCGAAATCGCCATTCGCGTGCATTTGGGTATGGCGAAATAACACGGCCAGACTAAGCGGCATTCCTTACCGCATCTTCGCGTGCCACCCTAAAAACAACAAAGCCCGCTGAAAACGGGCTTTTTGTTTTGGGTTGATGCGCTATCAGGCAGCGGTCAACCAGTAACCCGCATTGAAGGGGCTGCTCATGCGCAAGGCCAAGGGAGAAATATCGACCAATTTGTCGGTGGGCATCTTTTCGCCGCCGTCGGTCAACTCGATCCCGCTGGGGCTGGCGCTGGCCATGCCGTCGCTGTCCAAGGCCAGTGCGGGTGCGCGTGCCACGGAGAAGGAGTAAAAACAACGGAAAGGGATTTTGCGCTCGGCCCAGTAATCGGAGGCTTCGCGGAAGATGTCCAGCAACTGCTCACGCGCCTCTTTGTCAAACTTGGCATGGGCAGGCACCTGCTCCAGCACGATCACAAAACCAGGCTGCGGACCAGACTTGTGCAAGGGGTCGGTCATGCCGTCAAACAAGGCGTCAAAGTTCTTGCTGGTTTGCGGCGGAAAGGTGAATTGCTGGGCGATCATGTCCAGCACGTCTTGTTTGCTTTGGGCCACGGCCAAGTTGGCATACAAAAAGTGATGCCCCAGGTGTTGCGCAGCCGCGTGCAAATCCTGAACCCGGTGGGCGCGGATCGACTGCACGATGTTGGATTTGACGGTACGAAGTGGCGTGTCCATCTCCGCTGAATTCCTAAAAAAACAATAAAAAAGATGAAATTTGACGTTTGCGAGCCCTAACTTTTGCCCCTGCACCAGTCAAACCAGCACCGGGATAACCCGAAAAAAGCTCAGCCCGAATTATGACGGAAAAGCTTTCCCAAGGCAATAGCCAGGGCTTATTTGCCCGCACAAAGGCGGGCATCAAGCAACATAAGTGAGTGCAGGCTCTTTAAATTATTAAGACCTGGTGGCGTTGGCATCGGCCACCGTCAAAGCCGTCATGTTGACGATGCGGCGCACGGTGGCGCTGGCGGTGAGGATGTGCACCGGTTTGGCAGCGCCCAGCAGCACCGGGCCAATGGCAATATTGCCGCCGGCGGCGGTTTTGAGCAGGTTGTAGGAGATGTTGGCCGCGTCCAGGTTGGGAAA
>CANFPJ010000108.1 GCA_947448885.1 Comamonadaceae bacterium
AGGCATCGACCACACTGCCGCGCACGCAGCCGCTGGTGGTGCAGCCGGTGACCACCAAACTGTCAACTTGCAGATCGATCAAATAGCTGGCCAAGGGCGTGCCAAAAAAAGCACTCGGGTGTTTTTTGGGCAGCAGCACATCATGCGGCTGCGGTGCGACCTCGGGCACAAATTGGTAGCCGTGCGCGGCCACGCCCATCAAGGCGGGCACTTTTTCGGCCAAGCGGCCCACATCGAAGTTTTCTTTGGGTGCCACATAGGGGTAGAGCACGGGCAGGTTCTTTTCGCGAAACAGGGCCAGCAGCGGGGCGATGTGGTCCACCGCATTCCAACCCACCTCGCCGCAAGAGGTTTTGAACTCTTTGATCGACTCCCAAAACGGCTGGCGTTGGGTGCCCACGGTGCGGTACTGCACATCGATGATGAGCAAGGCCGGGCGTTTGCCTTGGGCTTGAGGGCGACCAAAACCAGCGGCTTCGTAGGCGGCGATTTCATCGGCAGAAACAATCCCTTCCCAGGGCATGGACATGGGGCACTCCTCAAAAAAACAGGGGCACCAGCAGAGGTGCATCAGGGTCTGGAGCTTATCACTCAGCGACAATGCCACATCCAGCACAGCGATAAAAGTCTGCCAAAGATCGCCATGGTTTTCAGCCGAGCCACGCGGTGAACCACAGACCCACATGCTTGTCAGTTTGCCAAGGGCGTGCGCTGAAGCTGGCGTCCAGACCCAGGAGGTGCCCATGTTGTTTATTTCTGCCACAGTGAGCCGCGCATGTGGCGCAACGGTGCCAGCCCTTTGTGCGGTGGTGATGTGGGTGTGGCCTGCGGTGTCATGGGCCCAAAGCGCCGGCGCGACCCCGTCCCAGGCTTTCAAGCTGACCCCTTCGAGCTATGTCAATGACAGCGGTCAGCGCGCCAGCGACTGGAACCTGCGTTGGCACCAAGGCGCCCACACCACCTGGCTGGGCCACTACAGCAACAGCGATCAATTTGTGCAGTCCCGTGCCGGCTATGAATATGCGTGGCAAACCAACTGGGGCCAATGGGTGCCGTCGCTGCAAGTGGCTTCCAAGGGCTTTGCGGGGGGCTCCATCAATTGGCAGTCCCCGGGCGTGGTTCATGGCTTGTTGGGTTGGGGCCGCACCAATGGCGAAACTTATTACAACCTCAATTTCGACCCGAATGATTCCGTGCTTTACGGTGCGGGATACAAACCCAGCGAGCGCCACCACCTGAGCCTGTACAACATCAGCGACAACCGCTTCAACACCGGGCAATCCGTCACCCACCTGGTGTGGCGCTATGCGCCCAATGACCGTCAGCGCTTGACGCTGGACCTGGCCGCCAAGCAAGGGCGGGCCAGTGCCGATGAGCCCGAGGTCAAGGGGCAAACCATCTCATTGGTGTTCGACCATGGCCCGGTGTTCATCCATTGGGCGCAGGACCGCAAAGTCAATTTCAGCGACGACAACCAAACCCGCTTGTCGCTGGGGGTGCGGTTCTGAGCCGGGCTCAGGGCAGAAAAGCGGGTGTCAACAAGCGCAGGCCAATGCTGATCCATTGCTGATCGCTGGCGCTGCCCATCACATTGCCGTAGGTGGTGTCAATTTGCACCCGCTGGGGCTTGACCCAAAAGCGCAAACCGACTTGGTACTGGCTGGGTGTGGTGGTTTCGGCGTAAACCTCAGAGATGGCGATCAGGCGGGGGCTCAAAGGCCACTCGCCCCCCAGGCCCCAGGTGGGGCGTGAACTGCCATCGCGGTTGTGTTGAATCCATCCCAGGTTGAGGTGCACAAAGCGGTCTTGGCCCAAAGCGCGGGTGATGGGGGCGTTGAAGTACACATCGCGTTGGGTCGCATTGAAGTCGCTGGTGGGCAGGGTGTTGATGAAGCCCAGCGTGGTGGAAACACCCCAATCGCCATCGCTCAAACGCAGCCAGCGCTTCTTGGCCTGACCCAGCAGCAAACTGGAGTCCCAAGGCGTGTCTTCGTTGCGTTGCTGACCCCCGAGTGACCACTCGATATCGCCCCAAAAATTACAACCGGGGATGGCCCATTGCTCGGTGCTGCTGCGCGTGCGCCGCACCCAAGTCTCCAGCTGACACCCTTTGGGGTCGACCACGTTGGCGTCATCGGTGTTCATGGGCCTGGCCGCTTGAACGGACAGGGGACATGCCGCCGAGAGCGCCAGCAAAACAATGAAGCACCCCTGGCGCCAGTGAGTGATAAACAAACGCATCAAAGCCATTCAAATGAGGCGGCACAGACCGCCCAAAAAGGAACTGAAAACATCATATCCGCATCGATTGACGGTGATGTGTCAGGCCTCTTCCGCTTTGGGCGTGCGGTTGTCTTTGTACCAAAGCACGTACAGCACCGGCAGCACCACCAAGGTCAGCAGTGTGGCGGTGAACAAGCCACCAATCACCACAATGGCCAGTGGGCGTTGTGTCTCGGCCCCAATGTCGTGGCTCAAGGCCATGGGCAACAAACCCAATGCCGCCAGCATGGCGGTCATCAGCACCGTGCGCAAGCGTTGCATGGCACCTTCTTTGACGGCATCGAGCACATTCAAGCCTGCGCTGCGCAATTGCTCAATCACCGTGAGCAGCACCACGCCATTGAGCACGGCTTGTCCTGACAAGGCGATAAAGCCAATGGCTGCAGACACCGACAGGGGGATAGAAAAAAGCCACAGTGCAATGATCCCGCCAATCAGCGCCAAAGGAACATTGAGGAGAATGAGTACAGCAGATTTGATGGATCCAAAAGCATTGAAAAGCAAAACAAAAATCAGCAACAAAGATATGGGAACCACAAAGCTCAAGCGTTTCATGGCCCTCTCTTGGTTTTCAAACTCCCCTGACCAACTGACGGTGTATGTTTCAGGAATCTTGACGTTCTGCTCAACCCGTGCCTTCATGTCGGCCACCACGGAGCCCATGTCGCGGCCCTTGATGAATACGCCAATGGCCATGGTGCGTCGACCGCTCTCCCTGGCAATGTTCATGGCGCCGCTCGACTGGCGAATATTGCTGACAGCGCCGAGTGTGGTGTAACCACCATCAGGTGTGGCAATGGGCGTACTGGCCAAATGCGAAATAGATCTGCGGTCCTCAGCCAAGCGGACGGCCACCGCAAACTTTTTTTCGCCTTCCCAAATTTGAGTGGCGGCCTTGCCGGCCAAGGCCGCTTCAATCACATCTTGGACATCGCTCACGTTGAGTCCAAACCGAGCAGCACGCTCACGATCGATGTCGATCACCAATTGCGGGAGTTGTCCAAGCCGATCCACCTCGGCTCTTTGTACCCCTTCAACTTGTTTGAACTCGCGTTGCATGGCCTCCATCGTTTGTTGAAGTTGCTGCAAATTTTCGCCGGCCACCTTGATGACAATTTGTCCCTTGATTTGAGAAATAGACTCCAAAACGTTGTCACGTATGGGCTGAGAAAAGGCGGGATCAATGCCGGGAATCACCGACAAGCGCGCGTCCATTTCCTCTATGAGATGGTTGCGCGTCAACCCCTCTCGCCACTCTTCAACGGGTTTGACGTCCACAAAGATCTCGGCCATGCTCAAGGTCTTAGGGTCAGTTCCATCCTCAGGTTGGCCAGCCTTTGAAACCACTGTGCGAACCTCAGGGATGGTTTGGATGGCTCTGCGTGCCAAACGCAATACATTTTGGGCTTCCTGTTGTGATGTGCTGGCTGGCAAATCCCAGTTAACCCAAAAAGTGCCCTCATTGAGCTCCGGTAAAAACTCAGACCCCAACCGTGCTCCTATAGCAATGGACAGGCCAAAAAAGCCAAGCGCAATGGCGATCACGTGGCTGCGATGTGCCAAAGCCCAATTGAGAACAATGGCATAAAAATGCTTGGCGGCAGAAACCACTCTGTTGTCACCGTGAGGGATTTTTTTCCGCAGCATCCAATAAGCCAGCAAAGGAACCAGTGTCAGCGAAAAAATCAATGAACCCACCAGCGCCATGGATACCGACAAAGCCATGGGCTGAAATATGCGGCCTTCATGGCGTTGCAATGCAAAGATGGGTATGTGGGCTGCGATGATGATCAGCATTGAAAAAAGCGTAGGCCTGCCCACTTCATTGGTGGCGGTGGTGATCAGATGGCGGCGCTCTTTGTCATTCATGCCTTCGCCCCGTTGCGCCAGGCGATGCATGATGTTTTCAATCACGATGACAGCGCCGTCCACGATGATGCCAAAGTCCATGGCACCCAAGCTCAGCAGGTTGGCGTGGACCCCCATGATTTTGAGGCCCAAAAAGGTCGATAACAGTGCCAGAGGGATGATCACGACAACGGCCAAACTGGCGCGCAAATTGGATAAAAACAAATAAAGCACCAAGGCCACCAGCAATGCGCCTTCAATCAAATTGCGAAAAACGGTTGAAAGCGTTTTTCCCATGAGCCACGTGCGGTCATAAAAGGGAACAATTTGAACGCCCGCAGGCAAACCTCGGGTGTTGAGTTGATCCAATCGTTCCTTGACGTTTTTTAAGACCACACTGGGGTTCTCACCTTTGCGCATGATCACAATGCCAATCACGGCGTCGTCGTCATTGTCTTGGCCGGTGATGCCCAATCTGGGCACTGCCCCCAACTTGATTTGGGCCACATCGCGGATCAAGATGGGTGTTCCATTGCGCGAACTCAACACAATTTGGCCAATATCATCCGGCGAGCGAAGCAAGCCAATGCCACGAATGGCAAATTGTTGAGCGCCTTGGGACACGTAACTGCCACCGGCGTTGGAGTTGCCGCGGCCCAATGCATCCAAAAGATTTTGGAATGTCAATTTATAGGCGCGCAACTTGTCCAGGTCTGGCTGAACTTCGTATTGCTTGATGAAGCCACCCATGGCCACCACATCGGCAACGCCCGGGACTTGGCGCAAAGATCTTTCGATCACCCAGTCTTCTATGGTGCGAAGATCCGTGGTGCTCAAGCCATCACCCTTCACGCGGTATCGCATGATCTCGCCCACGGGCGTGGCGTTGGGGGCAATATTGGCTTGGGCACCATCTGGCAGGTCCACCCGACTTAGTCGTTCATTGACTTGTTGGCGCGCCAAATTGACATCAATTGACTCGTCGTAGGTGATCACGGTGTAAGACAGGCCAAACTGGGTGTGCGAAAAAACACGAATGGCATTGGGCAAGCCAGAAAGTGCTGTTTCCAGCGGCAAACTGACTTGTTTTTCGACCTCCTCGGCGGCTCGGCCGGGGTACAAGGCGATCACGGTGACCTGTGTATCCGTCACGTCAGGAAAAGCCTCTACCGACAAATTGGAAAATGCAACCACACCTGCCACCACAAACATCAAGGTGGAAATGACAACCATCAAGGGTTGCTTGATTGAAAGCTCAATCAACTTGTTCATGGTTTGGCCTTGGGTTGGATCAGCGGTGATTGCTGTGCTTCTTCCATGGCGTTGCGCAGCTCACGTTCCAATAAAAGCCCGTTTTGTGTCACCACCAAATCGCCCACTTTCAAACCTTCTGAAACGTATACAACTTTGGGGCCTTCATACAGCAGCTTGATGTTTCTGGGTTCAAACACCCCCGCCGCCGTTTGTATGAAAACGTAATTGCTTGCGCCTCGAAGAAATACGGCCGAGGATGGAATGATGACGCTGTCGCCCATGGGCCGCAAAAAATTGGCCGTGGCGAGCATTTCACCTTTGAGCAACTTTTTTGTGTTTTGCACACTGGCGCGAACTTTGATGGTTCGGGTATTGGCATCGATGGCGTCGGCAGATGTGATAATTTGTGCGGCGAAAGTTTGATTGGGCAACGAAGCAACCATCAACTCCACGTGGGTTTTGGGTGTCAATGCTGCGAGGTCATTTTCTCGGGCATCAATGAGCGCCCACAATTGCGTGGGGTCGGTGACCACATACAAAGGCGGTATACCGGGCCCAGACATATCTGCACGCACTTCTTGGCCAGGATTCAGGTTGCGCTCCACCACCACCCCCGAAATGGTGGATGTCAAATTGAGCAGTTGGTTGACATCAGCCCCGCCGCCATACAGTTTTGTGCGCGCCAAAGCCCTTTGCCATTCAGCAGCAGCAGCATCCGCATCGGATATGGCTTGTTCCCAATCCTTGCGGGCGACAATGCCGGCATCGAGCAACTCTTGCTGCCTGCGCGCATTCTTTTGGGTCAACTCGTAGACGGATTTGGCTCTTGCCGCTTCTGCTTGTGCCATGCCAAACTCAGGCGAGGCAATCTGAGCCAAAACGGAGCCCAGGCTGATTGACTGGCCCACATCGGCCTTGATTTGCGTCACCCGGCCAGAGAATGCCGGGTAAATGCGTTGGGTTTTTTCTTCGTTCCAGACCAATTTGGCGGGCAATTCAACAGACAAGTCTTGACCAGCCACGGCTGGCGTGGTTTGCAGCAATGCCAATTGTGGGTGGCCTGAGCTGAAACGCAGTTGATTGTTGGAGATGATCGGTTGAGGGGTGATCATCAGATGCGCAGGTTGCTCTTTGCAAGCAGCGAGCAAGCCGATGGCCAGAACAAAAGTGAAAGCACGGGTGCGCAACAAATATAAAAAGTTCATTGGGGCGTCAGTGGGTTGTCGGTCATCGAAAAGATGGGGCCGGTATCAGAATGAATTTGGATAGCGGATGTTCCGCGCCGCCATGGACTTTGCATGCTCGGCTTTGGCGTTCGTGCGTTCAATCAAAATGGTTCGCAATGTGCGTCGCGCATCCAATAGATCGGTCAATGACATCGCCCCTTTTTGGTATGCCAATTCAGCTTGGCTTGCCACTTGCTGGGCCTGGGGGTAAATGACAGTTTCGTATGCGTTGAGTCGTTGCTTGGCTGTTTCAAGCGCATGCGACCAACTCAAGCGTTCGGCCGATGCCAACATTCGGATCTTTTCCAGTTGGTCACGCGCCTGATCCATCTGAGTCAAAGCCTTGGCTATTTCCCCTTCGTAACCATAGCCCCATTGCAGCGGCATCTGAAGTCTAAATTCCAGCAAACGATCTGACGTGCCCGGAAAATGGTCAATTGAGCTTCCAAAGGTGATGTCAGACTTTTTCAATGATTGGGCCAATTGAAGCGAAACCTCTGCCGCATTCAAGCGGTCTTGTGCAGCTTGCACCTCCGGAAGTTGATCAATGCCCTGCGCACCAAGGGCCTCCGACAGGGATGGAGAACTCGCCATGCTGGGCCACTCATTGGCGAGCATCAGCCGATCGCGGCCCGCTTGAATGCCCAATACGCTTGACAAGGCAATGGATGCGCGGCGGCTCTCAAGTTCGACTGACAAGGCGTCAGCCATGGCACGCCTGGCCTCTATGGCAATGCGTGCGTGATCTTGCGAGGAGATATCGCCGGCAGACAAACGCGTGGCAGCCACTTTTTCAAGTTGGCCGTAACTGGCGGCAATGGACTGCACCTCAGATGACTTTTGCTGTGCCGCCAACAGGTCAAAAAAGGCATTGGCTGCCAAAATTTGTTGATTGATTCGGACTGCCTTGAGCTCAGCCAAGTTGGCGTCAACGGTCTTTTCACTGGATTGCGTTCTGAGGGCACGTTTTTGACCCCGCTCGTAGGTCCAATCCAGGCCCACAGATTTATCAATGCGTTGTTCCTGCCACAGCGAGCCCGTGCCCGTGCCATTTTGTAAATCGATGGAACTGGTTTTGGCGGTCAAAGTGGGCAATGGAGCCCGGTTCGAGGACAAAACATCTGCTTTGGCCGAGTCAACGCTGCGCGTTGCCAAAGAAACGTCAATGTTTTGGGTCGACATGCGCAAAACGTCTTGATAAGACAAGACCAAGCCAGCAGATTGACTGTGGGCCAGGCCACAATGAACCAGCATGGCCAAGACGAGCAATGGCATGCGCAAACGCGGGGTCAAGGGATGAATGATTGGCATTTCATATTTATCCCATGGATCACCTGACCAAAACCTGACCATTCGATCGTTCATCAAGAATCAGGGGTTAATATCTGATTTTGTTGGATATTTGAAGAAACAAAGCCATACCCCATGCGTATCTTGCTGATTGAAGATGACGAGGTGCTTTCCAGCGTGATATCCAAAAGCTTGGCGCAAGCGGGTAACAAAATAGATGTTGCACTGGATGCGCAGGCTGCCAGCCAGTTGTGGACTGTGCAGACTTATGACGTGGTTCTGTTGGACTTGAACCTGCCTTGCGACAACAGACGCAATGCAAAACCATTTCATGGCTTGGATTTGTTGCGCGCGGCGCGCAGCCGCGGCGACCATACCCCGGTCATCGTGCTGACCGCGCGCAACCGCACCGAAGAGCGCATTGCTGGGCTCAATGCCGGTGCAGATGATTATTTGGGCAAACCCTTTGACTTGGCCGAGGTAGAGGCGCGCTTGCGCGCTGTGGTGCGCCGCGGCATTGGGGTGCAAGACCTGGTGCAGGTGGGCAGTTTGACACTGGACCGCCAGTTGCGTCGCCTCAGCATGGGCGGTGAGCCTTTGGATTTGCCCAGCCGCGAGTTTGAAGTCCTCTGGGAATTGATGAGCCCGCCTGGTCGGGCGGTTCCCAAGCGCGAGCTGGCTGAAAAACTATCGGGTTTTGATGAGTGGTTGGGCGACAACGCGCTCGAGGTGTTCATCTCGCGCTTGCGCAAGCGGCTTCACGGCAGTGGTGCGGGCATCCGCACCTTGCGGGGCATTGGCTATGTGATTGAAGCCCACGAGGAGAAGGTGCCGTGAACGAACACTCGATGCGCACCCGATTGCTGCAGCACATTTTGGTGCCCTTGGCCTTGACCTGGTTGGTATCGAGCTTGGTGGTGATCGCCGTGGCCAGCCACTTTGCGCAAAAAGCCTTTGACCGCAGTTTGCTCGACGATGCTTATTTGTTGGCCAGCCGGGTGAGCATGGGTTTGGGCAAGGACAGCGCGACCCTGGAGCTCAAACTCTCATCGCAAGACTTGGGCACCGTGCTGTTTGACCAAAGCGAATCGATATTTTTTGCGATCTATGACCCAAGTGGCGTCTTGGTGGCGGGCCACCCAGGCTTGAGCGCCAGTCACAACCCCGCATTGATCGCGCCGGTGTTTGAAGACGTGGTGTTTCAGAGCAAAACCATGCGCAGCGTGACCCTTCACAGGACCCAGCCTTTGGCGTTTTATGTGGTCGTGGCACAGACCACGGCCAGCCGCAGTGGCTTGTTGCAAAGCCTGCTGTGGGTCACGGTGGTGCCGCAAGTTTTGCTGTTGATCCTCTTGGGTTGGGGCCTGCGCCGTGCCATTCAAAAAGAAATTGACCCCTTGCTTCACTTGGAGCAAGGTATTTTGAGCCGCGATGTCAGCGACCTGAGCCCCCTGCCGCCCATGGGCGGCTCGCGCGATGTGCGCCGACTGGGGCAGGCATTCAATGGCCTGTTGATGCGGGTGAACGATGGTGTGCGCGCACAACGTGAGTTCACCGGCAATGTGGCGCATGAATTGCGCACGCCCTTGGCCGGTATCCGTGCGCTGGCCGAATATGGCCTGCAACAAAACGACCCGGTCCAATGGCGCGAGCAGTTGTTGGCCATTGTCAAAAGCGAAGAGCGCGCCTCCCGATTGATGGACCAACTGTTGGCCTTGGCCTATGCCGATGAAGCCGAGCAAGGCCTGCCTCTGCAAGCGCTGCGCTTGGACACTTTGGTGCGCGATGTGGTCATGCGGCACATGCCCAAAGCCTTGTCACTGGGTGTGGATCTGGGGGCCGAAGGTCTGGATGAGCCGGTGTGGGTGATGGGTCAAGCCGCGCTGATCGAGGGGGTGCTGGGCAACTTGTTGGACAACGCCTTGCGCCATGGCCGACCGCTGGAAGGCGGCGGTGCCAGTGTGACCGTGGCCTTGGCTCGCTTGCCCTGGCCCGGGAACGCAGGTGCTGGGGCCCAGGTGGTGATGTCGGTGAGTGACAACGGCCCAGGCATCGACCCATCCCAAATCAGCCATGCGCAAGCGCGTTGGTCGCGTTCGGATGCCCCG
>CANFPJ010000109.1 GCA_947448885.1 Comamonadaceae bacterium
ACCCCCTCCGCGCCGCAGGGGTCTTCGGCATAGGCCAGTTCGCGGTGGCGGTCACGGCACAGCGCAATCGCGTCTTTGAGCAACCAACCGCCATTCGGGTCCAATGTGATGCGGGCTTTGGGAAAGCGCTCATGCAAGGCCACGATGGCCTCCATTTCGGCACCACCACTGAGCACACCGCCTTTGAGCTTGAAGTCTTCAAAACCATAGCGGGCTTGCGCGGCTTCGGCCAAGCGCACCATGGCCTCGGGGGTCAGGGTTTCTTCATGGCGCAAGCGCTGCCAGTCGTTGTCGGCATCGGGTTCGCTGGCGTAGGGCAGGTCGGTTTTGCGCCGGTCACCCAGGTAAAACAAATAGCCCAGCACCTGTACCCGATCGCGTTGTTGCCCGTCACCGAGCAAGGCTGCCACCGGCACGCCCAAAAACTGGCCGAGCAAATCCAGCAAGGCGCTTTCCACCGCGGTCACCGCATGGATGGCCACCCGCAGGTCAAAGGTCTGGTTGCCGCGCCCGCCCTGGTCGAGGCCGGCAAAGCGCTCGCGCAGGCGGTTGAGCATGCGGTTCCAGTTGCCGATGGCGCCACCCTCGATCAGGCCGCGCGCGGCCTCCAGGGTGCTGCGGATTTTTTCGCCCCCCGGCACTTCACCCACACCCGTGCGGCCCGCGCTGTCGGTGAGGATGACCAAATTGCGGGTGAAAAAAGGGCCGTGAGCGCCGCTCAAATTGAGCAGCATCCCATCGCGCCCGGCGACGGGGATGACGCGCATCTGGGTGACCACTGGTGTGCCCGCCGTGGTCGGCGTGGGGGAGGAGCTGGCCAGGGGGGAGAGGGGTATGGGTGCGTTAGACATCGTACAAGTTGGGGTCAATTGGTGAGGGGGGCTTCGAGGGTTTGGGTTTTGCGCAAGCGCTCGCGGCTGTTGCTCAAATGGGTGCGCATGGCCGCACGGGCGGCTTCGGTGTCTTGGTTGCGGATGGCGCTCAAAATGCTCTCGTGTTCGCCGTGTACTTTTTGCAGGTACTTGAGGCGGCCCTCGGGCGCGGCCTGGGCGGTGTTGATGCGCGCGCGCGGAATCACCATGGTGCCCAAATAGCCCATCAAATCCGCAAAGTGGCGGTTGTGGGTGGCGCGGGCGACTTCCATGTGAAAGGCAAAGTCCGACGGCACGGCATCGCTGTCTTGGCCCAGGGCGGCTTGAAAATCATCCAGCGCGGTTTGCATCAAGGTCAATTGCGTGTCGGTGCGCCGTTGGGCGGCCAAGCCGGCGGCTTCGGTCTCCAGGCTGATGCGCAGCTCGAGCAGGGCGATCACATCGCCGACCATCGCCAAATCGACGCTGCCCAGGCTGAAATTGGCGCTCTCCCGTGGGGCCAGCACAAAGGTGCCAATGCCGTGGCGGGTTTCCACCGTGCCAGCGGCTTGCAGGCGCGACAGGGCTTCGCGCACGACGGTGCGGCTGACCTCGAACTCGGCCATGATTTCGCTCTCGCTGGGCAGCTTGTGGCCTGCTGGCCATTGGCCTTGTTGCACCCGCTCGCCCAACGACGCCACGATTTCCCCCACCAAGCCACCGGGGCGGCGCGCACGTGGGTTGGCCGCCGCTGCGGGGGCCCCGGCAACACTAGGGGTTTGCCTTGATTCCATCTCTTTCCCCTTGACCTCAGAATGAATGGGCTTACACTTTTAGTTGTCTGACAACTGATGACCCATCGCTTGACTGTAGCAAAGCCATTTGGAAAGTCCAGCCCCCGATAACCCTTGGATGCGCAGCCTCTGCGCTTTGAACCACGCCATGACCATGTCGCCCTCTCACCACCGTTTGTTGCTCACTGGCGCTGCTGGCGGATTGGGCCAGGCTTTGCGGGGACGCTTGAAGGCCAATTGCCAGGTGTTGCGCTTATCCGACGTGGCAGACCTGGGCCAGCCCCAAGCGGGCGAAGAAATTGTCACCGCCGACTTGGCCGATGCGGCTGCTGTCCAGGCCATGATGGTCGGCGTCGACGCCGTGGTACACCTGGGTGGCGTGTCCACCGAGCAGCCCTGGGCGCCGATCTTGCAGGCCAATATCGTCGGCATGTACCACTTGTACGAGGCCGCCCGCATCAACGGGGTGCGCCGCGTGGTGTTTGCCAGCTCCAACCATGTGACGGGTTTTTACAAGCAGGGCCAAACCATCACCGCCGATGACCCGCCGCGCCCCGACGGTTTGTACGGCCTGAGCAAAGCCTTTGGCGAAGACCTGAGCCGTTTTTACTTTGACCGCTATGGCATCGAAACCGCTTGTGTGCGCATTGGCTCTTCATTTCCTGAGCCGCGCGACAGGCGCATGCTGGCCAGTTGGCTCAGTTATGACGACTTGCACCGCTTGATCACCGCTTGCTTGACCACACCGGTGCTGGGCCACAGCATCATTTTTGGCATGTCCAACAATGCCGTGACCTGGTGGGACAACAGCCGCGCCCGCCATGTGGGCTTCGTGCCCCAAGACAGCTCGGATGTGTTTCGGCAAGCCATCTACCAAAACACCCCCGAGCCCGATTTGAGCGACCCCGCCGTGCAGTACCAAGGCGGTGCCTTTGTGAAGATGGGGCCGATGTGAACGCATCGCCACGCCTCGCTCTTTTGAGTCCCTTTTCCCCACCATCCCTTTTCAACACAGGAGACAAACCATGAAAAAAAGACAACTCGTCAAATGGATCGCCGCCAGCTTGGCCATCGGGGCCTCGGCGTTTGGGTTTCAAGCCCAGGCCCAAAGCAAAATGGTGCTGAAAGCATCCGATGTGCACCCGCTGGGCTATCCCACGGTCGAGGCCATTGTGCGCATGGGCAAAAAGCTCGAAGCCGCCACCAATGGCCGCATCTCCATTCAGATGTTCCCCTCCATGCAATTGGGTGGCGAAAAGGAAATGATTGAGCAAGCCCAGATCGGCGCCTTGCAAATTGCCCGCATCTCTGTCGGTGCCATGGGCCCGGTGGTCGACGAGGTCAATGTGTTCAACATGCCGTTTGTGTTTCGCGATGAAGCGCACATGCGCAAAGTCATCGACGGCCCGATTGGCCAAGAATTGCTCGAGCGCATGACCAATGGCCCCGGCTCACGCTTGGTGGCACTGGGTTGGATGGACGCGGGCACCCGCAACGTCTACGCCAACAAACCCGTGACGGCCCCCGCCGATCTCAAGGGCATGAAGATCCGCATGATGGGCAACCCCTTGTTTGTGGAAACCATGAACGCCATGGGAGGCAATGGCGTGGCCATGGGCATGAACGAACTGTTCCCCGCCTTGCAAACCGGCGTGGTCGATGGGGCTGAAAACAACCCACCCACCTTGCTGGCGCAAAACCATTACACGGTCACCAAAGTGATGAGCCTGACCGGTCACTTGATCATTCCCGAAATTTTTGTGTTCTCGAAAAAGTCCTGGGAAGGTTTGAGCAAAGAAGACCAAGCCTTGATTCGCAAGGTCTCGGCCGAAGCCCAAATTGAGCAGCGCAAACTGTGGGACGACTACACCCGCGAGGCGGAGACCAAACTCAAAGGCCTGGGCGTGCAATTTGTGCCTGCGGACAAGCCGGCTTTCTTCAAAGCCACCCAGCCCATCCGTGACAAGTACGGCGCCAAGTACGCTTCTTTGATCAAGCGCATCCAAGACACCAAGTAAGCAGCCTCTCCATGCGTGGCCCAGCACCCTGGCTGGGTCGCGCTTGAGCTTTTTAAAGCCCTTCGCCATGACCCTCAAACAAGCTTTCGCCCAGGCCATGGAATGGCTTTATATGGCCTGCATCGTGCTCTCTGGTGCGGCCTTGGTGGTGATCACCTTGATCATTCCCTACGGTGTGTTCATGCGCTATGTGATGAACAACCCCCAGTCTTGGCCCGAGCCGGCATCGGTGGTGATGATGGTGTTCTTCTCGTTTGTGGGGGGGGCGGCGATTTACCGTGCCAATGTCCACATCGCGGTGGAGTCGCTGCTCAATGCGGTGTCTCCACTGAAGAAAAAAATGATGCTCGCTGGGGTGGAATTGTGCATGGGGGTCATGTCTTTGTTCATGCTTTTTTATGGTTTGCAATTGTGTGAAATCACTTGGAACCAATCCATGGCTGAATTTCCAGGGCTACCCGTGGGCTTGGTTTATTCGCCCATCCCTTTGGCTGGTTTGTTAACGTTTTTGTTTTTGATCGAGCGGGTCTGGGTGGGGCATCCCCCTGCCACGTCGTTCATGTACAGCGACGAAGCGGTGGAATTGGAGTAAACCATGGACATTTTGATACTGCTCGGTTCGTTCACCGTGCTGTGCGCCTTGGGTGTGCCCGTGGCCTATGCCTTGGGTTTGGCGGCCATTTGTGGGGCTTTGTGGATCGATCTCCCGCTGGAGGCGATCATGCTCAAAATCTCCGACGGCACCGATGATTTCTCCCTGCTGGCGATCCCGTTTTTTGTGCTCGCCGGCGGCATCATGGCCGAGGGCGGCATGGCCAATCGGCTGATCAACCTGGCCAAGGTGTTTGTGGGATTCATCAAAGGCGGCTTGGCCTTGGTCAACATCATGGCCTCGACCTTGTTTGGCTGCATCTCGGGCTCTTCGGTGGCCGACACCTCGGCCATTGGCTCGGTGATGATTCCGCAAATGGTCAAGGCCGGTTTCCCGCGCGTGTTTGCCACCAATGTGACGATTTGCGGTTCGGTTCAGGCCTTGATGATCCCGCCTTCGCACAATGCAGTCATTTACTCCTTGGCCGCCGGCGGCACAGTATCGGTGGCGCATTTGTTTTTGGCGGGCATCTTGCCGGGCCTGTTGTTTGGCTTGTGCTTGGTGGGCTTGGTGCTGTGGACATCGCACAAGCGCGACTACCCCAAGGGCGAGCCTGTGGCGCTCAAAGACATCCCCAAAATCGTCACCGATGCCCTGTGGGGTTTGGTGACCATTTTCATCATCATGGGTGGCATTTTGTCCGGTGTGTTCACGCCCACCGAATCAGCGGCGGTGGCTTGCGTCTATGCTTTTTTGGTGACCTTCTTGGTCTACCGCGACTACAAGTGGAGCGAGTTGCCCCGCATGGTGCACCGGGTGGTCAAAACCGTGTCCATGGTGATGATGCTGATTGGCTTTTCAGTGGCCTTTGGCTACATGATGACCTTGATGCAAATACCGGCCAAGATCACCATGTTCTTTTTGAGCATCTCCGACAACAAATATGTGTTCTTGTTTTTGGTCAACTTGCTGCTGCTGTTGCTGGGCACCTTCATGGACTTGGCACCCATGCTGCTCATTTGCACGCCCATCTTCATGCCGGTGATTGCCAAGCTGGGCATCGACCCGGTGCACTTTGGCATGATCATGATCCTCAACCTGGGCATTGGCCTGATCACCCCACCCGTGGGGCCCACCTTGTTTGTCGGGTGTGCGGTGGGGAAAGTCACGATGGAGCAAGTCTCCAAAGAGCTGTGGCCGTTTTATGGCGCCATGTGCATGGCTTTGCTGCTGGTCACTTATGTGCCGGCCTTGTCGCTGTGGCTGCCCGGCTTGATGAAATAGGCCGCTGATGGCCACCGTTTTGGTCACCCACCCGGCCTCGCGTTTGGCCACTTACTTTGGCGAGCGTGCGTTGGGCCAGTTGCGCGAATGGGCCGAAGTGCGGCTCAACACCAGCGAGCAAGATTGGCAGGGGGCTGATTTGGTCGCCGCCGCCCAGGGCTGCGAGGTGGTCATCGCTTACCGGCAAACCCCATTTGACGCGGCGGTGTTCGCCGCACTGCCTCAGTTGTGGGCGGTGTGCCGCTGTGCCATGGACATCCGCACCATCGATGTGGATGCGGCTTCTCATCATGGTATTTTGGTGACCCGCGCCAGCGCTGGTTTTGGCACAGCAGTGACCGAATGGGTGATGGGTGTGATGATCGACGCTGTGCGCCACATCAGCGCAGCGCGCATGCAATACCAAGCGGGGCACGAGGCCCAAGCCTGGATGGGGCGCGAGTTGCGCGGTGCCACGCTGGGGGTGGTGGGCTACGGCCACATTGGGCGCCAAGTGTGTGCCTTGGCCCAAGCCTTTGGCATGCAGGTGCTGGTGCACGACCCGCATGTTCAAGCCGTGAACGCAGGCGTTTCCTTGGTGACATGGGAGAAGTTGCTCAGCGCCAGCGACCATGTGGTGTGTTTGGCCCCAGCCACTGCTGAAACTGAAAACCTGTTCAATGCCAAAGCGTTTGCCCAGATGAAGCCTGGGGCTTGGTTCATCAATGCCGCCCGGGGCAACTTGGTGGATGAGGTGGCTTTGCGCCATGCGCTGGATCACGGCCCATTGGCGGGTGCGGCACTGGACGTGGGCCGTGGCCCGGACCAAACACCGAGCTTGGATTTGGCCCGACACCCCAAAGTGATTGCCACGCCGCACATCGGCGGCCTCACCCCAGCTGCCACCGAACACCAAGCCCTGGAGACCGTGGCCCAAACCCGGGCCCTGTTGCAAGGCCAGATTCCGACCGGGGCCGTCAATGCCGAGCATGCCCGGCGCTGGCGCGTAGCCGTTCAAGCTTGATGGAAGTTCTCCGCCCATGACTGCACCCAGCCCTTTGCTGATCGCCATGCACCCCAGCGACAACGTGGCCATCGTGGCCAACGATGGGGGCTTGGCGGCAGGCACCCTGTTGCCCGACAACGGCCCCGGTGCGGGCCTGGTGCTGCGCGACAAAGTGCCCCAGGGGCACAAGGTGGCCTTGGTCGATTTGCCCGCCGGTGCACCTGTGCGCCGCTACAACGTGGTCATTGGCCATGCGGCGCGTGCGGTGCCCGCTGGCAGTTGGGTCCACGAGCGTTTGTTGCACATGCCCGATGCCTGCGGCTTGGACGATTTGCCCAAAGCCACCGCACCCGCGCCCGACTGGGCGCCATTGGCGGGCTATACCTTTGAGGGTTACCGCAATGCCGATGGCAGTGTGGGCACGCGCAATATTTTGGCCATCACCACCACGGTGCAGTGTGTCACCGGGGTGGTTGAGTTTGCGGTGCAGCGCATCCGCCAAGAGCTGTTACCGCAGTACCCCCATGTGGACGATGTGGTGGGCCTGTCGCACAGCTATGGCTGTGGCGTGGCCATTGACGCGCCGGATGCCGTCATCCCCATTCGCACCCTGCGCCACATCAGTCTGAACCCCAACTTCGGTGGCGAGGTCATGGTGGTCAGCCTGGGCTGCGAAAAACTCCAGCCCGATCGCCTCTTGCCCCCCGGCAGCATCCCGCTGGTCGATGCGCGTTCATCCACCGATGCTTCTGTGTTGGATGTGGTTTGCTTGCAAGACGACGCCCATGTCGGCTTCATGAGCATGATAGAAAGCATCTTGCGCCAGGCCCGTGTGCACTTGGAGCGGCTCAACCTGCGCCGGCGCGAAACCTGCCCCGCGAGCGAATTGGTGGTGGGCGTGCAGTGCGGTGGCAGTGACGCGCTGTCGGGCGTGACCGCCAACCCAGCGGTGGGCTTTGCCACCGACTTGCTGGTGCGTGCTGGTGCGGCGGTGATGTTCTCCGAGGTCACGGAAGTGCGCGACGGCATCGCCCAACTGACCGCCCGTGCCGCCAGCCCCGCCGTGGCAGACGCCATGATCCGCGAAATGGCCTGGTACGACGCCTATTTGCAGCGCGGCTCGGTGGACCGCAGTGCCAACACCACGCCGGGCAACAAACTGGGCGGGCTGTCCAACATCGTGGAAAAAGCCATGGGCTCCATCGTCAAGTCGGGCAGTGGGCCGATATCAGGCGTGCTCGCTCCGGGAGAAAAGCTGCGCCAAAAAGGTTTGATTTATGCCGCCACCCCCGCCAGCGACTTCATTTGCGGCACCTTGCAAGTCGCCGCTGGCATGAACCTGCACATCTTCACCACGGGGCGGGGCACGCCCTACGGCCTGGCGCCAGTGCCGGTGATCAAAGTGGCGACCCGCAACGATTTGGCGCGCCGCTGGCACGACCTGATGGACGTCAACGCCGGGCGCATCGCCACTGGCGAGGCCAGCATCGAGCAAGTCGGTTGGGAGATGTTTGAACTCATGTTGGCCGTGGCCAGTGGGCGCAAAACCTGGGCCGAACACTGGGGCCTGAAAAACGACCTCGTGCTGTTCAACCCGGCACCCATCACCTGAAGCTGTCGCAAGGGACTTTTGACAAGCTGATGCTGCGCGGACGCAGCCTGGGTTCATACAAGGGATCCCAGGGGCCCATGGGCATGGTCAGCACCTCTGCCATACTTGCCAGGTCCAATGCCTTGTTATGCTTGGTCTTTGCGTTCTTTGGTATCCCATGTCTGTTGCCCCTGAAACCCGTCCGCCCGCTGCCGCATCTGTGCAGCGCAAACCTGTCCACCTGCGGACCATCCAATGCCAAGGCTTTGAGCGCGACGATGGCCTGGTTGACATCGAGGGCACCCTGACAGACACGAAACCGCATGATTTGCAATTGCGCACCAAGCCCGTGCCCGCAGGCGAACCCATCCACTTGATGAAGCTGTGCTTGACCATCGACCGTGAACGCCTGATCCACGCCGTCACCTTTCAAACCCTGGCCGCGCCCTATGGCGTGTGCAGCGAAATCGGGCCGCGTTACCAACAACTGGTGGGCCTGCGCATCGAGCCGGGTTTCAACCTAGCGGTCAAGCGCTTGTTCAAAGGTGTGCTGGGCTGCACCCACATGACCGAACTGTTGCCGGTGATGGCCACCACCGCTTATCAAATCCTGTGGTCACGCGCCGACGAAGACCCCCAGGCCAAGGCCCAAGGCGGACAAACCCAATCCTCAGCCCTCAACGGTTGCCATGCCCTGAGTTTGGAGGGCGAGGTGGTCAAACGCTACTTTCCGCAGTGGGCCAAGACAAGCTGACCTGCTGAATTGATGGGTCAATACTTTCACCAAATGTTAAAAAATGCTATATTCTGACCTGTCTGGTTAGAATATAGAAGGTGAGGTGCCCTATGAACGCATGGCAAATGCAAGAGGCCAAGGCCCGTTTGTCCGAGTTGGTCAAATGCGCTGAAAGCGAAGGTCCTCAATACATCACACACCACGGACATTCGGTGGCGGTGGTGGTTTCGCAAATCATGTACGACCGATTGACGGGCAACGCGCGGGGCTTGGAAGCGTTGATGCAAAGTTCGCCACTTTTTGATGCGACCGATGTTCAATGGGATCGCGATACCAGCCCCACCCGCGATGTGTCCCTATGAGTTATCTGCTCGACACCAATGTGTTGTCGGAGTTGCGGCGCAAAACGCCTGACCCTGGCGTGTCTGCTTGGTTTGCCAAACGACCTGCCGCCTCTCTTTATTTGAGTGTCTTAACCCTGGGTGAGTTGCGCAAAGGCATTGACGGCGTGAAAGACCCCGACAGACGGTTGCTGCTTTCAGACTGGGTGCAAACAGAACTGGCCGCTTTTTTTGTTGGCCGCGTTTTAAGTGTGGATGGCCCCGTGGCCGAGCGTTGGGGACAGTTGATGGCAGCAGCCGGGCGACCCGTTCCAGCCATTGACAGCTTGCTGGCCGCCACAGCCTTGGTACACGGTTTGCGAATGGTCACCCGCAACGCGCGGGATTTTGAGGGCTTGGGTTTGGAAGTGGTCAACCCATGGTCAAACGCATCGATCGTTTGACCATGGCGCAACGCCCTCCCGGGGCTTTAGTTTTCGCCCCACACCTCTTGCGCTGTTTCAATGACCAAACGCAGTTTGTTGCGCTGGTCTTCGACGGCGATGTTGTTGCCGTGCACGGTGCTGGAAAAACCGCACTGGGGTGACAGGGCCAGTTGGTCCATGGGCGCGAATTTGGCGGCCTCGTCGATGCGCCGCTTCAAGCTGTCTTTGCTCTCCATGGCGCCAAATTTGGTGGTCACCAGGCCCAGCACGACCAATTTGCCTTTGGGCAGA
>CANFPJ010000110.1 GCA_947448885.1 Comamonadaceae bacterium
CCCACGTTGATCACTCCCGGCCACCCTTGCTTAAAAAATAAGCAGGATAGGCCAATGAAGTGGCTCAAATTTGGATGCAAATCCCCGTCAAAGTGGCTCAGTTTTTATTGACAGTCAACACTCAGGCTGACGTTGCCACGCTGCTTGGGCAGGCAGTGCTCAATGGTGGCGAATTGTGCGGGCGTAATTTCCATGCACGAAATTGTCCGACGCAATAGCCATGTTCACCATTAGTGTTAACACGCCCTAGTTGAGGGGATTGGGTTCGGCGACGGAGTTGCGTCGGTGGAGTTAGAGGGTGTTGCCTGGATTGGTGATCAGGCGGGAGGCTGAGGCTTTGCCGCTGGCATCCGGTCAATCTTGACAGGCCTTGTTGGCAAGTGAATAATAATAGTTATTAACTGTTAGGAGAGCATCATGCCCACCAGCGTTGCCCTGAGCCCCCATTTCGAGACCTTCATCCGCGACCAAGTCGAAAGCGGGCGCTACAACAACGCCAGTGAAGTCGTCCGTGCGGGACTGCGCTTGCTCGAGGACAGCGAGCGTCAGCAGGCCATCCAACTGCAAGCACTCAGAAATGATATTGCCGCAGGCAAGGCCAGCGGCGCATCACTAGTTGCGGAGCCGGTGTTTGATCGCTTGCAAGCCAAATACGCTCAGCAGGCAACCCGCTAAACTCGCTAATGCAATTGCTGATCACGCCTTTGGCAGCGTTCGATCTTGAGGAGATCGGCGACTACATTGCACAAGACAATCCGGTTCGCGCCGGAACCTTCGTGGCTGATTTGCGTGCGCAATGCGAAAAGATTTGTCTCAACCCTGCGGGCTATCGGCGGCGGCCCGAGTTGTCTGATAGCTTGCGCTCATGCGCGCATGGCAACTACGTGATCTTTTTTGAGTCCACGACAGAGCAGGTCACCATCGTTCGCATATTGCACGGCGCGCGCGATATTCCTGAAGTCTTAAAACCCCCGTAAACGCACTCAGTTATGTGGCGGCTCAATAGCTATCTGTACATTTGGATTGATGAATTGAACCCAGTGCTTGATTTGCTTGCCCATCAAAAACTTTGGTGGTTTGTGATGATGTATGTTCTGCTCCGCCAGGACAAGATCCGAAAACCCCGTAAATCAGAGATTTACGGGGTTTTTTCTGTCGGCAAACCCCGTCCTTTTTACTGCGCCAAAGCGTGCACCAGTCTCCCCAGCACCTTGAGCGCAGGCTCGAGCTGCCTCGCCGAGGGGTGTCCGAAATTGAGTCGAATGCAGTGGCCAAATCGCTGGTCCGCAGAGAACAATTGCCCTGGCGCAATGCTGATGTTTTGAGACAAAGCCATTCGCTGCAGCACCAGTGCATTCAATCCAAGCGGTAACTCCACCCACAAAAAATAGCTGCCCTCAGGCTGAGTGATCCGCACGCCCTTTGGAAAATGCTTGGCAATGGCATGAAGCGCCACATCCCGCTGCGCGCTGAGCGTTGCGCGCAACACGCGCAGGTGCTTGTCGTAACCGCCCTCCTGGAGGTAGTGCAGGATGCCCAATTGCACTGGCACCGAGACAGACAAGGTGCTGGACAGCTTGAGTCGCTCCACGGCGCGCGCATAGCGGCCTGCTGCTGTCCATCCCAGCCGGTACCCGGGTGCCAGACTTTTGGAGAACGAACTGCAGTGCAGAACCCCGCCGTCCTGGTCAAAGCTTTTGGCCGGTGGCGGCCGCCGCACGCCAAAGTACATCTCGCCATACACATCGTCCTCGATCAGCGGGATACCTTTTTGCGCCAGCAAGTGCACCAGTTTGCGCTTGTTCTCCAAGGGCATCAGTGCACCCAAAGGATTCTGAAAGTTGGGCATGAACCAGCAGGCCTTGATCTGCTCGCGCTGGAGCACGGCTTCTAGCGAATCAAGTTGAATGCCATCGCGTGGGTGGGTAGCGACCTCTACCGCGCGCAGTTTCAAACGTTCAAGTGCCTGCAGGCAGCCATAAAAGGCTGGGGACTCAATGGCCACGGCATCACCTGCTTGGGTGACGGCTTGCAGACACAAGTTCAGCGCTTCCATTGCACCGCTGGTGATCACAATTTCATCGGAGCTGGCGCTGATGCCATTACCCATGTAGCGCAGCGCAATTTGGCGACGCAACGCCGCGTTTCCAGGTGCCAGGTCTTCCAGCAATTGGGCCGGCGATATTTCCCGCAGCGCAGCGCCCATGCTGCGCCCAAGTCGGGCAACTGGAAACAAATTTGGGTTGGGGAAAGCGGACCTGAGCGGCACCACATCGCGCCCGTGCCCCGCGCCCAAGACTTCCAGCACCAAGTCGTTGACGACCACCTCCCGTGGCTCTGGGGCAGGTTTGGCGGCCTGTGGCTCTTTGCGCAAGGCGGGCCGACCCTTCACGAAGTAGCCCGAGCGTGGTCGTGCCTCGACCAGTCCTCGCGCCTCCAGCAGGTAATAGGCCTCAAACACCGTGGATGGGCTCAGGTGCCGGGCGGTGATGGTCTGGCGCACGGAGGGCAGCCTTTCGCCGGGCTGAATGGTCCCTGAGGCGATCAGGGCCTCTAAGTCTGCGGCAAGTGATTCGTATTTTTTCATGTGCAGGAGGGCAGGGGTCTGATCAAACTGATATGGTCATTTAAAGAATAACTGATTCTGGCAATATCAGATGTTGTCCGCGACACTCTTCCCATCCGTTGACGAGTACCCCAATCATGAGTTCAGCTGCATTTTTATTTGTATCGCGCCATCTGGCAGGGTGGCTGCTGCTTCTGGGCCTTTGCCAAACCACAGCCTGGGCGGCTGAACCATCCAACACCATGGGGCAACGGATGCAGGCATGCGCCTCATGCCATGGCAAGGAGGGGCGAGCAAGCAACAGCGGCTATTTACCGCGGATTGCGGGCAAGCCTGCCGGTTATTTGTACAACCAGCTCATCAACTTTCGAGACGGTAGACGCCAAAACGCGACCATGGCTTACCTGCTGGACCACATGTCCGATCAGTACTTGATGGACATAGCGAACCACTTCGCATCACTGGACCTTCCCTATCCGCCAGCGCAAACCACCCAAGCGCCCGCGACGACCTTGGCCCGTGGCGAGCAACTGGTTCGTCATGGTGACGCCACCCGTGGCGTTCCCGCCTGCGCAAGCTGCCATGGCGCAGCCATGACTGGGGTGGCGCCCGCCATGCCGGGGCTGCTCGGCCTGCCGCACGATTACCTTCTTGGTCAATTGGGGGCGTGGCGCGCTGGCATGCGGCGTGCCGCCGCGCCAGACTGCATGGCAGACATCACGCGCCGGCTGTCGCCGCAAGATGTTGTGGCGGTTGCGACCTGGTTGTCTTCGCAGCCGGTCAAGTTGGGTGTGCCTGCTGTGAGCCTGCCTGCCAAACCGACCATGGAATGTGGGAGTGGGTTCCCATGAAAGCCATGCGTTTCATAGGGGCCAAAACTTTGGCCTTCATCATGGTCGTGGGTATGGTCGTGTGTGTGGTGGGCTTGGCGTTTGTTGTGTCGATGAACGGCCAAGATGGCAACCCCATCGGTGAAAGCGCATCTACCGATTTGTCGGCACCGCAGTTGGTGCAGCGTGGTGCGTATTTGGTTCAGGTTGGAAACTGTGCTGCTTGCCATACCGCGCGGGGTGGCTTGCCGTTTGCCGGGGGTAAAAGCATTGACACGCCATTTGGCAGCGTGGTCACCTCGAACATCACCTCAGACAAGCTGACAGGCATCGGCGCGTGGACCGCGGCCGACTTCTGGCAATCGATGCACCATGGCCGCTCAAAAGATGGCAGGCTGCTCTATCCCGCCTTTCCTTACACCGAGTACACCCGAATCACCAGAGACGACACGGACGCGATGTTTGCTTACCTGCTCAGTGTGCAGCCCGTCCAGCAGGCCAATCGGCCCCATGCTTTGAAATTTCCCTACAACACGCAGGCCGCTTTGGCGGTGTGGCGAGCGCTGTTTTTTTCGCCTGAGCCTTTCGAGCCTCTGAAGACCCAGAGCGATGAATGGAACCGAGGCGCGTATTTGGTGAAAGGTCTCGGGCACTGCCAAGCCTGTCACGCGCCACGCAATATGTTCGGTGCCACCGAATCCAAGCTCGGCTTGAGTGGCGGCTTGATACCGATGCAGAACTGGTATGCGCCGTCTCTTTCCTCGCCAGCCGAGGCGGGCCTTCAAGACTGGGCCCTGGTGGACATCATGCAATTGCTCAAGACTGGCAAGGCAGCCAACGGCTCAACTTTGGGGCCGATGGCAGAGGTGGTTTTCAGCAGCACACAACACCTGAATCCAAATGACTTGAAAGCCATGGCCCATTATTTAAAAGAACTGCCGCGACAAGAAAGTGCACAAGCTAAACCGAAGCTTGCCAATGCTGAGGGCCAGCAAATGGGGCAAAGTCTGTATGAAGACCAATGCGCTTCGTGCCATGGGGACCGGGGCGAGGGGCGTGGTGACTATCCGGCTTTGGCGGGCAATCGCACGGTCACCATGCATTCAAGCGTTAACTTGGTTCGGATCATCCTCAGCGGTGGCTTTGCGCCCACCACGGAAGACAACCCACGCCCCTATGGAATGCCCCCCTTCGCGCATACCCTCTCCGACCCAGAGGTCGCTGCCGTTGCGACCTATGTTCGAAATGCTTGGGGCAATCAGGCCAGGGCCGTCATGCCGCTTGACGTGCAGAAAACCCGGTGAATCGGCTGCCCTTGGGCATGTCATGTTTGTGCATGCGTCCGCTTGAACCTTCCTGAACCAATCAGTCACTCGCGAATTGGATTCAACCTGTTCGCAGCGCCAGTTGGATGGATGTCGATCCTGTCGATATTTAAGCTTTTATCAACAAACTGATAGGATGGCATGTGTGGGAAAAATGGCAGCTTATGGCTGCTGACAAACTGAAACAGGATTTGCACCATGCCACTGACCGACAGCGAATTGAGGCTTTACACACAGGGCATGGCCATGCTGCCCAGCCCTGACGCCTTTGAGGCGTCCACCAAGCGTGAACGCGATTTTCTGTTGTTCAAGTCTGATGCCGGGCCAGGCGCGAACCTTTCAGCGGCGTACAAGGCATACCGTCAGTTTTGGGACAACAAATCTGAGTTGCGCTTTGCAGAGGATGCCCACAACAAACTCTGGTTTTACATTGCGAATGCCAGCGCAGACAGCATCAATGCCCGTGGCCGGGGCACGTTTGAAATCCTTGATCGGGTTTTGCGGCTGCACATCAAGAAGCACACGTTCACGCCCCAAGAGGCCAACACCCGGGTGGCTGAGTGGCAACTGGCCATTCAGCGCAACCGGATCAATTCGGCGATATTTTTGGGCAATATCAAACTCAAATTTGGCTACATGTCGCTGTTGCCCAGCGTTTTTGATGTCGGTTTGTCTGGGCTTCATGTGGGCCATGTGAACATCGAAGCACTGAAAAGTGATGTGATCAACACCCTCAAGTACCCATCAGAAGTGGCGGGGGTGACTGCATTGGGCGTGGGCAGCGCAGCCACGGCCTCTGGGCTCATCACGGTGTCCAGTTATGTGGAAATGCTTTACGGCATCTGGACGTTCATCAAAGAAAAGGTCACCAAGTTCTTTGAGTCGATGTTCAACCGCTTGAAGGCGGCGGACATCAGTGCCCTGCAGCCCATTGTGTCTGCGGTGTGCTCCGCGGTTTATTTGTTTGTCAAAGCGGCGACGGAAACCCTGGACATTGTGAAATCGGGCTTCAAAGCCACCACCGCCGCGGTGAATGCAGCCTTGGGTGTTTTGCGCAAACAGGCCTTGGAGGCGGCCCATTTGAAAGTGGGTATTTTTCATGAGTACTGGAGAATCATTGATGATTCGCTGCAGTACGGTGAAACGTTGGACGTGATGCGTTCTGCCAAAGATTTCATGGTGGGGGTCACCGAGATGCTGGTGACGCTGCTGGGCTCGGCCTTTGGGGGTGCGGGAGCGCTGGTCAAACTGATTGTGTCGGCGGTGGATTTGACCTTCAAGTTGGCATCGGGCGCGATCCAGCAGTACTACATTGACAAGGCCTTGGGCGTGGCGCAGGTGATGGCCAAAAAAATTCACACCCAATTGGGTGAACAGCAGACCGTTGAGACGTTTGCCGCGATGCCGTTCAACGAGGCCATGTCTGTGTCCGAGGTGGTGCAGGCACAAAACCGAGCGGCGCTGGCCATACAAAATGAATTGAGCGCTCAGGACTTTTCGGAAACGGCCAAATTCACGTCTAAGGCGGTGAGAACGATGGGCCTGCAAAAAGAGGCGGCCGACGCTGCGCGGGCCGTGGTCGCCAGAAATGCAGACTTGATCAGAAAATTCAACCCGGATGCCTACAGCGTCGATCAATTCATGCGCGACACCAACAAGTGCTACACGATTTACTTGCAAACCATGTGCAGCGCCAGCCCCTACCTGGCCGCATGCATTGTGAATTCAGGCGTGATGTCCGACTACCGAACCGTGACCATGGCCAACCATTACGAGTCGTCTTACAACGACACGGCCGCGCAAGAGTACTTGCGCCAATCGGGTGTCACGGCCCGATCACTGATCAGCCGAAGCGGTTTTGATTGTTCGCCCGCTCCCGTGATTCCCTCGTTCGGCAACATCGTCACCGATTGGCAAAACTGGGTGGCTGCTGCGCAGTTGAATCAAAACCCGAACATGTTGACGTTTTCGAGTTGAACGGCTGATACAGGTTTGATCAGCCGTTCACTGTCTTGCGCGACGAGCCATCACACATTCATGATGGTCACAGCCCGGGCGTTCAAATAAGCGTCCATGGCCTCTGGGCCGCCTTCGGAGCCGTAGCCCGAATCTTTGATGCCACCGAAGGGCATTTCGGCCGAGGGCAGGGCGGGCATGTTCATCCACAGCATGCCCACTTCGACGCGGCGCGCCAGGATATCGGCGTTTTTCAACGAGCGGGTGAAGGCGTAGCCGGCCAGGCCAAAGGCCAAGCGGTTGGCTTCGGTGATGGCCTCGTCCAAGGTGTTGAAGCTGCGGATGGCCGCCATGGGGCCAAAGGGCTCGTCGTTGAACACCTTGGCTTGCAAAGGCACGTCGGTCAAGATGGTGGGCTGCCAGAAGTTGCCTTCGCTGCCAATGCGTTCGCCACCCAAAGCGAGCGTGGCGCCTTGTTGGATGGCATCGGCGGTGAAGTCGGCCATGGCGGTGACGCGGCGCGGGTTGGCCAGCGGGCCCATGGTGGTGCCTTCAGCGGCGCCATTGCCCACTTTGAGGCCTTGGGTGTACTTGACCATCTCGGCGGCAAACTCTTTTTTGATGCTCTCGTGCACCAAAAAGCGGGTGGGCGCAATGCACACCTGGCCCGCATTGCGAAACTTCGCCGCACCAGCCGACTTCACCGCCAAGGAAATGTCGGCGTCTTCGGCCACGATCACCGGCGCATGACCGCCCAGTTCCATGGTGACGCGCTTCATGTGCTGGCCAGCCAGTGCGGCCAGTTGCTTGCCCACGGGTGTGGAGCCGGTGAAGGTGATTTTGCGGATGATGGGGTGGGGGATCAGGTAATTGGAGATCTCAGCCGGTGTGCCGTAGACCAAACCCAATACGCCTTCAGGAATGCCGGCATCGACAAAGGCGCGGATCAGGGCTGCGGGTGCGGCAGGTGTTTCCTCGGGGGCTTTGACAATCATCGAGCAGCCCGAGGCCAAGGCGGCGGCCATTTTGCGCACCACTTGGTTGATGGGGAAGTTCCATGGTGTGAAAGCCGCCACCGGACCGACCGGGTCTTTGATGACCATTTGGCGGGCTGACAGGTTGAAGCGCGAAGGCACGATGCGGCCATACACGCGCATGCCTTCGTCGGCAAACCATTCGATGATGTCGGCCGCGGCCATGGCTTCGACCTTGGCTTCAGCCAGGGGCTTGCCTTGCTCTTGGGTCATCATGGCGGCGATGTCGCCGGCGCGCTCGCGCATCAAGGCGGCTGCTTTGCGCATGATTTTGTTGCGCTCAATAGGCAGCATGCCGCGCCAAGTCTCAAAACCCTTTTGCGCGGCGTGCAAAGCGCGGTCCAGGTCGGGGATGCGGGCGTGGGCCACCCGGCCAATTTCTTTGCCCGTGGCCGGGTTGAAAACCGCCAGCGATTCGCCAGCAGCAGCGTCGCACCATTGGCCATTGATGAAAAGTTGGGTATTGGGGTATGTCATGGCGGGTTCCTTTTGAAGACGGGGGATTTTCTACCAAAAATGGACCAAGTCTTTGGCGCGGTATGTCAGTGGTGGTGGGTCGTCGCGGCCAAACTTGACCAAAGTGGACACATGGTGCCAACCCTGGTGAAGTTTCAGAATGCAGCAGGCAACACTTTAACCACACCCCACAAGCCGCCCGCCCACAAACCGGCCATCGCCAAAAGGGCCAGGCTGAAGCCGCCGCCGCGCTTGGCAGGGTCTTTTTGATAGGCCAGGGCATACCAAATGCGGCCGACCACCCAAGCCAAACCCATGGCGGCTGCGCCGGTATCGCCGATGAATGCGGCATAGATCCACAAAGCGGGCAGCAGCATCAGGGCGCTTTCCATGGTGTTCATTTGCACGCGGTAAGCGCGGTCAAACATCTCGTGCCCCGATGTGGCGGGTGCTTTGACCTCGTAGGTCACGCGAGCGCGCCCCACGTTGATGGCCGTCCAAAACATCACGGCGATGGCCAGCAAGGTGATGAGGGCGGCATAGGGCAGTGGGGTCATGGCAATTCCTAGGATGGATGGGGTGGGGGGCTTAACAAGCGATGGAGCAGCCAGCCCAGGGCAGCCCCCACACATTGTGACGCCACAAACCCCAGGGCATCGGACGGCGCAATGCCCGCAAAGGTGTTGCTCATCATGCGCCCAAACACCGCAGCTGGGTTGGCAAACGAAGTGCTGGCGGTGAACCAATAGGCAGCGCCAATGTAACAAGCCACCAAGGCCGATGCTTTGCCCGCCGGGGAGCGCAAGATGACAAACAACAGCCCAGCCGTGGCCACGGCTTCGGCCAACCACTGGCGGTGTCCCGTGCGCACTTTGGTGGACCATTGCAGGATGGGCAGCTCAAACATGGCGTGGGCCAGCCAAGCCCCCAAGGCCGCACCCAGCAATTGCGCGCACACATAACCCAGCAGCAAATGGCGGGGCAGGTCTTTGCGCCAAGCCATCACCAAAGACACGGCGGGGTTGAAGTGCGCCCCGCTGATGGGTCCGATGGTTTCGATCAGCACATAGAGTGCGAAAACTGTGGCCAAGGTGTTGGCCAGCAAAGCCACAGCCACATTTCCGCCACTCAGGTTTTCGGCCATGATCCCCGAGCCAATCACCGCGCACAGCAAGGCGGCGGTGCCCACCATTTCGGCCCCAAACAAGCGCCAAGCTTTCATGGCTGGGCCAGCGCGCGGGCGCTTTGTTGCAAGCTCATGCGTTCCAAGCTGGCTTTGGGCAAGCTGGTGAAAATTTCCAGCCGCCGTTTGATTTGGTGCAGGGTTTGCGCAAAGGCGGCCAATTTTTCGGCCTCGCTGCCTTGGGTTTCCGAGGGGTCGGCATAGCCCCAGTGGGCCGTGGCGGGTTGCCCTGGCCAATAGGGGCAGACCTCGCCGGCGGCGTTGTCGCACACCGTGATGACCAAGTCCATGTGGGGCGCGCCGGGTGCGGCAAACAC
>CANFPJ010000111.1 GCA_947448885.1 Comamonadaceae bacterium
CATCCAACCGGTGAAGGTGGGCGCCATCAGCCCAAAGGCCAAAGCCAAAGCACCAAACACCAGGGCCGCGGTGTAGTGCTGATGCCGTGGGCCGGACGACGACAGCATGGCATTGGTGGGGCCAGTCAGGCAACTGCTCACCGCACCAAACACCGCGCTCACGCCTGAGCCCAGGCCGCAGGCCACAGCGATGGTGTTGACCGGTGGCACATGACCGGCGGTTTTGAGCACCGCCACCCCTTGTCCGTTTTGCACCACCAGCACGGTGATGGCCAGGGGCACCACCAATTCGAGCAGCGCGGGCCATGACCACACCGGCAGGGTCATCACTGGTTGCGCCCATTGCCAGCCACTGGCCTGGGCGCTGCCCCAGCGCCCGCTCAGCGCCATGGCCAGCACCCCGACCAACAAAGCGCCGATCACCGGTGGCATCTTGCGCCCCCAACTGGGCAGCGCCGATAAGGTGATGAAGGCCAGCACCATGGGCGCGGCGATGGCCACATCGCTGTCCAGGGCGCGCACCAAGTCCAGCCCAAAGCGCAAAAACACACCGGCCACCATGCCCATCACGATCGGCATGGGCAGGACCGACATCACCCGCTTGACCCAGCCGCTCAGGCCTAGCAGGGCCATCACGGCGCTGGTGACGTAAAACGCCCCAATCACCTCGGCAAAGCTCAGGTGCTGCAAGGCCGGCCCTACCAGCACCGTGCCGGGAATGGTCCAGCCAAAGGCCAGCGGCGTGCGGTAGTGCCAGCTCATCGCCAAGCTGAGCAAGCCGTTGATGAAGAACACCGCAAACACCCAAGATGCCAGCTCAGCCGGCGACAAGCCGCCGCGCGTGCCGACCGACAAAATCACCGCCACGGGTCCGGTGGCGGCGAAGATGAAACCGATCAAGCCATTGGCCAGCGGCGTGGTGCCAAAGTCGGCCCAGGTGCGGGGTGCCGGGTTGGGGGCAGGGCGTTCGAGGTGGTGCAGCAAAGGGTGGCCTGTGTCAAAAGGGGGTGGGCCACAGCATAACAAGCCTGGGCCGGCGCGTGGGATCAGCTGGCACAGAGCCAGGACGCCCTAGGCCCGCGCCCAGGGCAGGTCGCTCCAGCGGGTGGTGTACTGCGGCGACAAGCGCTCTTGGCGCATGGCCCAGCGCCGCGGCCCGTCGCTGGCACCGGTGCTGCCCAGGTGCACCGTGCCGCGGCCAAAGCGATCGTTGAGTTGGTCGAAAGCCTGCATCAACCGGGTTTGGGCTGGGCCGGCTGCGGCCTCGAAGTCGAGCTCGCCTTGCCCGTGGGTGTCGGGCATCAGGTCGAGCAACATCACCCCGGCCTTGCTCAGCGCAAAACCCGGCTCGTGAATGTGCGCCGCACCGGCGAGCGCGGCTTGCACCAAGGTGCGGGTGTCGGCGCTGGGGCGGCGCAAACTGACGGTGGTGCTGCGGGCAAAGCGCGGGCCGGGGCGAAACGCCGAGGTGTGGGCAAACACCAGCAACTGCCCGGCCACGCTGTGCTGTGCGCGCAGTTTTTCGGCAGCGCGGCTGGCGAACTCGCTCACCGCTTCGTTCAGCAGCGCCAGCGTGGTCACCGCTTGGCCAAAGCTGCGGGTGCAGGCAATTTGTTGTTTGGGCGGCGGCGCTTGCTCCAAGCCGATGCAGGGCTCGCCTTGCAACTCGCGCACCGTGCGCTCGAGCACCACGCCCCAGCGCTGGCGCACCTGGGCGGTGGGCAAGCGGGCCAAGTCGAGCACGGTGTGCACCCCCAACTCGCGCAGTTGGCGCCCGATTTGGCGGCCCACGCCCCACACCTCACCGACCTCGGTGGCGGCCATCACCGCATCCAGGTCAGCGGCGGGCAATGGCGCCAGGTTGCACACCGTGGCCAAGTCGCTGGGGTAGCTGCCGGGCTTGCGCTCGGCGGTTTTGGCGATGTGGTTGGCCAGCTTGGCCAGGGTTTTGGTGGGACCGATGCCAATGCCACACGGCAGGCCGCAGCAGCGCCAAATGCGCTCGCGCACCGCACGCGCGCGAGCGCCCAAGTCGCCGCCCACGCCGTGCAGGCCGATGAAGGACTCGTCGATGCTGTAAATCTCTTGGGTCGGCCCGAGCTCGGCGGCCAAGGCCATCATGCGATCGCTCATGTCGCCATACAGCGCGAAGTTGGCCGACAGACCCACCAGGCCCGCGTCGCGCTGCCAGTGTCGGATTTGGAACCATGGCGCGCCCATCTGGATGCCCAATGCCTTGGCCTCGTTGCTGCGGGCAATCGCGCAGCCATCGTTGTTGGACAGCACCACCACCGGTTGCAGGTGCAAGCGCGGTTGGAACACCCGCTCGCAGCTGACGTAAAAATTGTTGCCGTCGACCAGCGCAAACATGGCTCAGCCCACCGTTTGCACAGCCACGCCGCCACCGAGCAGCGGCTTGACCAAAATTTTGTAGGTGTCCAAATCGAAGCGCGCAGATGTCGCGGACGCCGCAGCCGCAGCCGATGTCGATGTCGATGTCGATACGTGTGCGTGTGCGTGTGCGTGTGCGTGTCCCGCCCCGGTGGGCGTGGATGCGGCCTGGGGCGCGTCAGGCGGTTGACCTTGGCGCGTGTGGCTGCCCAGGTAGCACCAGTTGTGCACCCGGTGCGCTTGCACCCAGTCGCCATCGCGCTCGATGATGTCCACCGCCCCCGGGTAGGGCCAGCGTTGCACCTGTTGCGCCAGCAAAGCGCTGAACAAACGCGCGTGGTGGGCGGCGTTGGGCTCGTCGCCCGTGCACACCCCGTCGCACTGGCGCAATTGGCGGCCAAAGCAGCCCCGGCGCAGCGGCTTTTCCAGGCCCAGCGCCACCAGGCACAGGCGGTGCTCGGCCGCCAGGGCGCGCAAATCTTCTTGTGCGGCGCGGCGCGATGCGTACAGCCCGTACAAGTCGCTGGTGTGGGCAAAGTCGTGCCGGGTCGAATCCACCAATTGCGGCGGCTGCCCCGTGCTGGCCCCATCGGCATGGAGCTGCCAAGCCACCAAGCTGCGGCTGCGGCGCAGCCGGATGTTGTAGAGCGGCATGTGCTGTTTGACCCATTGCGCCTCCAGCAGCAATGCCCCAATTTCGCCGGCCGTGCGGTAGGTGTCGACGCGCCGGCTTTGGGCCAACATGGTGGCCTCGTCGGCGCTGCGCAAATGGCTCAGCACCCGCGCGCGCAGGTTCACGCTCTTGCCGATGTACAAGGGCAGAGCCCCCTCGCCACGAAACACATACACACCACAGCCGCGCGGCAGCGCAGCCAGGTTGTCGGGCGCGATGCCGTGGGGCAGCGGTGCGCCTTCGGGTGTGGACTCGCTGGGGGCCATGGCGCCGCCTTCCCCCTTGTCAGGCCACGCGCTGGTGGGCAAGGTGTTGGCGTGTGACGCGCCAGGGGGTGGGCGCACAGCAGCGCTTGGGTCTGCGTGTGTGGGTGCGCTTGGTGGTGGCGTGACGGGCGGGGTGGCCGCCAAAGCGACAAACGGGGTGATGGGTCGGCGCGCCATGGGTTCAGGTCAGTTTGTGCAGGTTGAAAGTCACCACGCCCCAGATGCTCAACTCTTGGTCGGGTTGAAACACCAGCGCCGGGTAGAGCGGGTTCTCGGCCAGCAGTTTCACCACCCCGGCGCGCCGGTACAAGCGCTTGACGGTGAACTCCTGGTTCACCACCGCCAGCACGATGTGGTGGTGGCGTGCGTCGAGCGAGCGGTCAATCACCAAGGTGTCGCCATCGTAAATGCCCGCGCCGGTCATCGAGTCGCCGCGCACCCGAAACAAAAACGTCGCTTCGCGGTTGCGCACCAAATGGTCGTTGAGGTCGATGCGCTTATGGCTGTGGTCGGCCGCTGGTGACGGAAACCCGGCCCGCACCGTGGCATTGAAAAACGCTAGCGGCTGGGGCGCACCCGGTGCCGACAAGGCGGCCAAGGCGCGTGCGTTCAGGGGTTGGGGGGTGTGGTGGCACGGTTGCCCACTGGCCGTGCTCAGGCCGGCGGGTGATGGGGCCGTGGAGGGGGTTAAGGCCAAAGGGAGCGGGGCAGACATGCCAGGATAATACTGTATGTAAAAACAGTTATTTGGGTTTTGTTAAATCTGTCGGATGTATAAAGGCCAAGAGACCGGGGCATGTTCATGCGATGCCGCAGATGGTGCGCAAAGCCGTTCCTTTGCCAAGGCCCACCCAAGCAGCCTGTCGTCATTTGTGACACCGCCTGTCAGGATGGCTTGTGAAAAATAACCAATTAGGTTATATTTGTGGCATGGAGAAATCAAGCCCACATCGCAAGCTGACGGTGGTCAAAGCCTTGGTGGTGGCTGGCAAAGTTCGTGCAACCCATTAGGCCAGATGGGGGGCTTCTGCTTTGGGTCTGACGCTTTCAGACATGTTGGCTGTGGTGATGGCGCTGACACCAGAGGATTTCTATAAGAGCATGACCACCCATGCGGATCACACGTTGTGGCAGGACGTGTACCGCCCTAGCACGCCGGCAGGTGATGTGTACCTCAAGTTGACGGTGATGGATGATGTGTTGATCGTATCTTTCAAGGAGCTATGAATATGAAATGCCCTGTTTGCGGTGCGGCGGAGTTGATTCACGACACCCGAGACTTGCCCTATACCTACAAGGGCGAAAGTACCGTGATTCCTGCGGTGACGGCTGACTTTTGCCCGGCTTGCGACGAGTCGATCACGGACATGACGGAGACGGATCGCGTGATGTCCGAGATGCAAGCCTTCCACAAGCAGGTGAACGCGGCCATTGTGGACCCCGCTTTCATTGTCCATGTGCGCAAAAAACTCGCCCTCGGTCAACGTGAAGCAGCAGAAATTTTTGGTGGCGGCGTCAATGCCTTCTCGCGTTACGAAAACGGCAAGACCAAGCCTCCACTGGCCCTGGTCAAGCTGTTCAAACTGCTCGATCGTTATCCTGATTTGCTCAGCGAAGTCAGGGCCACATGAGTTTGTCGATCCAAACAACCGCTTTGACCTGGATATGCCTGGGTTTTTGCACATCCTTCCACGTGGGTGCGCAAACATCGCCCAACCCACCTGCGGGCGGCATCTCCCATCTGTCAACACCCGCGCAGCGCATCGAAGCGGCCCAACAAAAATCAAGCGTGGAGGCCGACAGTGCTTTGGCGCAACTCAATGCCTACCGAAAAGCGATGGGCTTGTCGGTGTTGACCAAAAACGAGCCCCTCACCACAGCCGCGTTGCGCCACAGTTTGTACCGGTCGGTCATCTTGGCGGACCACAAGGAGGCGGAAAATTTTGATGTCAATGGCACGCCCGGCAGCCATTTTCAGATGACCCCCAACCCCTATTTTTCGGGCAAAACCTTGAAAGACCGGGTGAACCAAGAGGGGTATCAATTCAGCGTCACTGAAGTGTCCACCTCGGGTTCGCGCAAGAGCGGCGCGGAATTCATCAACCAGATGATGGCCTCCGTCTACCACCGCACGGGCGTTTTGGGTTTTCAGTGGGACGAGGCAGGCTTTGGGGTCATCGACAAAGAGCCGGTGATGGTCTTGGGTTCATCTCGAAAAACAACCGACATGCCCGCCCAGCCCGTGGTGTTTCCGCCGCCGGATTCGGTCATCGAGCTGATTGGTTTCAAAAACGAAAGGCCCGACCCCTTGCCCGACCGCGCGGGCCAATGGAAGGGCTTGCCCATCAGTGTCCATGCCGCGAAAGAACAGATGTTGGAGGTGCGCAAGTTGGCGTTGTTCAACGAGGCGGGCCAAGCACTGCCAGGCCGTTTGCTGACCCACAACAACGACAAACGCTTGGGCAAGAACGAGGCTTATTGGGTGCCTGATGCGCCACTCAGTTTTGGGCACAAATACCGGGCAGCCATCACCTGGGCCTCGGCGGGAAAAGTGCATGAAATGGCTTGGGGTTTTCGCACGGCCAACGACCCGTTCAGCGTCAAACCGACCGATGTGGTGGTGGCCAAACCAGAAGAGGCCCTGGTTTTTCAGATCCGAAAAAACATCGGTTCGGTGTTAGTGGGGATCGAATCCAGCGGCCAAAAAATCAATGACGGTGCCTTGGTGCCGGTGCAAGATGGGTTTGACTACGCCATCAAAATCCCGAAATCTTGCGATACCGGCTGCAGCTACAACCTCAAATTCAGTGGCGAACTGCATGCCAAAACCATCACCGGTCGCATTGAGGTGCCGCGCCTGGGTGGGAAATTCCCGGTGAACTTGTTGAAGTCGGTGGAGGACTTGAACCAAAGCGCCAACGGGCGGTTCAAGGCCTTGGCGTATTCTCAGCACCTGGGCACCTGGGTGTGGACCTCGGTGGCCGGATCGAACAAAAAAAGCGTCGAAGACAGCGCTTTGGCGGGGTGTCGTCAAATGGCCAGCAAAGAAGGCCTCATTGAACCATGCCGCATCCATGGCGGGGGCTGATTTCAACCCCCATCAAGTCAACCAATCCAACACCCATCGATTGACCGCCAGCGGTTGCTCGCGGTGTAAAAAGTGACCGGCCCCGTCCACCTCTTGGTATTCGTAGCGCCCTGAAAAATAGCGGGCTTGGTCGGTCATCAGCTCAGCGCGCAGGTCTTGGGCACCGCACAGCGCCAGGGTGGGCACGGCAATCGGGCGCGCCATGTCAGCGCGCAAGGTGGCGAGGGCCGGGTCGGCGCGTTGCGGGTCGAACATCGCCCGGTAGTAGCCCAGGGCTGCTTCCAGCGCGCCGGGTTGTTGCAGGCATTGTTTGACCTGCGCGATGTGGGCCGCGTCTTGGTGGCCAGGGGCGCACCAGTCGCGCCACAAAAAATCGATGAAGGCCATGTCGTTGGCACGCAGCGCGGCTTCGGGAAAGTGGGGCTGCTGAAAAAACCACCAATGAAAAGAGCGCTGGATGTGTTTGGGCTCGAGCAGGTGCTGGGCCACCACCTCGGGGTGGGGCACGGCCATCAACACCGCTTTGTCGATCAACTGCGGGCGCGCGGCGCACAGCGCATAGCCAATGATGGCGCCCCAATCTTGCCCCACGAAGTGCAGCGGCTTGCCCCCGCCCACGACCTCGATCAGCGCGGCCAGGTCTTGCACCAGGGTGGCTTTGTCAAAAAAGCCCCCACTGGGCACGCTGCTCGGTGGGTAGCCGCGCAAATAGGGCGCCACGGCGCAATAGCCGGCTTGGGCCAGGGCGTCCATTTGGTGCGACCAGGTGGTGGCGATGTCGGGAAAACCGTGCAACAGCAACACCTGGGGCCCGCTGCCGTGGCTCAGGCACGCAAAGGTTTGCCCATTCGCTTCGATGAGCTCGGTTTTCACAAGGCCACCGCTTCTTTGTGGCCGCTGCGCTGCGAGTAGCGCACCCGCGCGCCCAGGGGTTCGACCTCTACATGGGCGGGGCGGCCAGCGTAGACGCGGCGCTTGAGCCAGGTCAGCTCTTCGGTGCGGGCCTCTTCGCCCGCGACCACCCGGCTCCAGCAGCGGATTTCGGCCGACCAGCGGTAGCCCCGCGCTTTGAGCATGTCCTTGGTTTCAAACGGCGAGCCTGTGGCGTACACGCGGTACTGGGGTTGGTTCAGCGTTTCCAGCAGCGGCAGCAAAGCCGGTTGCTGGCGTTCGGGCAAGTGGCGGCTGAGCAACTCCAGCAGGGCGCGACAGTCGGCCTCGGCGCGGTGGGCTTCGTGAAAAAATCCATTGGCGTGCAGCAAGAACTCCAACTTGGCCGAGCCAAAGCCTTCTTCGCGCCAGGGGATGTCCTTGACCGAGCACGCCCAGTCCATGTCGGCAAACACCGGCCAGCGCTGCTCGACAAAGGGCCGGTCAAAGGCGGCGTTGTGGGCGATCACCACCGCCACATCTTTGAGCAGGCGGGCCACAGCGGCGTCGTCAATCTGCCGCCCGCTGACCATGTCGTCGGTGATGTGGTGGATGGCGATGGTCGCCGGCGGGATGGCAAAGCCGGGGTCTTCCAATTCGTCAAACACATCGACCACGCGCACCACGGTGCCGCTGACCGGGTCGAACTCAAACACCACCATCCCCAGCTCAATCACCCGGTCTTGGGCGCTGTCCATGCCAGTGGTTTCGGTGTCGAGCACCACGCCCCGGCGCAATGGCGCCCCATCCGGCGCGGGGTGGAAGTGGGTGCGCATGGGCAGTCGCCGCAACACCCGGTAATCGGGGTGGTGTTCGAGTTGCTGGGCCAGGTGTTCGATGGCGGCGGGGTCGCTGGGCAGTTCGGTGGGGGCGGTCATGGTCGGTGTGGGGGACGAGCAAAACGCCGATTGTGGGGGAAGCCCTGGGGCCTGGGGGAGGCGTGCAAAAATCACAATATCAATAATTCAAACAAAGTTGTAAATATGGCAGCCTTGCAAAGCAGGGGGTGGCGCGCTGCGCTGGGGGCTTGGGCCCGCGTGGGGCTGGTGGGGCTGTGCATGGTGTGCTTGCCCAGCGCGGCCTTTGCCGAGCGCTGGGTGGGCAAGGTGGTGGGGGTGGCCGATGGCGATACCGTGACCGTGCTGGACGCGCAGCAGCGGCGCCACCGCATTCGCTTGCTGGGCATCGACGCGCCCGAGCAAAACCAGGCGTTTGGGCAAAAGTCCAAGCAGTCGCTCAGCGAGCAGGTGTTTGGCCACGAGGTGACGGTGGAGAGCACCCACAAAGACCGCTTTGACCGCTTGGTGGGCAAGCTATGGTTGCACGATGTGGATGTGAATTTGGTGCAAATCCAGCGCGGCATGGCCTGGCATTTCAAGCACTATGCGCGCGACCAGATACCGGCTGATCGCAGCAGTTACGACCACGCCGAGCAACAAGCCCGCCAAGCCCGCTTGGGCCTGTGGCAAGATGCCGACCCCTTGCCGCCTTGGCAGTTCAGGCGCCAGTGAAGCGTGGTTTGCGTTTTTCGTTGAAGGCCAGGGTGCCTTCGCGCCGGTCTTGGGTGTGGATCAGCGGCAGATAGGCCGCCACCTCGTAGTTCAAGCCACTGCGCAAATCGCCTTGCAGGCCTTGGTGAATGGCTTTTTTGGATTGGCGCACTGAAAGCGGTGCGCCATCCGCCATCAACTGCGCGCAGGCTAAGGTGGTGCTGAGCAATTCGCTGCCGGGGCAGACCTGGTTGACCATGCCCCAGCGCTCGGCTTGGTGGGCGTCAAAGGGCTTGCCGGTGAGCACCAGTTCTTTGGCGCGGCGTTCGCCCACGGCGCGGGCCAGGGTTTGCGTGCCGCCACAACCGGGGATGATGCCCAGGCCCACTTCGGGCAGGGCAAAGCGGGCGTGGTCGGCGGCGTAAATGAAGTCGCACATCAGTGCGAGCTCGCAACCGCCGCCAAAGGCCGCGCCATTGACCGCAGCGATCACCGGCACGCTGCAATCGAGCACGGCGTAATAGGCTTCTTCAAAAATCGCGTGCTGCAACTTCCAATCGGCGTCGCTCATGCCCTGGCGCTCTTTCAAGTCGCCGCCGGCGCAAAACGCCTTGTCGCCCTCTCCGGTGATGACGATGCAGCGCAACAACCCGGGTGTGAATTGCAGTGGTCCAAACAAGGCGCGCAGGTCACGCCCCATTTGCGTGTTCAAGGCATTGCGCGCTTGCGGGCGGTGCAATTGCACTTGCAACACATG
>CANFPJ010000112.1 GCA_947448885.1 Comamonadaceae bacterium
CACGTTGTTGTTGCCGCTGGCGTCCGGGTCCGTCACCGTCAAGGTGCCGATCTCCACGCCGGTGCCGACGGTGACGTTTTCTGCAATGGTTGTCGCCGACAACGCAATGGCGGTGGGCACTTCGTTGACGTTGGTCACGTTGACGGTGACCGACTGGGTGGTCGCTGCGTTCACCCCGTCGCTGACTTGCACCGTCAGGCTGTAGCTCTTGGTGCTGGACTCAAAGTCCAGCTTGGTGGCATCGGCCACCGTGATCTGGCCGTCTTGGTCGATCGCAAACGCACCGCCCGTGTTGCCCGCTGTGATGCTGAAGTTCCGGGCGGGGTTGGTCGCCACCGTGTCCGCATCAGTGGTCGCCACCGTGCCCACCACGCTCGCGTTGGCTGTGTTTTCCGCCACAGTGAAGCTTTGGGCTGCGGTGATCACCGGCGCGTTGTCGTTCACATCGTTGACGCTGACCGTGACGGCTTTTTCGGTGGTGAACACCGGGCCGGCAGCTTGAGTGGCGACACCGATCGTTCCGTTTGTCGCCACCACGGTGAAGCTGTAGCTGGTTTTGTCCTCGTAATTAGCGCTGTTTTTAAGCGTGACCGCACCGGTGCGCGGGTCAATATCTAGCAAGTCGACGTCGCCCGTGCCAGCCTTCAGGCTGTAGGCCACCAAGCGGTTGGCCGCAGTGCCATCGGCATCTGTGGTGGCGGCGGTGTAGATCGCCGTGGTGGTGGCGGCGTTTTCATCCACGCTGCCGCTTGACCCACTGGTGAACACCGGCGCGTTGTCGTTGACGTCGTTGACGCTGATGGTGAAAGCTTGGCTTTTGACCACATCGCCGTCTTTGCTGGTGACGGTGACGCTGTAGCTGGGCTTGGTTTCAAAGTCGGGGCTTTTGCCGGTGAAGACCAGGTTGCCGCTGATGATGGCAAAGCTGGCCGCATCTGCGCCGCTGAGGCTGAGCACCAAACCGGTGTTGCCGTTCACGTCGGGATCGTTGACGCTCAGTTCGCCCACCACTTGGCCTGTCCCAATGGTGGCGTTTTCGGTGAGGGTATTGTCCGATAGCGTGATGACAGTGAGGCTTTGGTTGGCGCTGTTGACCAAGGCCTGCACTTCGCTGCTTTCGTCAGCTGCGGTTTTAATCGCATCGCTCACTTTGGCATTGACAGCATTCAGGTTGACGTTGTTGACGCCCGTGATGCCCAGTGCCGTGTAGTCGGCCAAACCCGGCGCTGTGCCGCCGCCGTCTGCGTAGGCTGCAATCTTGTCCAAAGCAGCCTTCTGCGGCTGGGCACCAATCAAGTTGGTGAGGGACTCGGTGACGGGATTGGTCTGGCCGGGTTTGCTGTCGACCGCTTGGGCCCCCTCGACCAGCTTGGCTTTGGCCACTTCATTGAGGGTGGCGGTGTTTTGGGTGTTGGTGGCGGTGCTGACCGTATTGACCGTGATGTTGTCGGCCACGGTTTTGAGGCTGCTGCTGGTGCTGCCTGTTTTGGTGTCTATGCCAGAGAGCGCCGCGAGCACGTCGCCGTATTTTTTGCCACTGCTGTTGGTGCTGCTGCTGTAGCTGGGGTTGTCGATGGTGATGACGGTGGTGGCAATGATGTTGGCCACGCCAAAGGCTTCGCCCACGGCGGTGTTGATGGCGGCAATGTTGCTGGTGCTGGGCTTTTCGTTTTTCAGGCTGGCCACATGCGTCAGCGGGGTGATGTTGATGGTGACCACGCTGCTGCTGCCCGAGACCACGGCCAGGGCTTCCAAGGGGGTGCTCAAGTTCACCTCATTTCTGGTGGCCTCGTCTTTGTAGTCATTGGCTGAGCCCAGGCTTTTGACCTTCAAGCGCACAGCGCCTGCATAGCTGCCGATGTTGATGCTGTAGGCACCGGTGTCGTCTACATCGCCTTTTTTGAGCAGGGTGTCTTTGCCGTCGGCCCCGATGGCGTAGACCTCGACTTCCAAGTCGTTGCCCTTGACCACATCGCCAGCGGTGATTCGGCCTTGGATGATGTTGTCTTTGCTGCTGGCGTCGGCGTCACTTTTGTTGCCCGCTGCCACAGCCACCGCCCCTACCACCGCCGCGCCGCCCACCAAGGCACCAGCACCGACTGCGCCCCCGCCGCCCAGGGCGGCAATGGGTGCAAAACCAAAGGCCTGTGGGTTAACCACCCCTGCCGGCGTTTGACCGGATGCCCACATCAGGGAACTGCCGTCCGCAATGGCGGTGCCTTGGCTGGTGGCATCGATCAAACCATAACTGCCGTCGGCCAACTCGGCATCGAACACATACTGCGCGCCGGTTGATGCTGGGGCGCCAGAGGCGAGCTTGGTTTGTTCGGGGGTGGCACCGGGTTGGGCGGACCCCGGGGAGGCATCGTTGCTGAAAAACCCCGTCAAATTGACCACGGTAGCGCCGTCAACTTCGACCAACAAATTGTTACCTTTGCGCACCAGGCGCTGGCCTTTGACCAGCTGCTGGGTTTGCGCTTCGACCAGGCGGTACACCTTGTGGGGCTGCGCTGGGACCACCACGGCAAACGCTGCGTTGAGCGTTTTGTCGATGCCGCCCAGGACCACAGGCTTGGTGGGTGCACGGGAGCCGACAGCCGTTGCAGCGTCGGTTTGGATCAATTGAAAAGTAGACATCACAACTCCATTACTTAGTACCAATGGGTGTAATTATGATATCGAAATAACCCTATTTATGTTGATTTTCAGAATTTATTAGAACTTTTACGCTCAATCAGGTATTAATCCTTTGGTATTGTTAATTTTGTTGCTTTTTTGCATCGATGGACCGTTTGAATGCGGCACCCGCGAGAAACTGCCGCACTGGACAGCATGGCTTAGCCCCTTAACAACCGCTTCATCAAGAGTGTTGGGTAATCTTGCCGATGGCTCGCAATGACATAGACGACCACATGGCCATCCAATTGCCGATAGCCATTACTTGCGTCGTTGGCGTGCTGCAAGCAGTTGTGCGCGCGACGCTTCAACGGAAAAACCTTTGCCCTGCAAGCGATCCTTCTCGCCCATGGCGATGATTTTGAGGGCGGCAATCAGGGACTCTTTTTCTTGAAATTGCTCGACGCTTTCAATGACCATGCTGGCTTCACCGTTCTGTGTGATGAAAAAGGGCTTGCCGGTCGTCGCCAAGTCTTCGCAAATCTGGGCAGCGTGGCTTTTCAGGTATGAAATGGACTTGATGTTGGTGGCAGAGGACATTGTGATCCCCGGTTGATGACGGACTGAATTTATCCCCAAATTTAGGCCAAGTTGAGCTCTCTCAGAGCGAACACTCTTGGCCAGCGCAAATGCTGTGCATCAACATCAGGGGGCAGAAACAGAAGCCCTGGTCAATTCAATCTTTTCAGCTGCGGTTTCGACCACGTCCCTGACGGCCATCACCATGGCCTTCAAATTCGCGGACTGGAATCCCGCCTTTCTGTTTTTCACCGCCATGGCGAGGCAGTAAACCTGAACCCAATCCAAATCTTCGTGGCCGGGCAACTCAGGCAGCAGCCAAATGGGTCGTTTTAAACGTGCATCTGAGCTGCCTGCTTCGAATCCGATCAAGCCATATGCGGCCATTCTGGACAAGGTGCGCGATACATTCGACAACTCGCGGCCCATCGCGACGGCCAAATCCGACACCGTCGAAACGCCACGACCCTGGATAAGCTGAATCATCGCGTGGTTGTCGGAAACCAGCCGCATGACAGCCATCAAATCATCGGCAACAGTTGGAGCCGCTTTGCTCTCGTTCGCTTTGTCTTGCTCAGCGATTTCGAGCATGGTCTCATCCATAAAATTCTTGGTCAAAGGCTCTGCCCCGCCCCTTTTGTCACCGGGGATGGGTTTGGGGCCGCGACCAGCCAAATAGGCCCGCACCGCGCCATCGCGGTTTTCAGTTTTTTTGGTGACCATTTAGATCTCCTTTCTGTTTGTTAGCCATTCATCTGACCAAACCGGTTGGCTTTCCGGGGCTAAGACGCTGTTGCATCTGGCGAAAATCTTTTTCCAGTATGTGGCTGGCAAGAAGCTGCTCTTCATTCGGCATATCCAGACCCAATTCGCTGAGGGCATGCTTTAAACAATCCATGCAGCACAGCCAAAAATCATGCGGCGTTGCCGGCGGGGTTTCCAGTTGAATTCCAGGCCCGGCAACCGGCCACTCTTGCCCACGGATGGTTTTGACGTCTTTCCAATCAGGAAAATGACGATGTGCCAGATGGTTTGGCGCTTGCGGGTTTGCTTTGATCTGATCCCTGACGTGTTTGTCGTATGTGTTGTCTACGCCAGCGATCCTGTGCCCTCTCAGCTTTGGTGGAACACCCGGCGCCAAAACGGCCCACGTATATCCATAGCCCTCAGGCCATTTCGCAGCATCTTCCGCCTTTTTTGGCGGGGACGGATTGATGGTCAAAACTGCCCAGCATCCACCCGTTAGCGCATACGCGCCTGCGAGTTCTTCAAGTGCCTTTGCGCTGCTTGCATTCCACGCCATTGAGTAGCCACCTCATTTGGTTATCAACTGAATGATAGCCTTTTGCGGGTAGCTGGTCAATGAACAACTTCGATTTGCACCATAGCGCTGAGACTGCCTGTTCATGTCATACCTGCCGGTATGGCTCAGGCGGCTTGGCCGTGCAACATCTCTAAAGGGAAAGCGCCTTTGGCGCGCGCATCCAAAATCACCAACTCAACCGCTGTGTTGTCTGCCGCATAGCTGATGTGTGTGTTCCAGTCTTGCGAAACCTCGCGAACGATCGGCTTGTCTGAAAGATGCACGATCAAAATATCGTCCGCTTCATGGTAAGTGGTTCGCATGGCTTAATACTCCAGGTCAAAGTGATGCATCACGGTTTTAACGACACATGCAATCACTCTAAACCGCGTTGCCGTGACGTGTCAATCCTCCAGCTTTTGACCTCAAGCCCCCCTTACAACACCCGCCCCGCATTCACGATGTTGTGATCGATCAGCAGCTGCGTGTGGGCGCTGTCCACGGTGAATGGTCTTCAGAAGTTAGCCCCAGGTAGTCGGGCAACCGCGAAGCCTTTTTCATACCGGGACGGCCTCGGCCAACACCAGACCGCGGAACTTGTCGGGGAGGGCCTTGGGTGTGAGCACATCCACTGACACACCCAACAGCTTTTCGAGTTCGACTTGAATCCTGGCCACGTCCATCAGCGTCGTATCGGGGGTGGGGTCGATCAGAATGTCCAGATCGCTCCCCTCTTGGTCATCGCCGTGAACAACAGAGCCAAATACACGGGCATTGCAGGCGCGATAGCGCTCCACCACAGCACGAATGGCGGTCCGATTGGCTTGCAGTGCGGCAGATGGTTTCATGGATGCTCACATATTCCAATGGGATTTAACCATACAGTCTCGGCGTGATGACTCACGCGGGCACGGATTGGTCGTACAAAGTCTCTGGGGAAATATCAATTTGCCCTGGCCAGTTCACGGTGCCGCCATATACATACGCTTGATCAAAAACATGGGCTTGCTGCAAAGTCAAATATGGTTTGACAAAGCCTTGACCTCAGTGACATCGAGCAACACGTCCATGACTTCACTCCTTAGCGCAAAGGTTACCCTGAAAGCATCAATCATTTCACCACCACGATACCCGAGGTTCAATCGGTACATAATTGGTTTAGCTTGCTAGCAGCAGTTCTTGATGAAAGGCCTTTCACCGATGAACCCCCTCATCACCATCAACCCCGACATCTGTCATGGCAAGCCATGTATTCGTGGCTTGCGCTATCCGGTCGAAAGTGTTTTGGAATGGTTGGCCAGCGGCATGACCGTTGACGACATTTTGTCTGACTACGAAGACTTGAACCGTGAGGACATCTTGGCTGTGCTGTCCTACGCGGCTTGAGCGGCCTTGCAACTTGACACAAGTTCTTCCGCTTGCACGTCAATCACTCTGTGGTTGGGCTATCAGTTCAATAGAGGACATGCCCTCAATTTCCAGGGCATGATGGATCTGATCTTTGTGATCCAGCAGCATTTCGAGAACACTTGCGCGATTTAGATTGGGTGTGCGCAGCCTGACCACTTGAGGGGGTGATCCCCACACCAACGAAAGTTCTTGAAAATCCGCATCTCTGGTCACGACAACATAGCCATCACTCTTGGCGCGATTCCAGATATCTTGATCAGATGCAGACTGCAAACCTAACAAAGCGACTTGCGTACTGCCTGGAAATGCATGCTGCAAAAAGGGCACGATTCTTCGCGACAGGTTTTCATCCAGTAATAACTTCATTGCACCATCAGTGAATAAACCTGATGCTCGCGATCGGCCGCGTAGGCCAAAACCGCCAAGATGTCTTCCTGCGTGAGCTCCGGAAAATCTTCAAGTACCGCTTGCTGCGTCATCCCACTGGACAGCATAGACAAGACATCGTAGACAGATATGCGCAGGCCGCGTATGCAGGGCCTGCCACCGCGCTTTCCGGGCTCTAAAGTAATGCGGTCCATCAACAACTCCCGTGTTTAGCACTTCAAGGTTTTGGGCACTGTACAAAATCGGCGCATGAAAGCGCCTGTGATGACCACAAGCATACAGCGTTTAACAACCATGAAGCCCAAAACGCCATGAAGGCGCAAGGTTCAGGCTCACAAAACCCGCCCCGCATTCACGATGTTGTGATCGATCAGCAGCTGGGTGTGGGCGCTGTCCACGGTGTAGACGTGGTAGGTGTGGTCATTGCTGCTCACCACGGTGTGGGTGTCGGTCAGCAGGGTGGGGTCTATCTTCACCACGTCGTTGCTTTCGCCGGTGACCATCAGTTGGTGCTGCGCGGGCTGCAAGGGGGTGCCGCTCAGCAAGCTGGTGTTGCTGGCGTCAAACAGGGTTTCGGTGGGCAGGGCCAGCAGGTCTTGCAGGCTCAGTTGCAGCAAGTTGGCGCTGGTGTCGCTGGCCAGGTCGATCTGGCCTTGGCTGGCGCTGCTGGCGGCCACGCTGGTCAGGCTGGTGAAGTCAAAGGCTGCGTCGCCGACCAACACGCTGGTGCCGTCGCTGGCCGTGGCGCTGCTGCGGCCCGCCTCGTGCACACCGGGGGCGCTTTGGCGGGTGACGCCATCGCTTTGCAGGTTGATGGCGGTCAGGCCCACATCGGCCAAGCTGCGCACCTCGCCCGCGTCGCTCACGCCGTTTTGGTTGCTGTCTTGCCACACCGCAAACTCGCTGAACTTTGCGTCTTTGGCGTCGAAAACCCCGTCACGGTTGGTGTCGAACTGCGCGGCCAGGCCTTCCAAGTCGGTTTGGCCCTGGCCCTGTGAAAACACATATTGGCTGGCGTCGTGCACCTGGCCGTCGTGGTGCTTGTCCCACACCAACACGCCATCTTGCGGGCTCACCCAAGCGCTGTGATCCAGCAGGCCGTCGCGGTGGACGTCGATCACCGCTTGGCTGTAGCTGAGCACGCCGTCGCGGTTGATATCGATCACCACCGGTGCCACGGTGATGCTGAACACATAGGGGTTGCTGAGCGCACTCACATTGCCCGCCACATCGGTTTGTTTGTAAGTGATGCTGTGGTTGCCGCTGGTGATGGTGGTGGCTTGGAAGCTCCAAATGCCGCTGCTGTTCACCGTGGTGGTGCCCAAGGCGGTGGCCGAGCCGTTGTCGTAGAAGGTGATGGTGGCACCGGCTTCGCCGGTGCCACTGAGCCAAGGCTGGGTGGTCAAGGTGCTGGCCAGGCCGCCGGCTCTGTATAGCCGCAAGTTGTCGATGGTGCCGGTAAAGAAATTCCAGTCGGCCGAGATGTTCAAGTTGGTGTTGCTGCCCGCCACGAAATAACCGCTCACCGTGCCCGAGGAAGACAAGTTTTGGCTGAACTTGAAATCGCCCATGGCGCCCGTGGTGTTGTTGCAAATGCGCAGGTTGGAGCCCGCCGTCATGGTGTAGTCAAACGACAGGTAGTAAGTGGCCCCAGCCGTTAAATTGGCGTTCAGGCTCATCACATTGGCAGCACCCGTGGCGTTGATCTTGCCGCCCGACCAGCTAACAGAGCCGCCCAAGGTCCAGCCATTGCTGTTGCTGTCAAAGGTGTCCATCCTCAGGCTATTGCCTGGCTGTGCCCCGCTGTTGGTCAGGGTCGGGCTGACCAAGGTGGTGTCCACCGTCACGCTCAAAGCACTGCTGTCTGCACTCAGGTTGCCAGCGGTGTCTTCTTGTTTGGCGGTGAAGCTGTAGCTGCCATCGGCCACGGCGCGGGGCACGGTGAAGCTCCATGCCCCATTGGTGCCAGCCTGCACCTTGCCCACCGACGCACCCGCTTGGTACACCGTGACCCAAGCGTTGGCGGTGGCCGTGCCGGTCAGGGTGGGCGTGTTGACGCTGGTGATGGTGTCGCTGGTGGAGCCGCTGTTGGAGGCCACGCTCAAGCTGGGCGTGCTGAGTGCGCTCGGTGCGGTGGTGTCGATGGTGAGGGTGGTGGCCGCCGAGTCGGCGGTGCTGCCATCGGCATTCAGTTGGCGCACCAGGTAGTTGTGCACGCCTTCGGTTTGGCTGCTCAAGGTGGTGCTCCAGGCACCAGTGCTGTCGGCCACCACGCGTTTGACAAAGCTGCTCACGCCGCTCACCGTGTCCCACACTTCCAAGGTGGCGTTGGCGGCGGCTTGGCCTCGCAGCACGGGTATGGTGCCGCTGGTGGTGTTGTCGCCCAATGTGCCGGTGTCGGCAACGCGGCCATTGACAGACACCACACCCGTCATGGTGCCGTTCACCGTCAGCGCGGGGCCGGTGGTGGCGGTGGTGTCGCCCAGCAAGGCGTAAGCCGCCTTGATCTGGCTTTCTTGGCCCGTGGGCTGGCCTAGGTACAGGGCTTGCACTTGTGGGGTGCTGAGCGACACATCCCACACCTTGATGTCTCGCATCGCGCCGTTGATGCTGCGGGTGCCAGGCCAATAGGGGCCACCAAATCCGTACGTGGCCGAAGTGAAAGTTGTGCCGCCACCCCCGGTTTGGGTCAAGTACAACACCCCATCGACAAACACCTGCGTATTGCCCGCGCCATCTTGACTGAGCACATATTGGTGCCAGTTGGTGTCAACCGTATAGCCCACCGATTTATCGCCGTTGCTGTACAAGAGCAAGCTGCCGCCACTGGCCCACAGCTCATCATTGCCTGTGTTACCACCGACCAGTTGTGAAAGCACACCACCTGGGTTCGAATCCAGCTTGGCCCAAAAGCTCACCGCAGAGCCATTTGCGGCATTGATGCTGATGTTGCTGGCAACCAGCCTGTTGGTGGTGCCGGCGGCCGTTGAAATTTGCAGGCCGTCATAACCCCCCAGCACCGGCGCGCCCAAGGCCGTGGTGTCCACGGTGATGGGTTTGCTCAGCTGCGCACTCAGGTTGCCCGCTGCGTCGAGTTGCTCCACCTTCAGGGTGTGGGCGCCCGTGCTCAAGGTCGGGGTGGTGAAAGTCCAGCCACCCATGTAGTCGGTGGTGGTGCTGCCCAGCACGGTGCTGCCGTCGTAC
>CANFPJ010000113.1 GCA_947448885.1 Comamonadaceae bacterium
ATCCACTGAAAATCGCTGCGTGGGTTGCCCCGCGTTTGGCCAGACTCTTCGGCCAAGATGCCGTGGTCAGGGTAGGCGATGAGCAAGGTGTCGATGATGGCCTGCTCGCTGGCCTGGTCCACCTCGGTGACAAAGTCGTTGGCGGTTTTCTGCGTCACCCGCACGGCCTCCACGTCCAGCGCAGCGCGGTTGATGATGGCGCCAGCGGCGCGGGCGGCCTTTATGGCCACGTTGAGCATGGGGTGCAGGGAGGAGGACATGGATTGTGCGTCGTGTCGACCACGGTGAGACCGGGCCAAGCACGTGAAGAGCATGAAAAACGCCTGACGATGCAGGCGGCGACAATCGCATTTTAGCCCCCGGGACCTGCCGTTTGGCGGGGGCGCTGCCCAGATGGGTGGCACACTGCGTGAAAGCCATGAAAACCCGTTTTGTTTTGATTGAAACCAGCCACGCCGGCAATGTCGGCGCCTGTGCCCGTGCGCTGCGGGTGATGGGCTTTGACGACATGGTGCTGGTCGCCCCACGCTGGGCCAATGTGCTGCGCCGCGAGGAAACCATCCAACGCGCCAGTGGCGCCTTGGATGTGCTGGAGCGCACGCGCATCGTGGCCACGCTGGACGAAGCTTTGGACGGCATCAGCCATGTCTGCGCCACGGCGATGACGCCGCGTGACTTCGGCCCCCCCACGCGGCACCCGCGTGAGCACCTGGCCGAGGTGGCCGCGCAAACACCCGCGCCCACGGGCGTGGCTTTTTTGTTTGGCTCCGAGCGCTTTGGCATGCGCAATGAGGACGTCTACAAGGCCCATGTGTGCCTGCAAATCCCCACCACCGCCGACTTTGGCTCCCTCAATTTGGGCGCGGCCGTTCAGTTGCTGGCCTATGAGTGGCGCATGGCCTTGGGTGGGTTTGGGCCCATGGCGGTCAGCACGGGTCCCAGCACTGCCGAGCCCGCAGATGCCGCCAGCGTGGCCGGGATGCTCAAGCATTGGGAAGAGGCCTTGGTGGCGGTGGGATTTTTGGACCCACAGGCCCCCAAAAAACTCATGCCCCGCTTGCAGCAATTGTTCAACCGGGCGGCACCCACGGCCGAAGAGATACACATCTTGCGCGGCATTGCCAAAAGCATGTCACAAGCGGCGCAGACGAAGAACGAAGCCAAGCGATAAACTCGCGACCTCATGTTTGCCCGAATCCAATCCGACATCCAGTGCATCCTGGATCGCGACCCCGCTGCCCGCAGCCGCTGGGAGGTCTTGACCTGCTACCCCGGCCTGCATGCCTTGATCTTGCACCGCTTCGCCCATGGCTGTTGGGGTTGGCGTTTGCGCTGGCTGGGGCGCTTTGTGTCGCACCTCTCCCGCTGGCTCACCGGCATTGAAATTCACCCGGCTGCGCGCATCGGCCAAAGGGTGTTTTTTGACCATGCCATGGGCGTGGTGGTGGGCGAGACCGCCATCATTGGCGACGGTTGCACCATTTACCAAGGGGTGACTTTGGGCGGGACATCTTTGTACAAAGGCACCAAGCGCCACCCCACCTTGGGTTGTGACGTGGTCGTGGGCGCGGGGGCCAAGGTGTTGGGTGGTTTCACCGTGGGCGATGGTGCGCGCATTGGGTCCAATGCGGTGGTGACCAAGCCGGTGCCTGCAGGCGCCACAGCGGTGGGCAATCCGGCGCGCATCATCTTGGCCGATGCCAAGGCTGACAACCAGCGCGAGGCGGCGGCCCAGCGCATGGGTTTTTCGGCTTACGGCGTCACCGCCTCAGACGACCCCATCAGCGTGGCCTTGCGGGGCTTGATCGACACCTGTGCCCGGCAAGAGCAACAAATTTTGCAACTCAGCCAGGCCATCGAGCAATTGAGCGCGGGGCACAAACCCGACCATCTGCCACCCGCAGCGTCGCCAGCCGCCCTCAGCGAGACCGAAAAGCTCAATCGATTGATCGAATGAAAACCCTCAAAATCCGCCCGGTGAGCATGACGCTCCTGTGGGAGATGCGGGGGTGCTGGGGCGGTGAATTGGAATACACCATTGAGCAATTTGGCTTGATGATGCCGCTGTTCAAAACCTCCCTCACCATCACCCCACCCAGCACCGAGGAAGGTCAGTGGTATTTGAACGCCGAAGACCGCAACGCCCTGAATTTGGACAATTTTTCGACGTTTTCAGACGCTTTGCTCTACCACCTTGTGCAAGACGCGAAACTGTTGTCATGGAACACCCACGAGGCGCACGGCGGCGAGCCCTTGGTGCTGCACTTCGGTGAGGTTTATTTCGAGTTTTAAGCCGCTCGACACCAGCCCTTTTTCATGCCAAGGTGCGCAGCCAAGGGGCTTTCTGCGCTGAGCACATTTATGCAGCTGTTTTGGCGCGCTGGGCCGATTTGGGTCGGAAGGCTTGGCAAACCGCACCATCGGTTTCGATATACGGCCCACCGATCAAGTCCAAGCAATAGGGCACGGCGGCAAAAATGCCATGCACCAAGGCCTGGCCTTGCTCGTCCTTGAGCCCTTCCAAGGTTTCGGCAATCGATTTGGGTTGACCGGGCAGGTTGATGATCAGGCATTGCCCGCGTATCACAGCCACTTGGCGCGACAAAATGGCCGTGGGCACAAAGCGCAAGCTGATTTGGCGCATTTGTTCGCCAAACCCAGGCATCTCTTTGTCGGCCACGGCCAGGGTGGCCTCGGGCGTCACATCGCGTTTGGCCGGGCCGGTGCCACCGGTGGTCAGCACCAAATTGCAACCCAAGTCGACCAGTTCAATCAGCGTTTGGCTGATCAGGGTTTGTTCATCGGCGATCAGGCGCGGCTCCCAATCGATGGGGTTTTGCACGGCACGGCCCAGCCAATCGCGCAAGGCAGGCAGGCCTTTGTCTTCGTAGACGCCGCTGGAGGCGCGGTCGCTGATGGAGACGATGCCCATGCGAACACGGTCCAAGGCGGGCAAGGGGCTTGAGGTTTCAGGCATGGCTGGCGGTGAGCTGGGATTTGATGAGGTGAAACAGCTCTCGAAAGGCCCGACCCTGGCGCGGTGCCAGGCCTTGCGAGACGCTTTTGGCGTCGCTCAGGTGGTCTTTGCGGGCTTGGCGCACCAGGGTGCGCAATTGCTGAATGTCGGTATCGGGGTGGTGCGTGACCCACTCCTCGAGGGCCGCATCGTTGTCGATCAAGCGCAGCCGCCATTGCTCGGTCAAATGCAGCGACAGGGTTTCGCTGGCACTGCCACTGTGTTGCTCAAACAAAGCATCGCGCACCGCTTGCAAGGCCTCTTCGGGCAGCTTGCGCATGAGCTTGCCAATGAACTGCATTTGGCGCCGGCGGCCTTCGAAGTTGGTGATTTGCCGTGCATGGACCAAGGCATCGGACAGTTTTTCGTCCACATGGCCTTGGCTGGTCAAGCGCTGCATCAAGGCACTGCGCAAGCCCAGCAGGTCTTCCCCCAGCTTTTGCAGCTCGACGCTTTCGCGTTTGAGGTCGGTTTTGCTGGTGCCCTCGCTGCCTTTGGCTTCGCGTTTCAGGGCGAGGTCTTCCTCGCTGCCTTCGGCCACGAATTGACCTTTGACGAAGTAGCCTTTTTTGGGTTTGCGTGCCATGTGGTGTGGGTTTGTATCCGGGGGTGCAAGCTGCAGCACCTGGGGCAAGTATCATAGCCGCCGCTATGCACCATACCCCCAAACACCGCGGCCCCGCTGCCAACACCTCCCCCGAATACGCTGGTTTCAGCCACCGCCGAGACCAATTTGAGGCCTTGGTGGACCATGCCCTGGCACATGCCAAAAAACTCGGTGCCACCGACGCCGGTGCCGAAGCCTCTGAGGCCTGTGGCTTGAGTGTGTCGGTGCGCAAAGGAGAGTTGGAAACGGTCGAGCGCAACCGCGACAAATCCTTGGGCGTGACCGTGTATGTGGGCAACCGCCGCGGCAACGCCAGCACCTCTGACTTTTCAATGGCGGCCATTGAGCGCACGGTGCAAGCCGCGCATGACATTGCCCGCTTCACCGCCGAAGACCCGATGGCGGGCTTGCCCGACGCGCAAGACATTGTCCACCAGCATGCTGATTTGGATTTGTTCCACCCCTGGGACATCACCAGCGAGGGTGCGGCCGAATTGGCCTTGCGGTGCGAGGCCGCTGCCTTGGATACCGATGCGCGCATTGTCAACAGCGAAGGCGCTTCGGTATCGGCCCAGCACAGCCATTTTTTCAGTGCCCACACCCATGGGTTTCGCGGCGGTTATGCCAGCTCACGACACAGTTTGTCGGTGGCCCCAATTGCGGCCTCGCCCGACCAAGAAGACGATATGCAGCGCGACGCCTGGTACACGTCGATGCGCCGCGCCAGTGACATGGCCGCCCCAGAGGCTGTGGGCCGCTACGCCGCCGAGCGGGCGCTGAGCCGTTTGCGCTCGCGCAAGCTGGCCACCATCGAATGCCCGGTGCTGTTCGAGTCCACCTTGGCGGCGGGTTTGATGGGCTCGTTGGTGCACGCCATCAGCGGCGGCTCGCTGTACCGCAAAAGCAGTTTTTTGCTCGACAGCCTGGGCCAGGTCGTGTTTCCATCGCACATCCAATTGCATGAAGACCCGATGGTGTTGCGCGGCAAAGGCAGCTCGCCTTTTGACGAAGAGGGCGTCAAGACCCGCGCGCGCAAGGTGATTGACGATGGCCGGGTGCAAGGCTATTTTTTGAGCACTTATTCGGCGCGCAAGTTGGGCATGCCCACCACCGGCAATGCGGGTGGATCGCACAATTTGAGTTTGACCTCCAGCCTGACCCGTGCCAGCGACGACTTGCCCGCCATGCTGAAAAAACTGGGCACGGGTTTGTTCGTGATTGAGTTGATGGGGCAGGGGGTGAATGGCGTGACCGGTGACTACTCCCGGGGCGCCAGTGGTTTTTGGGTGGAGAAGGGTGAAATTGCCTTTCCCGTGCAAGAAATCACCATCGCCGGCAACCTCAAAGACATGTTCCTGGGCATGGAGGCGGTGGGTGCCGACACCTACAACATGGGCGCCAAGACCGTGGGCTCGGTGCTCATCAACCGCATGATGGTGGCGGGCAGCTGAATCCCTTGCCAGCGGAACTGCTCGCGGCCCTGGCCGCTTTGTGCTGGGCTTTTGGCAGCTTGTTTTCAGCCACCGCTGCCAGCCAACTCGGGGCCTTTGCCTTCACCCGTTGGCGTTTGTTTTTTGCCTTGGTGTTGCTGTGGGCGGTGGCTTTGTACACCGGTCAGTGGCGCAGCCTGGATGTGGCCAGTGTGGCGTGGTTGGCGCTATCGGGGTTGATAGGCATCTTCATTGGCGACACGGCTTTGTTTGCCTGCATGAACCGCTTGGGCCCGCGCCGCAGCGGGGTTTTGTTTGCATCCCATGCCTTGTTCTCGGTGCTTTTGGCATGGTTGTTTTTGGGTGAAACCTTGTGGGGCTGGACGCTGGTCGGCGCGAGCTTGTTGGTGTCGGGGGTGATGGTGGCGATTGCCTGGGGACGGCGCGGCGGCGAGACCCATGCCTGGGAAAACACCCGAGGCCGTTTGGCCGTGGGCGTGGCCCTGGGTTTGTTGGCGGCGCTGTGCCAATCGGTGGCCACCTTGATGATCAAACCCATGATGAGCGATGGCATGGACGCTGTTGCCGCGTCAGCGGTGCGCACCAGCGCCAGCTTTTTGGCCCATGCGGCCTTGTGGTGGGCGGGCGCGCAGGTGGCCCAAGTTCAGCACCGCTTGACACCCAAAACCGCTTTTCACACCTGGGCCAGCGCCACCATTGCCATGGGCGTGGGCATGACCCTGATCTTGCACGCCCTCAAAACCGGCCCGGCGAACATGGTGGGCTTGTTCTCGTCGCTCTCGCCGGTATTACTGTTGCCCTTGTTGTGGGGCGTCTACCGGCGCCGACCGGCTGCGGGCGCATGGTTTGGTGCTGCGATGGCAGTGTTGGGATCGGCTTTGATTTTGCGGGGCTGATGGCACAGGCCAGCGCGTACCGCTGAATGGACCAGCCCTGGCGGCTCAAGCCATGGGGTCTTGCTTGTGCAATGACACCACTTGATTGGCGCGCTTTCTCAAGCGGATGTTGAGCATTTCAACGCACACCGAAAAAGCCATCGCAAAGTAGACATAGCCCTTGGGGATGTGGTGCTCAAAGCCTTCGGCGATCAAGACCACGCCCACCAGCACCAAAAAGCTCAGGGCCAGCATTTTGATGGACGGATGGTTCGACACAAAGTCACCAATGCTTTTGGCAAACACCATCATCAAAACCACCGAGACCACCACGGCAGCGATCATGATCTCGATGCGGTCCACCATGCCCACGGCGGTGATGATGGAGTCCAGCGAAAACACCAAGTCGATCAGCATGATTTGCACAATCACCGACACAAAGGTGTGGCCAGCGCGCGTGGACTGCTCACCCTCAAAGCCCTCCAGGCTGTGGTGAATTTCCGTGGTGCTTTTCCAAATCAGGAACAAGCCACCCAAGATCAAAATCAAATCGCGGCCAGAAACCTCATGCCCTGCCACGGTCATCAGCGGCGCCACCAAACCCACGATCCACGACAGAACCAACAGCAGGCCGACGCGCATGAACATGGCCATGAACAAGCCGATGCGCCGCGCCAGTTCGCGCTTTTCGGGCGGCAACTTGTCGACCAAGATGGAAATGAAAATGATGTTGTCAATGCCCAGCACCAACTCAAGGGCGGTGAGCGTGGCAAAGGCCATCCAGGCTTGGGGCGAGGTCAATAAATCCATGGGTGGGGCTTTTCAGTGGTGTTGACTTTATTACGCCCAAATCGTAGCCTTTTCAAACCGCTGAAGGGCCAGAGTCCCACTGTGGGTAGGTGTATTCCAAAGTCCAAGCAGCCAACGCCCGGGCGTCAGACTTTGTGGATTTAACCGGGGATGGGGGCTTGAACGCCTTCGATTTGCACCCGAAAGCCAGAGCGCACATTGGGCCAGTAATCCCACAAGGCCTTGTGTTGCGCACAGCGGTTGTCCCAAAACGCGATCGAATGGGCTTGCCAGCGAAAGCGACAGGCCCACTCGTCGCGGCCGATGTGGCGATACAAAAATTTCAGAATCGCCTCGCTCTCAGACCGGGGCAACTCATTGATGTGGCTGGTGAAGTCCCAGTTCACAAAAATGCCTTTGCGCCCACTCTCAGGGTGGCGGGTGATGATGGGATGGCTTGATTTGGGGGTGCCGGGGCCAAACACGCGAGCGCCATCGTGGGTGGCGGTCAACCCAGACAAAAAATTCTTCATCGGTTCCGACAAGGCCTCGTAGGCTGCATAGGTGCTGGCAAACATGGTGTCGCCGCCGCCATCTGGGGGAATGGTGTGGTTGTAGAGCATGCTGCCCAATGGGGGCATGGGGGCGCAAGACTGGTCGCTGTGCCAGCTCTCCCCCGAAATGCGTTGCGAGGTTTCGTCGTAGTGGAACTTTCGCACCAAGGGATGGTCGGTGGACTTGCTGATGGTTTGTGCGCCCACATGTTTTCCCAAGGGGCCAAACAAACCGGCGAAGCGAATTTGGTCTTCAAAGCTGATTTTTTGATCGCGAAAAAACAGCACCTGGTAGCGGGTGAAGGCGTCCTTGACCTCCTGGATCTGGCGCTCAGACAAGGGCTGGGTCAGGTCAATGTCGGTGACCTCGGCGCCAATGTGTGGCGATGCTGGCGTCACCGTGATGCTTTGGTAGGTGGCCGCTGATTGCGTCGGGGTGCGGGCGGTGATGGGTGCGCCGATGGTGCTGGTGAACATGGTTTTTCCTTTGGACCTGGGGCTGAGGGATCAGATGTCGCCCTTTTCAAGACACTGCATCTGTCAAACAATGGCATGGATTATGACCACACCAAGGCTGGCCAGCGGTGGGCCTGCTGCATGGGAGCCCAGGTCTTCAAAAGATGCGATCATCACGCCCATGTTGGACATGTTTTTTTGAGGTGCCCCTATGAGTCAGCGGTGGTTTTTCTTGCGCATTTTGCTCAGTTTTTCCTGCCTGGGTTGGGGGGCCATGGCGCAAGCGCAAAGCTTTCCCAGCAAGCCTTTGCGCTTGATCGTGCCGTTTGCGGTGGGTGGTTCATCGGACGTGATGGCGCGCGGTTTGGCCAAACAGTTGTCGGACCAAATGGGCACGCAAGTGGTGGTGGAAAACCGGCCGGGTGGTGGTGGCGGCGTGGCCATGGAAGCGGTGGTGAAATCGGCGGTCGATGGCCACACTTTGCTGTACGGCACCATCGGCACCAACAGCGTGGCGCCGGTGTTGTTCAAAAACCTGCCTGTCGACCCGGTCAAAGACCTGTTGCCCGTTTCGTTGCTGGCCCTGAACCCCAGTGTGCTCATCGTGAATGCGTCCTTGCCCATCCACACCTTGGGTGAATTGATCGCTTATGCCAAGGCCAACCCCGGAAAACTCAGTTACGCATCGGCAGGCAATGGATCCATTTCCCATTTGGCCACCGAGTTGCTCAAAACCACGGCCCAAATTGACGTGTTGCACATCCCCTACAAAGGGGGCGGGGCGGCCTCGTCGGATTTATTGGCCGGCAATGTGTCCATGATGATCGAAACCATCACCAATGCGATGACCTTGGTCAAATCGGGCAAGGTCCGCGCCATTGCCAACTCGGGCAGCAAACGCTGGCCCACGGCCCCAGAGTTGCCGACCTTCATCGAGTCCGGTGTGCCCGGCTTCCAAGTTGACAGTTGGACGGGCTTGTTTGTGGCTGCCGGAACACCCAAGCCCTTGGTGGACCGACTCAACGCGGAGCTGGTCAAGGCGGCCCGCGACCCGTCCTACCGCGCTGCCATGAACAACATCGGTGTGGAGGCCGCCAGCTCCTCCCCTGAGGCCTTCGCCAGTTTTGTGCGCGCCGAGATGAACAAATGGGCGCGGGTGGTGCAAATCACCGACACCAAGGTGGATTGATGGGCCGCGCAGCCTGATCTGTGGATGATGGAAAGCCCAGCCATTGCACCATGATCACCGAGTCCTTTCGCCAAGCGCTCACACCGGCTGATGAGGCTTGCCTGCAAGCCCTGCTGGATGGCGCCGTGGCACCCCATCCAGTGGATTCGTGGCGGTTTTTCATGGGCACACAGCCTCTGGGGTGGTTACAAGCCCCGCATGTGCCAGCCCTGCAAGGCGCACTCCCTGGTATCAGCAGCGCGCCCGGCGAGGTGCGTTGGGACGCACAACACCTCTCACCTGCGCAGCGTTCGCAGGCCTTGGCGCTGGCCGCTCAAAGGTTGCGCGAGCAAGGTTTGATCAGGGGTTGGCGCGATGAGTGTTACAGCCATTGGGGTGCCATTTCGCACGACCCCGACCCAGCGGTACCAGAATGGTTTCGCCTGGAACGATCGGCTTTTCGGTTTTTTGGCCTGCGCAGCCATGCGGTTCACATCAATGGTTTCACCCGGGATGGTCGGATGTGGTGCGCGCGGCGAGCGCTGAGCAAAGCCACCGACCCGGGCC